>NZ_JARWOP010000031.1 GCF_029868745.1 Nocardia wallacei | reverse complement strand
CGCGCCCCCCGCCGCGCCCCGGGGCGCGGCACTCCCTCGCGGCCCGGCGATCAGCCCTCAGGGTTTGTGCTTTACCTAGGTGTCCGCGCCCCCGCGGCCGGGGGGCCGCCGGCCCCCGGGCCCGGCGATGCGGTCGATGAGTTCGGGGCGTGCACACCGTCTGTAGTGACATGACGACACATACGCTCGTGACGCCCGAGGCCGATCTGGTTTACGACGTGCTCGGCCCGCTGCCCGCCGCCGGTGGGCGCCCGCCGCTGTTCATGATCGGACAGCCCATGGACGCCAGCGGTTTTCGCACGCTGGCCGCCGAATTCCCCGATCGCACCGTGATCACCTACGACCCGCGCGGCCTCGGCCGCAGTGTGCGCAAGGACGCCCGGGTCGACCATTCCCCGACCGTGCAGGCCAGTGACGTGCACGCCGTGGTCGAGGCCGTCGGTGGCCCGGTCGACATGTTCGCCAGCAGTGGCGGCGCGGTCACGGCGCTCGCGCTGGTGGCGGCCCACCCCGGTGACGTACGCACGCTGGTGGCGCACGAGCCGCCGATCATTCCCCTGCTGCCCGATGCCGCGGCGGCTGAGCGAGCCATGAACTATTTCCGGGATGCCTACGACGCCAAGGGTTCCGGGGCCGGGATGGCGGCGTTCATCGCCATGTCGTCGTGGCAGGGCGAGTTCACCGAGGAGTTCTTCGCGCAGCCCGCCCCGGACCCGGCGATGTTCGGTTTGCCGGGCGAGGACGACGGTTCCCGCGACGATCCGCTGCTGTCGGATCGGTCTTCTGCGGTCAGCGGCTATCTGCCCGACGCCGACGCGCTGACCGCGGCTCCCACCCGGATCGTGATCGCCGTGGGCGAGGAGTCGGCCGGAGTGTTCACCGGGCGCACCGCCGTAGCCACCGCCGAGTTCCTCGGGCAGCCCGCGGCCGTGTTCCCGAGTCACCACAGCGGTTTCCTCGGTCCGGAGTCCGGTTATCCGGGACAGCCCGAGGCCTTCGGCCGCGCCCTGCGCGACGTGCTGGACGAGAACGAGCTGTCCTGACGAGTCCGGGGAGTCAGAATCTCGATCAGCTGTCGCGCGAAATCGACTGCGTCCGTGCGCAGTCCGTTGTGCGCACCGGGGAATTCGGTCACCTCGAGACTCAGGCGGGCGGCGATTTCCGCGATCGGACGGTAGGGCAGGCTGCCGCGCGTCTCGCGACCGGCGGCGGGGAGCAGCCGGTCGGACACTCGTGCCAGCGCCGCGTAATCCGGTGTGTAAGCGGTGAATTGGCGTAGTTCGTGCGCGAACATGCGCGGAGCGTTGGCCGCCAGCCGCTGCCACAGCTCGGCGGTGCGCGGCGGCAACTCGGACACGTCCGGCGCCGGTTTCATCGCGCCGCCGATTCCGGCGAGGAAACGTGCGGAGGCGGCGGCGAGCCCTTCGGTCCGGAACAGCGTGTAGACCTCCTCCACCATGGCGAGATGTGTTGCGGCGTCGGGCAATACCGCGAAACAGGGCGGCTCGTGGGCGACCAGGGCGCGGATCCGATCGGGGTGGCGGGCCAGCAGATCCAGGCCGACGATGGCCCCGTTGCTGGTGCCGCACACGAAGGCGGGTTCGTCGGTCAGCTGGGCCAGCAGCCGGTGCGCGTCGTCGCTCTGCACCGCGACCCGCTGGTCCGCCGGCTCGCCGGGGTCGAGGGTGCTGCGCGAGCAGCCGCGCGGATCGAGTGCGGCGACGGTGAAATGCCGTGCCAGCACCTCCGCCGCGGCGTCGAACACGCCCGCGTCGCCGCCTCCGCCGGGAATCAGCAGCAGTAGCGGGCCGTCGCCCCGCAGTTCGTAGTACAGCGTCGCGCCGGGGACGGCCAGGGTCTCGGATCGCATGAGATCTCCTTTCCTTCGGCTAGAAGGCTAAAACCTAATAGAATTAGGCGCAAGTTCGTTCCGGTCGGCGGCCGTACTAGGGTTGGCTCCGACTCGATGCCGGTAGGGAGGTGGAGGTATGTCGCCGCGGGCGGGCCTGACCGTGGAACGAGTCGTCGGCGCGGCGGCGGAACTCGCCGACGAGATCGGCTTCGAGAAACTCACCCTGTCGGCCGTCGCGCGCAAGTTCGGCGTGAAGGATCCGAGCCTGTACGTTCACGTGCGCAACCTGCACGACCTGCGGGTCCGGCTGGCGCTGCGCGCGGGCGCCGAGTTGAACGACCGCATCGGCGCGGCCATCGCCGGCCGATCCGGCAAGGAGGCGCTCATCGCCTTCGCCGACGCGTACCGCGCCTACGCCCTCGAGCATCCCGGCCGATACGCCGCGACCCAGATCCGAATGGACCCGGCCGAAGTCGGCGACGCACCCGAACTCCTGCGCAGCATCGAACTGACCACGGCCATGCTGCGCGGCTACGATCTCGGCGACACCGCGGGCTTGGACGCGGCCCGGCTCCTCCGCGCCACCTTCCACGGTTTCGCCACCCTCGAGGCAGCGGGCGGCTTCGCTCACACCCGCCCTACCGACGCCACCTGGCGCAACGTCCTCGAGGCCTTGCATCACACGCTGTCGACCTGGCCGGAAACCGAAGGCTGAGCCTCAGCGCGCGGAAACCAGTGCGGCCGAGATGGTGTCGGCCGCGGTGGCGGTAGCGGTACCCAACTGGGCCAGCTGGGCGGCGGACAGGCGCGTGTCGGGGCAGGTGACGAGGGCGGCGATAACCGTGTCGCCGAGGCGGATCGGGGCCGCCACCGTGACCACCGCGTTCTCGTCGCCGAGTTCGTCCGGCAGGTAATCGATGGTGATGAGGTCGGCGATCATGGCGCCGAGGCGGTTGCGCAGGGGGTCGGTGATGGGGGAATGGCGCAGGGCGGCAAGGGCTTCCAGCATGGGTGCGGACTCGTCGGCCAGGCGCTCCACCGAGTAGCCGCGGTCGCGGACGGCCGCGAGCACGGCCTCGAGCCGGTCGTGGTGGGCGGGGTCGGCGCGGTTCAGCCAGGCGGTGCGCTCGGAATCGCTTGCCCACGCGACGAATTCGCGGGCCACCGGCGGGGCCAGGGGGAGATGGCGGCCCGCCCGGATCCAGGGCACCGACGGCGTGCCGACGACCTCGGTGATGACGATGGACTCGGTGTCGCGCTCGGCCAGGAACACCGGAGTGCGGCGGCGCGCGGACAATTCGCGCATCGGCTCGGCGGCCAACCGACGCAGCGGAAACGCTGCCTCAGCACGGCGGGCGACCGTGAGCAGATTCAAGCCCAAGCCGTAGTTACCGTCGGCGTCGCGCGCGGTCCAGCCGTCGGCGGTCAACTGCGTGAGCACGGCGTGCGCGGTCGCGCGGGACAGTCCCGTGTCGCGCACGATCCGTGCCAGCGACAGATGTTCGGCGGGGTGCCGGGAGAGCAGCTCGATCACCTGTACCACGCGGTGCGTGGGCGGGGAGGCGGCGGCCGCGGACCCATTTTCTGAAACAGGTTCTTGACCGGCGCGGCCGGATCGGCCTATCGTCGGTGTCACAATATCGAACGATAGCGTCGAATATTCGACACTGCAACCTCGGTGCATTGCCGGGCAGCGAATATTCGGCGCGGTGAGTGGGTGAGCGTGTGATGCAGACGGGATACGAGCTGTCGCATCTGGCGGCCCTCGAGGCCGAGTCGGTGCACATCTTCCGCGAGGTGGCGGCGACCTTCGAGCGGCCGGTGCTGTTGTTCTCCGGCGGCAAGGACTCCGCGGTGATGCTGGAGCTGGCGCGCAAGGCGTTCTGGCCCGCGCCGCTGCCGTTACCGCTGCTGCACGTCGACACCGGGCACAACTTCGACGAGGTGATCGACTTCCGCGACCGCACCGCGGCCCGCCTCGGGGCCCGGCTGCTGGTCGCGCGGGTGCAGGACGACATCGACGCCGGGCGGGTGACCGAACGACCGGGGGAGACCCGCAACCGCCTGCAGACCACGACGCTGCTGCGGGGCATCCGCGAGCACCGCTTCGACGCGGTGTTCGGCGGCGCCCGCCGCGACGAGGAGAAGGCCCGCGCCAAGGAACGGGTGTTCAGCTTCCGCGACGAGTTCGGCGCCTGGGAGCCGCGCGCCCAGCGGCCGGAGATCTGGAACCTGTACAACGGCAGACACCGTGCGGGCGAACACATTCGGGTGTTCCCGCTGTCGAACTGGACCGAGCTGGACATCTGGGAGTACATCGACCGGGAGGCGGTGGAGCTGCCGTCGCTGTACTACGCGCACCGCCGCACGGTGCTCGAACGCGACGGAATGCTGCTGGCCGCCAACCGTTTCCTGGCACCGCGCGAGGGGGAGCGGACCTTCGAGGCGACGGTGCGTTTCCGCACGGTCGGCGACGCCACCTGCACCGGATGCGTGGAAAGCGAGGCCGCCGACCCGGCGTCGGTGATCACCGAGACCGCCGTCAGCCGATTGACCGAGCGCGGCGCGACGCGTGCCGACGACCGGATCTCCGAGTCCGGCATGGAAGACCGCAAGCGGGAAGGTTACTTCTGATGAGCCGCAACCTGTTACGGCTGGCCACGGCGGGCAGCGTCGACGACGGTAAGTCCACGCTGATCGGCCGGCTGCTCTACGACTCCAAGACCCTGTTCACCGATCAGCTGGCCGCCATCGAGCGGGTCAGCGCGCAGCGCGGCGACGGGGCGACGGATCTGGCGCTGGTGACCGACGGGCTGCGCGCCGAACGCGAGCAGGGCATCACCATCGACGTGGCCTATCGCTACTTCACCACGCCGCGAAGGAAGTTCGTCATCGCCGATACTCCGGGCCACGTGCAGTACACCCGGAACATGGTGACCGGCGCGTCCACCGCGGACTTGGCCCTGATCCTGGTCGACGCGCGCAAGGGAGTGGTCGAGCAGACGCGGCGGCACGCCTTCCTGGCCACCCTGCTCGGGGTGCCGCACCTGGTGGTGTGCGTGAACAAGATGGATCTGGTGGACTGGTCGGAGCGCCGGTTCGACGAAATCCGCACGGAATTCGCCGATTTCGCGGCCAAACTGACCGTCGGCGATCTGAGTTTCATCCCGGTCTCGGCGCTGCACGGCGACAATGTCGTGGACGCCTCGCCGCACACCCCCTGGCACGCGGGCCCGCCGCTGCTGCGCCATCTCGAGGACGTGCACATCGCCTCGGACCGCAACCTCATCGACGCCCGGCTGCCGGTGCAGTACGTGATCCGCCCGCCCGGCGGGAATGTCGCGGATACCGTTGCGGCCGAGGCGGACTCGTCGACGGCCGACATCGCGCACCGAAGTTACGCGGGGACGGTCGCGGGCGGGATCTTCAAGCCCGGTGACGAGGTGGTCGTGCTGCCGTCGGGCCGCGGCACGCGGGTGGCGCGCATCTGGGGGCCGGGCGGCGCCAAGGTGGACGAGGCGTTCACCGGCATGGCGGTATCGCTGACCCTGGACGACGACATCGATATCGGCCGCGGCGACATGCTCGCCCGTCCGGGCAACCGCCCGCACCTCGACCGCGATATCGACGCCATGGTGTGCTGGTTCTCCGACGACACCACGCTGCGCGCCGGCGCGGAGTACGAATTGCGCACGGCCGCGCAGTCCAGCCGCGTCCGGGTGACCGAACTGGATTACCGCCTCGACGTGAACACGCTGCACCGGGTGGCGGACGCGGACAGCCTGGCGCTCAACGACATCGCGCGCCTGACCTTGCGCAGTCGCCGGCCGCTGATGTTCGACAACTACCGCGACAATCGCCGGACCGGCAGCTTCATCCTCGTGGACGAGGCGACCGACCAGACCGTGGCGGCGGGAATGATCCTGGCCCGGGACACCGGGCCGCGCGACACCGCGACGACCACCGCCGATGTGGTGTGGCACAGCTCGGCGGTCACGCGCGCCGAACGGCAGCACGCGGGGGCGACGATCTGGCTTACCGGCCTGTCCGGCTCCGGAAAGTCCACTATCGCAGTGGAATTGGAGCGGCAGCTGGTGGCCGCCGGCCGTCCGGCGTATCTGCTCGACGGCGACAACCTACGGCACGGGCTGAACGCCGACCTCGGGTTCACCGATGCCGACCGCCGCGAGAACATCCGGCGGGTGGCCCAGGTCGCGGCGCTGTTCGCCGATGCCGGGGTGACCGCCATCGTGTCGGTGATCAGCCCGTTCGCCGCGCAGCGCAAGCTGGCCCGAGCCGTGCACGGGGACAAGGGATTGCCGTTCCACGAGGTCTTCGTCGACACCCCGCTGGAGGTGTGCGAGCGCCGCGACCCGAAGGGGCTGTACGCCCGTGCCCGCGCGGGCGAACTCCGCGATTTCACCGGCATCGACTCACCGTACGAACGCCCCCAGCACGCCGACCTGATCATCACCCCCGACCACGGCAACCCGGCCGACATCGCCGCGCTGATCCGGCGCGAACTGCGACTGTGACAGTGCCGCAAGCCTTTTCCGTATCGACACCGAGGAAGCTGATGTCACAACCACCGACCGATCCCGCCGCGGACCTGACCGAACCGCTGCGCGCGGCGATCGCCGAGGCCGAGAAGCTGGTCGCCGCCGCCGAATTCATCCGCGACGAGCGCGATCTGGCCGAGGGCTACGACTATCTGGCGGGCAGCGTCCAGGCCGTGATGCAGTTGTCGCGGGCGCATGGCGCCAGCCACCCGTACTTCGTCACCTCCACGGGTCCCTACACCAAGATGGGCTTGGACAATCCCGACACGCTCTACTACCACGCGAATGTCGAGCCGGGCGCGGAGTACCTGATCACCGGCACCCGCGGCAATACCGTCGATCTCAGCTTCCAGGTGCTCAAGGGCGACTACAGCGCCACCGACGTGCCCAACGGCGACGACGCCTTCGACGATCGCCGGCTCGACATCGCCGCGGACGGCAGCTATCAGCTGAGATTCGGTCCGCCGAAAGAGGATCCGGGCCCGAACTACTTCGTGCTGGGGGAGGGCGCGTCGACGCTCGCCGTGCGAGAAGTGTACGGCGACTGGAATGCCGAGCGCCGGGGCACGATTCGCATCGAACGCCTCGACACCCTCGGCACCGCGCCCGCCGCGCCGACGGTCGATCAGCTGCGCAAGCGCTATCGGGCGGCCGGGCGAATGCTGTTGCAGCGCATCCATACCTGGTTCAACTTCCCGAAGTGGTTCTATCTGGATCTGCCGGTGAACACCCTCACCGAACCCCGGCTCACTCCCGGCGGCCTGAGCACCCAATACTCCTCGGTCGGGCACTTCCATCTCGCCGACGACCAGGCGCTGGTTATCACCGTGCCCAAATCCGATATGCCCTACCAGGGATTCCAGCTGGGCAGCCGGTGGTACATCTCGCTGGACTACGTCAACCATCAGACCAGCCTCAATTCCGCGCAGGCGCAGGTCGATCCGGACGGCATGATCCGGATGGTGGTCGCGGCGCGCGATCCGGGCATCGCGAATTGGATCGAGACCACCGGCTGCACCCGGGGCATCTTGCAGCTCCGCTGGCAGCGCGTGGACCGGCCGCTGACCGCCGCGGACGGGCCCGCGATCGAGCTGGTGCCGTTCGAGAAGGTTCGAGATCTGTTGCCGCACTACGAATACAACTCCGTCGACGAGGCGGGCTGGCAGGAACGCATCGCGGCGCGCCAGCGCGGCTTCGCACAACGGATGCTGGGATGAGAGGAACATCGATGAGCACCGCACTACTGACCGACAAGGTCGTCGTCGTCAGCGGCGTAGGGCCCGGACTGGGCCGTTCCATCTGTACCGAGGCGGCCGCGGCCGGCGCGAAGGTGGTGCTGGCCGCGCGCACCGAGTCGCGGTTGAAGGAGGTGGCCGCGGAGATCGAGGCGGCGGGCGGCGAAACGCTGTGCGTGCCCGCCGATATCACCGACGACGAGGCGGTGGCGAATCTGGTGCGGCGCACCCTGGACACCTTCGGCCGGGTCGACGCCCTGGTCAACAATGCCTTCGCGGTGCCCTCGATGAAACCGCTGGCGCGCACCGACTTCCAGCAGATCCGCGACAGCATCGATCTCACCGTGCTGGGTGGGCTGCGGATGACGCAGGCGTTCACCGAGCCGCTCGCCGAGTCCAAGGGCGCGGTGGTGATGATCAACTCCGCGGTGCTGCGGCACTCCGAACCCCGGTACGGCAGTTACAAGATGGCGAAGTCCGCCCTGCTCGCCATGTCGCAGACGCTGGCCTCCGAGCTGGGCAAGCAGGGCATCCGAGTCAACAGCGTTGCGCCGGGCTACATCTGGAGCGATCAGCTGAAGTGGTATTTCGGGGAGGTGGCGAAGAAGTACGGGATCACCGCCGAGCAGGTGTATCAGCAGACCGCCGACCGGTCGGATCTGAAGCGCCTGCCCGAGCCCGACGAAATCGCCCGCGCCGTGGTGTTTCTGGCGTCCGACTGGTCCAGCGCCATCACCGGCCAGACCCTCGACGTCAACTGCGGCGAGTACCACGCCTGAACCTCGAGGATCGATTCTCATGACCATTCGCACCGACGTGGGCACCGTCGAGGATCTGCACGCCTCGGCCACGAAAGCCTGCGGCCTCACCGATTTCGGCTCCGACGAGTACCGAGAGGCGCTCGGCGTGCTGCTGGAGTCCTACCAGTGCGACGCGGGGCTGACCGAACTCGGCAGCAAGATGAACCGCTACTTCCTGCGCGGCGCCCTGGTGGCCCGCGCGCTGAGCGAGGCCGCCTGGAAAGCCAACCCGCAGTATGCCGAAACACCGGTCACCAGACCGATTTTCGTGACCGGCCTACCGCGCACCGGCACCACCGCGCTGCACAGGCTGCTCGCCGCCGACCCGCGCCACCAGGCGCTGGAGATGTGGCTGGCCGAGTTCCCGCAGCCCCGGCCGCCCCGCGACACCTGGGCCGACAATCCGGTATACCGGCAGCTCGACGCCGGGTTCGCCCAGCATCACGTCGAGAACCCCGAATTCATGGGCCTGCACTACATGACCGCCGCCGAGGTGGAGGAGTGCTGGCAACTGCTGCGCCAGACCGTGAAGTCGGTGTCCTACGAATGTCTGGCGTACCTGCCCACCTACTCGCAGTGGCTGCGCAACCAGGACTGGACCGACGCCTACGCCCGGCACCGCAAGAACCTGCAGCTGATCGGCCTGGGCGACGACCGCCGCTGGATCCTGAAGAACCCCAGCCATTTGTTCGCCCTGGACGCGCTGCTCGCGGTCTACCCCGACGCGCTGGTCATCCAGACCCACCGCGCCCCCGCCACGGTGCTGGCCTCGGTCTGCAGCCTGTCCGAGCACGCCGCCCGCGGCTGGTCCGACACCTTCACCGGCCGCCGCATCGGCGAGACCCAACTCGAACTGTGGTCCCGCGGCCTGCACGAGTTCACCGCCGCCCGCAAACGCTACGACCAAGCCCAATTCCTCGACATCGACTTCGCCGACCTCCGCGCCGACCCCCTCGGCACCGTCGAGTCGATCTACCGCTCCTTCGACATCGAGCTCACCGAACCAGCCCGCGCCGCCATGACCGCCCTCGACCAGGAAAGCCGCACGGGCGACCGCAAGCCCGCGCATCGGTATTCCCTAGCCGACTATGGGCTGAGCGAGGATGAGGTGGAGGCCCATTTCCGCACGTCATAGTTGTTAGAGGGAGGTTCTCAGCCACGAAGCGAAGCCCACCAGCGAGTCGCTTCGCCGTCGTTGGGCCGCCGCGATCCCGTGCAGAGTCTCCCGCACCGATGGATGCAGTCGTGTCTGTTGCGGTGCGGCGGCCCGCGCCTTGTTCAGCGCCATCAGTGCTCGGTCGGGATTGTCGGCCATCAACCACGCACGGGCGTTGTCCTGCCAATGGTGACCGATCCGGGTCGGTTTGTCGTAACCGCTCGGGATGGTCAGCTGTGTTCCTTCGTGGGCTGCCTTGTGTGGGTCACCCGACTCGAGTTCGATTGCGTGCCGGTGGAATTCGACGTTCACCGGCCCGAACGATGTCATGTACACGTCGGTCTCGCCAGTGCGATCCGCGTACTCCCGTGCCGCGTCCACGTGCGCTACGGCGTTGGCGTAGTTCAGCTTCCGTGCCTCGTTGATACAAGCGGCCAGATGTGAGTAGCCGGTCATGACGAGCCCGGCGGTCGTGGTGTCTGCATCCGCGCGATTGATCACGGTGTCGATCAGGTGACCCGCTACGCCCGACTCGCCGATGTGGGTGAGCACGCGGGCACGGGCGAGCATCGAGAAGTCGCCGTAGTGCGGGTCGTCCCCTTTCGGCGCGTAGTAATCGGCCAGGTCCAGTGCCGGAATGGTGAGGTGGGTTTGCCCCACTCGCCGCGCCGCCCATTCGGCGAAGATGTATGCCCACGCGAGCTGCGAGTATGCCCGGCTGCGGGCATCGCCTGTCGTGGTCTGAACGACTCCGTGAATCCGGCGAATGATGCCCGGCAGCACCTCGATCGTCTGCCGCGTGCGATCCGCTCGATACAAGCGTCGGGTCTCGTTCAGCTTCGCCTCGATGACATCCGGCGGCAGCGGCTCCTCCGCTCGCGCATAGCGGCCCTCCGCGAGTAGCACGGTAAGCCCGTTCACAGCGTCGGACATCGGCTTGCCATCGTCATAGGGCGCTCCCGTCAGTTGCTCCGGGAGTATTCGGAGCGCCCTTGCTACAGCCGAAATCATGCCGGGACTGGCCGGCTCACGCCCTTGCTCGACGGCCTTGACGAGACTCAGACTGTAGGTGATCCGGTTCGCCAAGCTGCGCTGGGTGAGCCCGGCCAACTTCCGCTCCCGTGCTATCGCTTCGCCCGCAGAGGTCATACCCCGAGGGTAGGTCTTCCTCGTCCGGCCGCGCGTCGATTGTCCTTTCCCTGTCCCTGGACCGCACCTCGGACGCGCAAGGTTCAACCGGCCCTGCCGCCGGGTTGACGCAAGCCCTTCTCTGCACGTCGGTCAACGAAACCTCTCCAACTGATCGACGCCGCACAGTTCCCCGGCGGCGGACACCGGAAACACGTCGAGCTGAGGGGAAAGTCATGGGTTCCGATGAACAGAATGCTGGCAGGCTCACCGCGGTATGCCTGGTCCGGGGCGACGTGTCGGGCTGTGACGCACCCCTGCACGCGACGCTCGCGCAGCGTCACGCGGCCGAGCTGGGGTATGTCTGGCTGTACACGGTGCGTCCACCCGCGGATCACTCGGGTCCGATCGGGTATGGGTTGGGTATCGCCGCAGGCCTCGGCGCGGATGCGATTGTCGCGTATGACCTTGGCACTGTTGACAATATGCCGTCGCGGGTCTGTGAGTTGTTCGTCCTGGAGACAGTCCGCCCGCCGAACACGTGGCCCGTTGCGCTTCCAAGCCTCGCGGACCGTGAGCACATGTATCTCGACCATCCGCTCACCGTGGCGGAAGCCCAGCGAATCATGCAGCAGCACATCGGATGTAGTGCTGATTCCTGTCGGCGCAAGTCGAGCGCGTACAGGTGGCTGGTGCGGGAGGGAAAGATCGTCCCGCCGGTGGAGACGCTGCGGGAGCGAGCCGCGGCACGGGGTATCCCGTACTGGTCGTCGGACGCATCGTTGCCGCCGTCCGGCGTTGATATTCAGATGTTGATAGCCGTGCTCGATGGGCTGGCGGCTGATGCGGAAGAACATGTGTCTTCGGTTCGGTTGTCGCCCGGTTCCGAGGGGTAGGGCGGACCATGGGCTGGTGGCGCAAGGACATGGCCGGTCGGACAGTGGACGAAATCCGTGAGCGGCTCGCGCGTGAGCAGCAGGCAGTTGATTGGACGCATCAGGCCCCGGCTGAGCCACTGACTACGAAACACGCGCATTGGATCATGCAGCAGCATCGGGCCTGCTCAGTGAACGATTGCCCGCGCAAATGGGCCGCGTACCGGGTGCTGGTCGAAGCCGGGCGGATCAAGCCGGACAGCGGACGGAACTATTAGGCTTCCACCCCGGTCCCGACCATCGCGAGGAGAGGAAGTCGCACGTGAACGACGATCAACTCGGGTTCGACATCGACGCCACTGCCGAAATGACACCGTGGCAGGAATGGGTCGATCCGCAACGGCACCGTGCGCAGACTCGGAAACTCCTTGCTCGTGCCGGATTGCCCGGATTGCCCACGGAGCCTTGGGACTACGACAAAAACGACGAGATACATCAGCTGAACGATTTCCTCGCTGTGGGTTACTGGCGGCTCCATAAGCCCCGGGGCTGCTCCGTTCTCCGAAGTGCCTGACCTCTTCAGGGACACAGCACCATTTCTGTGATTTATCGTCCTCCGGGGGTGCCCGCCATGGGCGATGCCCATGAGAAGAAGTCGCGAGGGTGCGTGATCATTCTTGGGGCGGCGGTGGCACAGTGAATCGTGAGTGGGGGCCGAGCGAGGAGGAGTGGTCGATGAGTCGACGTACGCCCAGTCAGTGGGAGGAAATTACTGCTGCTGATCCTGCGCATTCGGCGTGGTATGTGGAGCGGTTTCGGGGGATGGCGGCGGAGGGGCGGGATATTTTCGGGGAGGCGCGGCTGGTCGATGCGATGGTGGGGCGGGGGGCTCGGGTGCTGGATGCGGGGTGTGGGCCGGGGCGGATCGGTGGGTATTTGCATCGCGCCGGGCACGTCGTTGTGGGTGTCGATGTCGATCCGGTGCTGATCGCCGCGGCGGAGCAGGATTATCCCGGTCCGACCTGGATGGTCGGCGATCTCGCCGAATTGGATCTGCCTGCCGGGGGGATCGCCGAAGGATTCGATGTCATCGTGTGCGCGGGAAACGTGATGACATTTCTGGCGCCGACTACCCGGGAGGCAGTGCTCGAAGGTTTCGCCCGCCACCTCGCACCGGCCGGTCGGGTCGTCGTGGGCTTCGGCGCGGACCGCGGCTACGAGTTCCCGCAATTCCTGGCCGATGCCGAAACCGCTGGGCTCACAACGGATCTGCGGCTCTCGACCTGGGACGTGCGCCCCTTCACCGACGACTCCGACTTCCTCGTCGCGGTACTCTCTCGCGCGAAGTGACCCTCAGCGCCCGATCATCGAATTCGCCCAATCGATCACTGCCGATTGATATTCGACGGTATTGCGGGCGAGATTGAGGGCGTGCCCACTGCCGGGCAGCACGAAGGTACTCAACCGGGCGGCCGGGGCGAAGAAGGGCGCTTCCGAGGCTTGCAGCGTGGCGGAATTCGCGCAGACCGCGTAGTCGATACCGCAGGACAACCGATCCAGGCCGCCGTTGACGATCAGGACCGGTGCGCTGATGAGGCTCGACATACCCGGCAGGGTGGAGAGCAGCCCGTCGGGATATTCGGTGAGCGAGAAGGCCTCCTTGGTCTTCTCGTCCAGCGCCAGCACCTCCGGGTCGACATTGCCGGGCGCGTAGAAGTCGTGCAGCCGGGCGCCGGGCCGGGAGACGAGATATTCGGAATCGTAACCGCGGCCTGCGAATTCGGGTTCCTCGGTGGCCCGGTGATAGGTGGAGATGACCCCGAGGGTCTCGCCGATGTTCAGCGAATGCGAATATCCGGTCAGCACGACACCGTCGACGTCGTGGTGGGCGCTGGCCTCCATCACCGAGGTCCCCGACGTCAGCGAGTGCCCCACGGTGATCACCTTGCCGAACGGCTGGGCTCCGGCCAGACCCTGCCGCAATCCCTGCACGATCCCGTGCAGGGCGTCGGCGGTAGCCGAGGCCGTCAGGGAGAGGGCGGGCGGCCGGGTGCTGGCCCCATTGCCGAGCCGGTCCACGACGAGCGTCGCGTATCCGGCGCGATTCATCGCCTGCCGGAAATTGTAGGTCTCCGGTTGGTACGCGAAATCCCAATAGGTGCCGTTGTAATTGGACCCGGCCATCAACACCATGACCGTATCGGTCGGCGAGTCCGTAGGGAGGCACAGCGTCGCGGCCAGCTGCCCCTGCGGGACCGGCACGAAGAAGGATCGACAGCCATCCGGCGATGAGGTCTCGTCGGCCTGGGCCGCACTTCCCGCGAACGAGAGCAGTGTCGCCACAAGACATACCACCGCGGTCCGTATCGAGACTCGCACGCGGGAGGCTCCTTTCGTCGGTGACGCACGGTAACCCCCGGCATTGCGACACGCAAGACCTCCGGCGCGCCTGCAATTGCTCCGGAGCGGTGCCGTATCCCGTGAAATACGCTGTCGCGGTCAGAGTTTGACGACGCGCGGTCGCAGCGCGCCGTCGCGGATACCGGAGGAGATCGGAACGGCTATCCCCGCCCGCGCCGTATCCCGAATATCCCACCACGGACTGCCCGGCGGTGCGCGTCGATCAGTGGCGTTCGTTTGCCCCAGTCGAGTGTGGCGTTCAGCGTATCGAGTGCGTCCCGCATCGGAGCGACATCCACGAGTGACTCCGCGCGGTGATAGAGCCGAGCGTATTCCTTGTTGTTCCCGACGACACCGAGATAGCCGGCGAGCGTCACCATCATGTCGAGGGCGAGGTCTCGGATTACCCGCCGAATGCGTTCGTCGCCCGGGTGCCCGAGCCCACGTAGCTCCCGGACCGGAATGGCACAGAGATCGGTCATGAGTGCGATCTTGTCGGCCGCGTCGCGCGCGTACTCCTCCGGCGCATGCACATACGTGTTGCGCGACATGTAGATCAGGGCATCGATCGCGGCGATATGGAGTGCGACTTCGACCGGCGCGCAATCGCTTACGGCCGCATGCGGCGCGGCGGCCTCGGCGCCCATCCGCGCGTCCAAGGCGCGGGCACGGGCCAGCAGTCCTTCGCGGAACACGGTGACCTCGCCACCGCGGGCCGCTTCGGAATCACACCACATCGTCATATGCCACACGCATCGGAACGCCGCGGCGACGGTGGAACGCCCACCGAGATAGGCGAGCGCTTCGAGGACGGGTTCCGCGTGTTCCAGCACCGCCTGTCCGATATCCAGAAGAACCCGGGCGGTCAACTCTCCCAAGCCTTCTCGGTCGAAGATGGGGTCGGTGCCGGTCACCTCCCGACGAATGAAACCGAGATCATCCCGGATTCCCGCGGGCAGGAACCCGGCACCGGCGATCGCCTGGTCGATGCGGCTGTGATCGGTGGTCGTCGCGATGAAGAGGTCGGCGATCTTCTCCACGCTGTCCACCAGTGCGTCGGCGAGCTGGTGCGCGACGGCCTGCGCTGCCTTGTCGAGAAGCTGTGCGGAGAACACGCTCGCGGGATCGCTGTCGCGGTGGATCAGCTCGTCCAGCGCTATCAACTGGGCGTTCAGCGCCTCCGCGTCGTGCTGCCTAGCCGACCGCGAAAAGAATCGCGCGAACACTTCGAGCAGCGCATCCGGAAGGAGACGACGCAGCTCAGCGACGCCGTGGCGGGGCGGTTGTTCGTCGATCGCGCCCATCCGGTCTTCCAGGTGCTGCCAGAAAGTGTCCGTCCGCAACGCCTCGTCCCACAGATCGATCCCGTCCAGCCACGGATGAAAAGTGTTCCCGGCCGGCGACTCCGAGGCCTCGATCTGATTCAGGACGGCGAGATTATGGGTCGCCAGCACCGCGGCGGGGCCGGAGTCGTGGCGGTCGGTCTCCCAAATCTCTCGCGCTGCCGCCGTATCGCCGGCGGCGAGCCGCTCCAAAGCTGGGTCGTCCGGGCCCGTCGGCCAGAACCAGAACAATTCGTACATCAGCCGGTACTCCGCGACGGCCAGCAGACTGAGCGCCTGATGAACCGATCCGGGGTCCGCGGCCGGCTCGACAGGCATTATCCCGCTCTCGATGTCCGGCGCTGCGCCGCCGAGGCGGAAGGCGTTGTATCGATACGGGCCCTTCTCGACCACGAACGAAAGCGCTTCGGCGAGTGGGCTGTCCGGCTCGGTCACGGTGACGTCCACGGTGCCTCCCTCGACGTGTCGTCAATGACCTGTATTCATACACATCGTCCGACGGCTTGTCGATCGCCGCAAATGCGTGCTCGGCGACTGGCGATTTGCGTGTTTCGCGATGCGTCGCGGTGGGACAGGATCGCAGCGACAGAGCTGGGTCGACTTCATGTTCGAGGAGCGGGTCGTCAGTGGCGGGGTGGCAGGAAGAGGCGTCTGTGGAGCTGACCGGTGAGATCGTGCGCGGGCTACGGGCGGCCGCTCCGCCCGGCTGGCGGCAGTTGGAGGCGTCGTTCGCCATGACGGTCGTCAGCGAGTCCGCGGTGCTGGTTGTCGACGACGGGACGCGGTCGGTGCGGTGTCAGGTGCCACCGGAGGTGTGGGGTGCGGTGCGTCGGCACCGTGAGTTGTCGGCTCGATCCGCGGACGGACCGTGGTGGCGCTTGCTGGTGCGGGCGGACGATGCCCACGTCGAGGTCGAGTGCGACCGCGGTGCGGAGCCGTTTCCCGGCGAGCAGTTGTTCGCACCTGATGCGTATCTCGCCGACCTGGAAAGCCATCCGCGAAATCGCCTGCCGGTGTGGCTGGCGGCGTATATCGGGCGTGGTGAGCCGCTGTCGCGGCCGCCTGGCCGGGCCGCCGAGAGCGCACGGGCGGACCGGACGATGGGTGTGCGGCCGGTACCGGTGAACGAGCTGCTGGAGCTGCGGGAGCTGTGGGCTCGGTGGGCGGTGTTGTCGGCGGCTTTCGTGGCGGTGGGGTCCCCGTGGGGGCCTCGGATCTGCCCGTCCGTGGGTGTGTTCGAAGGTGCACGGCACAGCGGTTCGACCCTGGCGGTGTTGCCGGGCGGGCGGGCGGTGCTGTCGGGTGGCGTGTGGAACGCGCCCGTATTGGAGGCCGCCTACAACGAAGGCGGCGACATGTCGGAAATCTTTGCGGGCGCGCCGTATTGGGTGGCGGACCCGGTCCTCAACGCCCGTGTGGCTACCGGGTCGCTGTCGTTCTGTTACTGGTGGGACGCGGGGCGGTGGTACCGGGGCGGGTCGGCTCCGGTGCCGGAGTGTGCGGAGGCCATTCCCGCGGTCTGGACGGTCGAGACCACGGCGGGCGTAATCTCCGACCTGCTGAGCGACGTGCCGGGCGGGGTGCCCGAGGCGATCGAGCCGTTGATTTCCGCGGCACAGGCAGGCGCGGTGACTCGGGAGCACATTCGGAGCGTTTTCGGTGACAGCGCGGGGCTCGATCTCGATGGTGCGCTGTTCCAGTTCGTCATCGCGGGCCTGGGGGCAGTCGGCCATGGCTTCCTCTCCGAGGCGGAGGCGATCGCCTTGGTCCGAGATCACATCCGGGGCCGGGGCCATGACGTGACCGGATATTCGCTGTCGGCGTTGACGGCCGTTCGGCTCGGCGTCGGGTGGAGAGTGCATTCGCCGGTGCCCGACGGTGAGTTCGTTCTGGACCGTGCGGTGTTCTACGTCGCCGACGACGGTGTCGTGGAGCAGTCGACCGAGTCGGTCGCGATATCGGAGTACGTGGCCGGGTTCGAGCAGCGGTACTGGCATCGCCGGGACGACGGCGTCTGAATCGGCATGGCGTATAGCGAGTTCCAATTCGATCCCGACCGTATTCGCCGGCAGGGGGCGTTGCTCGGTGATCTCGGTGACCGCGTCGGCGGGACATACGCCGGGCTGCGGGATAATCTGGCCGAGGCCGACGGGTCCTGGGGTGACGACGACCTGGGCCTGGCGTTCGCCGAGAGTTTCACGCCGGGCGCCGACCAGTTGCTGGCAAACCTTCGGGCGATGCAGGAGAGTCTGCGCGAGACCGCCCGGGGGCTCATCGACGCTACGCACAGTGTCGAGGACGCGGACCAGGACATCGCCGGCCGGACAGATCGAGACCCCGGCGAGTCGAGCCGCGGCGACCCGGGTCCCGCGGTCGGGGCACCGCAGCCGTCGCAGGTCGCGCCGCCCCTGACACCCGGTGCGAACGCGTCGCCCGCCGCGTCGCCCGCTTCGTCCCCGCCTTCGGCGGCACCGCACACCGCAACCGCCGACGTCGAAAGATCTTCCGGCGGGCCGCTTTCCGACCCCTCGGGTCAGCCGGCCCGCACCGAGCAGCCGACCCCGGATGCGGGACCGGACGAGGCGGGCGGGCAGGACACTTCGCGAGGTGACCCCGATTCGTCGTACCCGTCCCCGGGCGCCACGAGCCCGGCCACCGGTGACAGACGACCCGAGGAACGTAGCGGGTCGCCCGCCGCGGTACCGCCTCCGCTCGCCGAGAACAACTCCCCGCGGGCACGGGATGGCTTGTCCGCAGGCGATTCTCGTCGTGCGGCCGGGGCAGGGCGTCAGGCGACACCGTGGACCACGCCGCCGCGCCCGGCGCCCGGCGCGCACGCGGCAGAGGAATCGAGTCGCCCTCCGGCCGCTCGGTCCGACGCTCCGCCGCCGGGGAAGCGCGGACAGGGTCGATCCGGCCGGGACCGGACCCCGGAACGGCCGGTCGGCAGGCCCGGTGCGTCGGCGGCGCTCGGATGGCTGGCGCGGACATTGGCCGAACGGCACGGTGTCCAGGTCACCGGGTTCGACCTCCCAGGCTTGGAAGACACGGCTGTTCGTGAGTTCGCGGCAGCCATCGATCGTGTCCTGACCGACTACCCGGCCGTCGTCCTCGACTGTGTCGCAGTGACCGATCTGGGTGGCGGCGACGGACCTCCGGTGCGATGGGAGCGCGAGTCACGTGACGATCGGGCGCCCGCCGTGCGGTCGATCACGCTGGACCAGAGCGTGGCCGGCGCGTCGGCGCCGCCGGGTCTGCGGGTCTACGCGGCGACCGTGCGCGAGCTGGCCGCGGCGCTCGACTCGGCCGGTGGGGGCGTTGTCGGGCGGCGCGTGCAGCGGATCTTGATCGCCGAGTATCTGCGCCGGGCGGCGGGTCGGTACACCTCGCTCGGCGAGGTCGTGCGCGGGTACCGGCGCTGGCGCGCCGAGCTGAACGAACTCTTCGGCGATGCAGACGATTTCGACATACGGCGGGCACTGGGCTGTGCGTTCGCCGATGTCGTGCTGCACGGCGTCCGGGCGAGTGCGCAGGCGCAGGTTCTGCACGCGGCGCTCGTGGCCGCGGCGTCCCCGCCGGGGCGGAGCGGCGCCGGTGGTTGACATCTTGTCGTCGGATCCGTTGGTGCAGGCGCGGGAGTTGTTCGAAGGCCTGCCCGATTTCGTGCGGTGGCCGGTCCAGATGGCGGTATTCGGCGGGGACTTGCCGCGGGCAGACGTGTCCCGGATGCGGTGGATGGCCGCCCAGTTGCGGGAGAAGGCCGCGGCGATGCTGGGTCATGCCGATGACGCGACGGGGGTGCTGGCGCAGCTCGACGCGGTCGGCACGTTCGGTGACCAGGTGCGCGAGATGCTGCTGCTGCATCGTAAGGGCGCGATCCGGCTGCACGACGAGGCGCTGATCCTGGCCGATCAGGCGGACGGTGCAGCCAACGAGGCGGAGAAGACGCTGTGTGTGATGTTCGCGTTCGGCGCACAGCTGGTTTGGCAAATCTACCGCGCGCTGGTGGTAGCGGCTGCGGCCGGTCCCGCCGGACAGGTGGCGGCGGCGTCGACCGTGGAGTCCATGCTGGTCACCGGGCGTGCCGAGGTCGAGGTGCTGCGGGCGGCGCTGAAGCGGGGTTTCGCGGAGCGCGCGGCGAACGCGGTGGCCAGGCTGACGGGGCTGGGGCCGCTTCAGCTCGCCGCCGTGGTGGGGAAATCCGCCGCGTTCCCGATGGCGGTCGACGGGGGTGTCCAGTTGTTGCAGGTCGCGGCGGGGGACCGGGACTGGAGCCTGATCGGTGCCAATGGTGAGAATCCGAGGGGCCTTGACCTGACGTCGATCGTCGCCATGGGCGCGGGGGGTGCCGGTGGTGCGGTCGGTGGTGTGCTGGCCGGTCGGTACGTGCCGAAGATCTTTCCCCGGGTGGGGGACAGCCGGTTGTTGCTGGGGCTGGTGCACGGGACCGCGGGTGCGGTGTCGGGCCTGGGCGCGGCGGCGTTGATCACCGGCTGGCCCGAACATTTCGACCAGGCGCTCGCCGAGTTGCTCAATGGTGCGGTCGGCGGAGCGATGTCCATGCACGCCGGCGCGCACGCGCGAGCCGAAGCCCTCGCAGCGCCGAAAACCGATGGCAGTGGCCGCTTCGATCGGCCGGACGTGTCCTTCGGTCAGGACTCGCGTGACGAAACGATCGCCGATGCCGCGGAGGGGCGGGACAGCCGGTCGGCGGATCAGGCGATCCTGGACCGGCTCGCGGCCCAGGCCGTCACGCGCGGGCAGCCCGCGCAGACAGCTTCGGCAGCGCCACGCCCGGCGTTGCCCGAGAACCGTTCTGCTGCAGCACATTCCCTTTCCGGCGGCGCTGCCACCGCGGCGACGGAGACGCCTACGGCGAGGCTGCGGGCCGAACTGACCCACCAGGTGACCGTCGACGATCAGCGCGTGGTGGATGCCCGCAAGCACCTGGACCGGGCGCTGGCGGAGCTGGAGAAGGGCGGGACGGCGGTCGAGTCGGAGGTTTCCAGGCGTGCCGTGGCGGATGCGTGGGCGGCGCACGAGACCGCGGTGCGGGAGGCGGTCGAGGAACGCGTCGACGCAAGAAGGGCGGAAGCGGAAGCCGCGATCGCGGCGGCCGACGAACAACGGCGCGGTGTCGAGGCCGAGACCGGTGAGCGCATGCGGGCGGGCCGCGACGCGGTGGCCACGGCGCGCACGGACTGGGCGGCGAGTCGCGATGCCCACGAGGCGGCGGTCACCGCCTACGAGGCGGGTGTGCGCGGTCATGTGGATGAGAGCATCCGGTCGGTGCAGGACAAGGTCGACGCGGCGGGCGCCGCCCTGGAAAAGAGCAGGCAGGAGTATCGGCGCTATCGGGAGGGCGCGGAGCCGGAGGCCACGCACCTTGCCGGGCTGGAGCAAGGTATCGAGCGGGCCCGGACGCGGTTGCGGGCGGCGATGGTCGAGCGGGAGGCCTTGCTGCGGGCCGTGATCGGGCAGGGCGCCGTGCCGGGGCGGGATGACCACGCGGTCCGACTGCGGGCGGCCGAGACCGCCCGCAATGAGGTGGTATCACGGTGGGGCAGAAGGGCTTTCCGTTCCGAAGTGGCCGCCCGGGAACAGTATTGGCGGCATGCGCTGGCCGAACACGCGGAGGTGGCGCAGGCCAACGTCCGGACGGCGGCGGATGACCTGGAGCGGTGCACGACGGCCTACCGCGCGGCGCACCGGAGCCTGGTGTCGGACGGGGTGCGGGCGATAGATGCCCGGTTCCGCTCGGCGGCGGAGGCGGGCGCGGCGGATATCGCGGCATACGAGGCGGGAGTGGTCGACCGCGCCGACGCGTTCCGAGCCGCCTCGGACAAACGTCTGCGGGCCATGATGTCCACCGACGAGCTGGCCACCTCGTACTACGAAGAGATGCTGGCCGCGGGAGATGCGGCCGACCCGGTGACGGTTCCGATGTCGCCGGAGGCACTGCTGAAGGGGATCGTCGGGGGGACCCGCGCGGAGCGCTACCTCGCCATGCGCAAGTGGGCCGAACTCACCACCGGCAAAGACATGCGTGTGACGCAGCGTATCGCGTGGGGGCTCGAGCTGGCCGACATGAAGACCGGCGAGGGCAAGACGCTGCTCACCACCGTGAAAACGATCGACGACGCCATCCAGCACGGCGTCGCCAACGTGTGGACCAGCAGCGATTCACTGGTCTTGGAGACGATCGCGTCGGTGGAGCAGGTCACCAGGTCCGAGCACGGCGATCTGCCGGTGGACACCTACCGGCTGGCCGATATGACCGAGAACGGGGAGTTCCCGGAGCCGAAACCCGGTGTGGGCCAGATGTTCGTCGGCACACCGGAGAACGCCGAGTTCCTGGTGTTGCGCAGGGGCAAGGCGTTTCTCGATCGCCTGCACGAGGCGGGAGCATCCGATGAGACGATCAAGGCGCTTCGTGAGAGTCTGTTCCCCCGGCTCAAAGGCAATCGGCCGCAACTCGATCGGATCAAGGAGATTCTCGACGAGGCGGCGGAGCGATACGGTCTGCGGGAACGGTTCGAGCCGTTGCCCGGTGGCCGTGGGAACAAGGTCCACACGCTCGACGAGATGGATACGGTGGTCGACGGCCGCGAGGCGGTGCTGTCGCCCGGCGCGGGCGGCGACGAGAGCCCCGAGGTGGTCGCTCGCCTGGAAGAGGTCTGGCAGCGTTTCAAGACCGCGCAGCGGCTGCCGCACGGGTTGACCGCGCAGGACTTCGGCAGGCCGGAGGGCACCCGCGGGTTCTGGCAGGCGACGCTGACGCCGGCGGCGATCGCCAAGCTCAACCGAGTGTCCGGGGAACCCGTGACCGCGGCCGACGCCGAGATGTACACCAGTGCCGCGCTGGCCGAGTGGGCACGGGTCAGGAACAGTGACTACATCGAAGGCCGCGGTGACGCCCCGGGGGAATCGGGAAGGGTCCTGCTGCTGGCGTCGGACACCAACGACCAGCTGCAGGCCAACCGGGAGGAAGGTACCGAGACTCGAACGCAGGGTCTGGTAGGCCAGTTCATGGACCTCAAGGAGGGAGTGCCGGTCAAGGCCAACCTGCCGGAGGAAGCCATGTACATCTCGGTGGACCAGCTCATCGGCAGTAGCTACCTGGGACGGCCGACGGGGTACTCGGGCACGCTCAAGATCGTCGAAGGCGAGCTGTACGAGCGATACGGGATTCCGGGCGTGGCGGAGAATCCGCCCTACTACGTATCGCAGCTGGAACGCCACTACGCGCTCAACGATGACACCCGGCACGGCAAGCTCGCGCAGATGGGCCGTGACGTGGTCGGCGAACTGCGACTGACGCCGATCCTGGATGAGAACGGCGTGATCGTCGGAGTCGAACAGCACGGTCGTCCGCAGCTGAACGAGCACATGGACCAGCGGAACATCCGCGGCGACGATGTCCGCGAAGGAGCGAACGGGGAACGGATCCGGCTGCACGGATGGCAGGACAAGGACGACCACGAGAAGGGCCTGGTCGACTGGGTCGATCAGTTCACCCACGAACATGTGGAGGCCATGAAGCGGGCGTATCCGATGCTCGACGCGTTCGAGCGCGCCGGTGCCCCGGCCGACGAGGTGGCGGCATTGCGGCAACGGATCACGCAGGCACCCCCGGTCCAGGTGATCAGGTCCATGCTCGATACAGCGGCGGCCCATTATGGAGTCGAACAGCGCTTCGACTCGGTGCCCGAGCTACAGGCCGCCCAAAGGATCAAGCTCGAGTATCTGGCTATGGACGCCCGCTGGGACGACGACCTCGCCAATCAGTCGACGCCCGAAAAGGTCGCTGAACTGCTGGTCGACACGCTCGGCGAGCGGAGCAGCGCCGTGTTTGCCGAACGCCTCTCCGGCCATCCGGTCGACGGCTGGGGCGTATCTGGTAGCCGGACGCTTGTTCGACGTCTGGCGGACTTGCTGGTCGAGAAGTGCGGCCACGGCGCTGTGCCGGGCGAGTCCGGCACAAAACTGTTCGCCGACAAACTGAACAACCATCTCATCAAGCATATGTGGGGCGAGGAAGGCAGCCTTGCGTTCGTCAACAAGAAATCCATGCGCGGCACCGACTGGGAGCCCACGCCGGAATCCATCGCGCTGGGCGGCACCTTGGCCAGGATGGACGGTGGGCCGTCCCGTGGTGAACGAGCATTCGAGCAGGGCGTGGGCCGTGCGTCCCGTGGCGGCACGACCACCGACCGGGAGGAGGGTGGCACACCGGGCACGTTCATGCAGTACCTCTCGCCGGAGGACTACTACGGCGTCGTCGAGAATCACGGCGTCACCGACCAGGTCGTCATGTTCACCGACGCCGTCGCGGGGGGGGGGGGGGGGGGGGGGGCGGCC
>NZ_JARWOP010000030.1 GCF_029868745.1 Nocardia wallacei | reverse complement strand
CAAGTCCGGCACGCACGTCCGGCCGGAGCGGTTGTGCGCTCGGCCGCCGCATCCTGGGGGGGCGGGGGCCGGGTCAGGAACCGTTCGGCTGCGGGAAGTTCAGGTAGGCGCGGGAGGGCGTCGGCCCGCGCTGGCCCTGGTATTTGGAGCCCGCGGCCGAACTGCCGTAAGGATGTTCGGCCGGGCTGCTCAGCCGGAACAGGCACAGCTGGCCGATCTTCATACCCGGCCACAGCGTGATCGGCAGGTTCGCCACATTCGACAGTTCCAGGGTGATGTGGCCGCTGAAACCCGGGTCGATGAATCCGGCGGTGGAGTGTGTGAGCAGGCCCAGGCGGCCCAGGCTGGACTTGCCCTCCAAGCGTCCGGCCAGGTCGTCGGGCAGCGTGCACACCTCCAGCGTCGAGCCGAGCACGAACTCGCCCGGGTGCAGCACGAACGGTTCCCCGTCGACGGGCTCGACCAGACTGGTCAGCTCGTCCTGCCGCTGCGCCGGGTCGATATGGGTGTACCGAGTGTTGTTGAACACCCGGAACATTCGATCCAGGCGCACATCGATGCTCGACGGCTGGACCAGCTTCGCCTCGAACGGTTCCAGTGCGAGCCGCCCCGCGGCCAGCTCAGCACGAATGTCGCGATCGGAAAGCAGCACGCCGAAGAGCCTAATGACAGCGCTCGCGGACCCCGACACCGCCTACAACGGCGTCCGCATCAGCATCACGTTGTACTGCCGATGCTGAGTGACCAGGAAGTACAGATCGCTGCCGGTCTGGTACGGGTAGATCATCGGGGCGTAGGCGCTGGGCAACTCGCGGGTGTCGATGAGCACGCGCGGCTCGCTCCAGGGGCCCTCCGGGGCGGGCGCGGTACGCATCACCACCGAGTTGCTCGGGTCGGTGGTCATCATGACGTACTGCCCCAGATACTGGTTCCACATCACCGAAAGCTCGCCCACGCCACCGACGATCGGCTTGGCGGCGTTCACGTCGTTGAGCTTCCAGGCCCCGCCGTCCCAGTACTCGTAGGCGTCGATGTTGGCGATGTCGGCTTCCTTGACCCGCGCGACGAATCCGGGATTGTCGCGCCCGGCGGGCGTGCCGTACCGGTAGACGAAGCCGTCGGCCTTCAGGAACGCCGCCTGCTGGAAGTTGTGGAAGCCGCCCTCGTCGGCGCGGCGGGTGGTGGGCAGCTGCGCCCAGGTCTGCCCGCCGTCGCCGGACACGGCCAGGGTGGAGAAGTTGGTGTCCCAGTGCCCGTCCGGGCCCCAATCGCGCACCGACATCATGCTCATGTACTGCACTCCGCCCACCGAGATGCCGGCGGTCGGGATGAAACTGATCTCGATGCCCGGGATCTTCGGGCTCGGCAGCGGGTTGTCGACGAAGCTCGTGTAGCGGATGCCGTCGATGGGGCTGGCCCCGGCGGGACTGCGGAACAGTACGTTGGAGCGCCACGCCCACATGCTGCCCGCCAGCAGGTTCGGCATGCCCAGCCCGGCGGTGTCGCCGTAGGCGGTGATCATCTGCCCGCGACCGTCGTCCCACATGATGCCGAGGTCGGTGCCGAGCACATTGCTGTCCTGGGTGCGGTTCGGCGAGGCCATGCCGGTCATCTGATAGACGGCCTGGGTGGCGCCGCCGAGATGCGGCAGGCCGTTGACGCCGTTCAGTCCGGGAATCGGGTTGATGTTGTTCGGGTCCGCGCCCGCCGGCGAGGCCGACAGGGCCAGCAGCGCGACCGCCGCGCACGCTCCGGCAAGTGCTGGCAGTCGTTTCATGCTCTGCTCCCCTTCCGATTGTGACGCCGTGGGTATTGTGCCCGTTCCGGCTCGCCGATGTGTGGTATGCGAGCGGACACAATTATCACATCGCTGTCACAGGTAGGGGTCGTTACGGCAACGAAGCCCTGCCACCGGTGGTGAATCCGGTTGCGGGGCTTCGTTTTCGATCAGGAGCGCCAGCGCCTCGGCGCGCTCAGAACGCCGCTTCGTCGAGCTCCATGATGTCGTTGTCCAGGTTGGACAGGACCGCGCGGGTCGCGGTCAGTTCCGGGAGCACGTTGCGGGCGAAGAACTGCGCGGTGGCGACCTTGCCCTGGTAGAACGGCTCGGTGGAGCCGTTGTCGAGGGCCTTGATGGCGATCTCGGCCTGCTGCAGCAGTTGCCAGCCGATGAGCAGGTCGCCGACGGAGAGC
>NZ_JARWOP010000029.1 GCF_029868745.1 Nocardia wallacei | reverse complement strand
CGCCGGGGCCCACGTCCGCCGGGATCCAGGTATCGCGAATGACGATATCGCCGCTCTCGCAATGCTTTCCGACCACCCGCGCGACCACCGGGTCGGCCGCGCTGGAGCGCGACACCAGTCGGCAGTCGTAGTCGGCCTGATACAGCGCGGGCCGGATGTTGTCGCTCATGCCGCCGTCGACGCTGACATAGCGACGCCGGGCGCCGGCGTCCAGCGTCACGTCCTTGGTGGTGCCGACCTCGTACAGCGTCACCGTGCCGGGACCGGCGATGGCGCGGCCGGGCTCGACGGCGATTTCCGGTGTGGCCAAACCGATCTGGGCGGCCTCGGCGGTCACCAGATCGCGCACCTTGGCCGCGAAATCGTCCAGCGGCGGCGGATCGTCGCTGGGCAGGTACGAAATGCCCAGTCCGCCACCGAGATCCAGCGTATGGATCTGCTCGGTGCGCTCGACGCCGAACTTGTCGATGGCATCGCGCAGCAGCCGCAGCATGCGCCGGGCGGAGATCTCGAAGCCGTCGATCTCGAAGATCTGCGAGCCGATGTGGCTGTGCAGGCCGACCAGGCGCAGGTTCCGGGTGTCGAACACCCGGATCAGGGCCTCCATGGCGTCGCCGCCCGCGATGGAGAAGCCGAACTTCTGGTCCTCGTGCGCGGTCGAGATGTATTCGTGCGTATGGGCTTCCACGCCGACCGTGACGCGCACCAGCACGTCCTGCACCACGCCCGCGGCGCCGGCCACCCGCTCCAGCCGGTCGATCTCGAACAGCGAGTCGACGACGACGTGGCCGACCCCGGCGGCCACCGCCGCTTCCAGTTCGCCCACCGATTTGTTGTTGCCGTGCAAGGCGATTCGCTGCGCGGGGAAACCGGCGTGCAACGCCACCGCCAGCTCGCCGCCGGAGCAGACGTCGAGATACAGGCCCTCGTCGCGGACCCAGCGCGCGACCTCACCGCACAGGAAGGCCTTGGAGGCGTAGTGGATCCTCGCCTTGTCGCCGAAGGCGCGCAGCATATCGCGGCAGCGCGAGCGGAAGTCGTCCTCGTCCACCACGAACAGCGGGGTACCGTACTGCTCCGCCAGTTCGGTCACCGGCACACCGGCCAGCCGCACCACCCCGTCGGCGTCGCGAGAGGCGTTGCGCGGCCAGACGTTCGAGGGCAGTTCGATCAGCTGTGCGGGGTTCGCGGGACGCTCCGGGAGATTCGGGGCGTGCGGGATTTCGGCATGCCGGGGCCCGGCCGGGTGCGCACTCACGATGGTTCCTTTCCTGCGGCGCGGGTCGATTCGTCGGCGGGGACCGGGGCGTTCACATGCGCTCCGGTGCCGAGACGCCGAGCAGGCCCAGCCCGTTGGCGAGGACCTGCCGGGTCGCCCGGACCAGTTCGAGCCGGGCGGCGTGCAGCGGCGTCACCGGCTCGTCGCCCTTCGGGAGCACCCGCATGTCGTCGTCGGACTGGAACGGGTGGTACACGCCCGCCAGTTCGTCCAGATAGCGGACCACCCGGTGCGGTTCGCGCATCTCGGCGGCCGTCGCGACGACCCGCGGGTACTCGCCGAGGGTGCGGATCAGCTCGCCCTCCCGGTCCGAGGTCATCAGGCCGAGATCCGGTGTGACCGAGGCGAATCCGAACGCCGCCGAATTCTCGATGATGCGGCAGGTGCGCGCGTGCGCGTATTGCACGTAGTAGACCGGGTTCTCGCTGCCCTGCGTGGTCCACAGGCCGAGGTCGATGTCGATGCTCGAGTTCACCGAGGAACGCACCAGCGAGTACCGGGAGGCGTCCACGCCGATGGCCTCGACCAGGTCGTCCAGGGTGATGACGGTGCCGGCGCGCTTCGACATCCGTACCGCCACACCGTCTTTCACCAGGTTGACCATCTGGCCGATGAGCACCTCGACCGTGTCGGGGTCGTCACCGAACGCGGCCGCGGCGGCCTTCAAGCGGCCGATGTAGCCGTGATGGTCGGCGCCGAGCATGTAGATGCACAGATCGAATCCGCGTGCCCGCTTGTTGTGGAAGTAGGCGATGTCACCGGCGATGTAGGCGGCGTGGCCGTCGCTCTTGAGGACCACCCGGTCCTTGTCGTCGCCGTACTCGGTGGAGGCGATCCACCAGGCGCCGTCCTTCTCGTAGAGCTTCCCGGACGCCTTCAACTCGGCGACGGCCTTGTCGACCGCACCCGACTCGAACAGCGAACTCTCGTTGAAGTACACGTCGAAGTCGGTGCCGAAGTCGTGCAGGGTCTGCTTGATGTGCGCGAACATCAGCTCGACACCCTCGCGCCGGAACAGTTCGTGCCGCTCCCGCTCGGGCAGGTCGGCCGCGCCGGGATGCGCGGCGGCGATGCGGTCGGCGATATCGCCGATGTAGGCGCCCGCGTAGCCGTCCTGCGGGGTGGGCGCGCCGGTGGCCGCCGCGACCAGGGAGTTGGCGAACCGGTCGATCTGGGCGCCGTGGTCGTTGAAGTAGTACTCGCGGGTGACGTCGGCGCCCTGCGCGGCCAGGATGCGGCCCAGCGCGTCGCCGACCGCGGCCCAGCGGGTGCCGCCCAGATGGACCGGCCCGGTCGGGTTGGCGGAGACGAACTCCAAGTTGATCTTCCGCCCCGCCAGCGCGGCCGACGTTCCGTAGCCGGCGCCCGCGGCCAGCACCTGCTCGACGATCGCCCCCTGCGCGGCCGCCGCCAGCCGAATGTTGAGGAATCCCGGTCCCGCGACCTCGGCGGACTCGACGCCGTCGGTCGCCGCCAGCGCGTCGGCCAGCAACCCCGCCAGCTCGCGCGGGTTCATGCCCGCCTTCTTCGCCACCTGCATGGCCACATTCGTGGCATAGTCGCCGTGTTCCGGATTGCGGGGACGCTCCACCTTGACCTCGTCGGGCAGGACCGCGGGGTCCGATCCACGTTCGACAAGCACCTTCGCGGCCGTGGCGCGAAGGAGATCTGCAAGGTCAGCTGGAGTCACGAGTCTCTATCCTATGGTCTGAGCAGGCGTGCCCCACCAGCGGGGACCTGCACGGGCAACCCCGGTCACAGGACCGGCAACACCAGCGTGCCGCACGAACAACGACGCGCATATCGAATTTCCCGCCCACCACCGCGACACCCCTCCCGCCCCACGAGCCGACGCCCCCGGTCGCCCCTACTTTTTGGCGCACGCCCCCGGATGCGATACGCTTTCCCAGCCCGATCGGACGACGTGTAAACAGGTGACGAGCGGGTCCACCCCCGCCCTCGTAGCTCAGGGGATAGAGCGTCTGCCTCCGGAGCAGAAGGCCGCAGGTTCGAATCCTGCCGAGGGCACCGAATGAAGCCCTGACCAGCCACCACGGTCAGGGCTTTACTTCTAGGATGGCATCGACCGCCCGATCAGAGGACGCGCGCTATGTCGGAAGCATTCGACTGGTCATCACCCAAGACCTATGTCCAGGCCATAGACATGGACACCTATCTGTCGATGCCCGAAGACATTTCCCGAACCGTAGAGATCCACGACGGCATGGTTGTCTTCTGTGAGTCACCGACGCCCAATCACAATGCGATCGCCTACGCCATCGAGCGGGCCCTGCGGGATGCGAACGCTGCGCGGTCGCCGGCGGAGCCGTGCCTGCGCGTCAACCACGATCTCGACTTGCTCGTCTCGGAGGTTCCCTTTCATTACAAGCGGCCGGACGTAATCGTCTATCGCTGTATCCCGGAACCCCGAACGAAGTGGAAGCGCAAGCCGACCATCGCCGACACCCTCCTGGTCGTAGAGGTTGTGTCGCCGACCACCGTTACCGCCGACCTGATCGACAAGCGGGCCGAATATGCCCGCTATGGAGTCCGCCACTACTGGATCGTGCGGATGGTCGATGACGACGGCCCCGCGTCCTCGGTGGAGATGCTGAACCTGGATTCCGCCGGACGGTACATCTCGGAGGGTTTGCGCAGTCGCACCGCGACGTCGCACGCTATCGAGGCCGTGACACCTCTGAAGGTGCAGGTGTCCTGGGACGAACTGGACGTGGGAATCGACTGAGGCCGTTCAGCGATGTCGCTCCTGCGGGTGCGGGGCGGCGTGAGATGGTGATGTCTCATGGATGCCTTCTACGTGCCTGATCCCGCTGATCCGAATCTCTTCGAGTCGACCGAGTTGACGCGGGGGCCGTGGTCGCCGGATGCGCAGCACGCGGGGCCGCCTTCGGCGTTGCTGGGGCATGTGATCGAGCGGTGTGAGCCGCGGGCGGGGTTCACGGTCGGGCGGGTGGCGGTCGAGATTCTGGGGCCGGTGCCGATCGCTCCGCTGCGGGCCGAGGCTCGGGTGAGCCGGGCGGGGCGCAGTGTCGAATTGATCGAGGCGACACTGAGTTCGGAGCAGGGGCCGGTGATGAAGGCCAACGCCTGGCGGTTGCGCGGGGCCGAGCCGGAACTGGATCTGCCCGCCGATGTCGTGCCCAGCGGGACGTACCCAGGACCCGAAAGCGCCGCGGCGGGAGCCGAATTCCCGTCCACACAAACGGTCGGCTTCCACACCGGCATCGAATACCGTTTCATCGCGGGCGGATTCGCCGAGACCGGACCGGCGGTGTGCTGGATTCGACTGCGCTATCCCATCGTCGGCGGGACCGTCCCCAGCCCGCTGGAGCGCACGCTCGCCGCTGCCGATTCCGGTAACGGGATCAGCGCCGTACTGGATTGGGACAGTTACCTTTTCATCAACACCGACCTCACCGTGACGCTGCACCGTGAGCCGCTCGGCGACTGGGTGTGCCTGGACGCGGTCACCTATCCCGAACGCAGCGGCCTGGGCCTCGCCGAATCCCGCTTGTACGACGAGAAGGGTCCCGTCGGCCGCGGCACCCAGACCCTGTTCATCGGCCCGCGCAAACGCTGAGCCCTGGGTACTCCTGCCGGAGTCATGGTGTCGAGGTGAGATAGCGCTGGAGCGTGGGGCCGATGTCGGCGACGATCCGGGCGCGGGTCAGGGCTACCACCGGAGGCAGCCGTAAGACGTAGCGGCACAAGGCTAGTCCGAGCACCTGCGAGGCGATCAGGCCCGCGCGACGGGGAGCATCGGCCGGGTCGCCGATGCGGAGCACAACCGGGGTCAGCTGGCGGGCGAAGACTTGCTGGACCCGCTCCACGACGGCCTCGTCGGTGACCGACGAGCGCAGCAGCGTCAGCAGGATCTCGTTGCCCGGAGAGTCGTCCCACAGCTCGAGGAACCGTTCGGCCAGGAGTTCACCCAGGACGTCCGGGTCGGCCTCGGTGAGATCGGGCAGGGACAGGTCCACATCCAGGGCGGCGTCGAACAGGCCCTCCTTGTTGCCGTAGTAGCGCATCACCATCGACGGGTCGATGCCCGCGTCCGCGGCGATCGCCCGGATGGTGGCCTTGCGGAAGCCGTCCTCGGCGAAGCGGCGGCGGGCGGCGTCGAGAATGGCGGCGCGGGTGGCGTCGGAACGACGCTGAGGTGCATCGACTGTCATGCCAACAAATGTAGGCCAACAAGTGTTGACACGCCAGCGCGGGCCGCCCTATCGTTGTTGCCAACAGACGTTGGCCAACAAATGTTGGCAAGCCAGAGGAGTCCTCATGACCATCCCCGCCACCACCTCCGTCGTCATCGTCGGCGCCGGCCCGGCCGGGCTCACCGCCGCCATCGCGCTCGCCGACGCGGGCATCGACTTCGTCCTGCTGGACCGGCAGGCCGAGGGCGCGAACACCTCTCGCGCCGCCGTGGTGCACGCCCGGACGCTGGAGGTGCTGGACGGCTTCGGCATCGCGGCGGAACTGCGTGATCTGGGCATCGAGGTGCCGCGGTTCGTGGTGCAGGACGGCACCACCCGGCTGGCCACGGTCGACTTCGGCGGCCTGCCCACCGCCTTCCCCTACACGTTGATGGTCGGCCAGGAGACCACCGAGGCCGTGCTGCTGGCGCGCCTGCGCAAGGCGGGAGGCGATGTGCACCGGCCCTACCGGGTCACCGCCGTGCACGACGACGGCACCGGCGTCACGGTCGAATACGCCGACGCCGCAGGCACTTCCGGCGCGCTCCGCGCCGACTACGTCATCGGCGCGGACGGCATGCACAGCGTGGTGCGGGAGCAGGCCGGAATCGGTTTCACCGGCGCGACCTACCCCGAGTCGTTCGTGCTGGCCGATGTCCGGATGACCTGGCTGGACCCGCGCGACGAGGTCTCGCTGAACCTGTCGCCCGAGGGCGTCACGGTGGTGGCCCCGCTGCCCGACGAGAACGGCGATCGCTACCGAGTCGTCGCGACCGTCGCCGAGGCGCCCGAAAACCCCGACCTGGCCGATGTCCAAGCGATTCTGGACGCCCGGCGGCCCGGCGCGGTGGTCCGGGAGGTGTTGTGGGGCTCGCGATTCCGCGTGCACCATCGGGTGGCCGAGCACTACCGCGCGGGCCGGATCCTGCTGGCCGGAGACGCCGCGCACGTGCACAGTCCGGCCGGTGGGCAGGGCATGAACACCGGTATCCAGGACGCCGCGGCGCTGGGCGCGCTGCTGGTGCGGGTGCTGGGCGGCACACCAGAGGCGCTGCTGAACGACTACGAGAAGTCCCGCCGCCCAGTGGCTCTGGACGTGGTCGCCTTCACCGACCGGATGACCCGGGTGGCCACCCTGCGCCCGCGCCCGGCCCGGCTCGTGCGCAATGCCGTCCTGCGCACCGTCACTCGCCTCCCCGCGGTGCGGCGGGCCCTGGCCTATCGGCTGTCGGAACTGGCCAACCGCTGAATCACCCGTCCCGCCCTCCGGGATCGACGGCCGAAACCACCGACGCGACCACGGAGCGACCGCTACCGTGGTCGCTGCCGACGACCCGGGAGCCGCTGTGACGAAACTGATGTACGCCCTGTGGGGTGCGGACCTCGACAAGAGCCTGCACGCGCCGACGCTGCACGAGCGCCTGGCCGCGGTCGGCGCGGACACGGTGCAGCTCAATATCTGTGACGACGACGTGGCGGCCGCGCAATTGCGCATCTCGACCTACGCCGAACCGATCGCGGCGATCGTCGGGGTGTGGACCGACGCCGCCGAGGCCCCGATCACGGCCGCGCTGGCGGACACGGCCGACCGGCTCGACGGCTGGATCGTCGAGGAGCGGGTCCCGTTGCCCGCGCCGCCGACCGAGAACGGCGCCCGCAGTGCGGCTCTGGCCAATATCGCCCTGCTGCGCGTCCCGGAGGGGCTGTCCCGCGGACAGTGGCTGCGCTATTGGCACGACACCCACACGGCGGTCGCGATCGAGACCCAGGCGACCTTCGGCTACGTGCAGAACATCGTCACCACCGCGCTCACGCCAGGGCCGCGCGTGGACGGCCTGGTAGAGGAGCTGTTCCCGCCGGCGGCCATGACCGACCAGCACGCCTTCTGGGGCAGCGGCGGCGACAATGCCGAATTGGAGCGCCGGGTCACTCGAATGCTGGCCAGCGTCAAGGCTTTCGGCGCGGATCGCGATATCGACGTGGTACCGACCAGCCGCTACCTCTACCGGCTGCGGTGAACGGCCCGAAAACCGCTTATCCCCGGGTGATTTCGAGTACCGCCTTGCCCGCGATCCGGCGATCGATCAGCGCCCGCGCGGCATCGGCGTAGTCGTCCCAGGCGCTCCGCCAACCCACTTCCGGCGAAAGCCGCCCGGCCGCAGCGAATTCCAGCAATGTGGCGAGATCGGGACCCACCTCGTGGACATCGCCGAAGGTACTGAGGGTCTTGGCCGCGCCGACGAAGAACAACGAGTAGGGGTCGAACACCGCGGGCTCGTCGGACGCCCAGCCGATGGTCTGCACGCTTCCGCCGGGCGCCAGCAGTTCCCAGGCCGCGGCCAGTTGCGGGCCGCCCACATTGTCCAGAATCAGATCGACCGGACGGTCGATACCGGACAGGCCGACCACCACCTCGTGTGCCCCCAACTCCGCCAAACCCGTTGCGCGCCCCGATGATCCGACGGAGGCGACCACCTGCGCGCCGCCCAGTGCGGCCAGCTGCACGGCATACCGGCCGACTCCGCCCGCAGCCCCCGTGACCAGCACCCGGCGGCCGAGAATGTCGCGGGAACGCAGCGTGCGCAGCGCCGTGACCCCCGCCATCGGCAACGCCGCGGCCGCGACGAGATCCAGCGCCTGCGGCACCTCGGCGACCGCGGAGGTGTCCACGGCCAGCAATTCCGCCCACGCGCCCGCGCTGAAGGCGGCGACCCGGGCGCCGGCCGGTGGCCCGGACCCGTCCGCCGCGGCCCGCACCACGACCCCGGCCGCGTCGTAGCCGTGCACGGTCCCCGCGGGCCTGCGACCGGCGAACAGCACCTCGCCGCGATTGAGCGAGAAGTGCCGCACCTCGATCAGCACTTGGCCGGGCCCGGGTTCCGGGTCCGGCACCGTGCTCAGGCGCAGCGACTCCGGCGTTTCGTTGTCGACGATCAACGCACGCATTTTCGGTAGACCTCCCAGCGAGACACAAAGCGGACCAACAGTCCGGTTGAGGCACGGTAGCATGAACCGGACCAGCAGTCCGATTGAGCGGAGGTGTGCGATGCCCGACCAGCGCGGCGAACGGGCCGACGCCGCCCGCAACCGCCGGGCGGTGCTGCGGGCCACCGAGCAACTGCTGGCCGAGGGCGGCGGTGACCACGTCTCGCTCGATCGTGTCGCCGCGTTGGCGGGGGTCGGCAAGGGCACCGTGTTCCGGCGCTTCGGCAACCGCGCCGGACTGTTACAGGCCCTGCTGGAGGAGCGATCCCACTCGCTCCGCGAGGCCGTCCGCACGGGTCCGCCGCCGCTCGGTCCGGGCGCGCCGACACGCGAACGCCTGATCGCGTTCCTGGATGCCCTAGGGGCGATCGCGGAGGGCAATGCCGTCCTGCTGTCAGCGCACGAACAAGCTTGCGCCGAGGACAAATTCGACGATCCGAGCTACCGGTTCTGGCATCGCCATCTCAGCGATCTCTACGCCGCCGAGCAGCCCGGCCGCGACACCGAGTTCCTGGCCCACGCACTGCTCGGCACGTTCGACGGTGAACTGGTCCGCCACTTCACTTCTCGCGGCGACCCGCGCCGATTCACCCGCTCCGTACAGGATTTGGCGCTGGCGCTACTCGAATCCCCGCGCGAGGGCGGCTAGAGCAGGTCCGCGTCGGTCATCAGCTCGGTGACCCTCTTCGCGTCCAGCTTGCTCGGATCGATACGCGGCGCCTGCAGGCTGTCGAGCGGCGGGAGCGCCGGGTTGGCGGGCACGTCGGCGGCGACGGGGTATTCCATGGAGGTGCTGCGCTGGAGCACCTGCTGTCCGGTCCGGCCGGTGACGAACCGGACGAATCGCTGTGCCGCCTCGGACTTCTTGCTGGACCGCAGCACGCCCCCGCCGGAGATCGACACGAACGCGCCGGGGTCCCCGTTGCGGAAGTAGTGCAGCGCGGTGTTGCCGCTGTTCTCCTTGGTTCCCGCCTGGTCGCGGTACCAGTAGTAGTGGGCGATCAGGCCGCCCTCGACCTGTCCGCGGTCGACCTTCTTCATCGACTCGACGCTGTTCGGGGACGCGACGGTGTCGGTCTTCAGGCCCCGCAACCACGCCCGGGTCACGTCCTCGCCCTGCGACGCCAGCAGGCCTGCCACGACGGCCTGGAAATCCGCGCCCGAGGTGGCGGCCGTCCAGCGGCCCTTCCACTGCGGCTGCTGCAGGTCCAGCAGTGAGGCGGGCACCTGGTCGGCGGGCAGCTTGCCGCTGTTGTAGACGAAGACCGTCGAGTTGGCGGCGATGCCGGTCCATTTGCCGGTGGAGGGCCGATATTGCTCGGGGACCTGCGCCAGCGTCGCCTGGTCGAGATCGGCGAGCAGTCCGGCGTGCTCGACCGTCGCCATCGCCGGGGAGTTCTCGGTGAGGAACACGTCGGCCGGAGACTTTTCGCCCTCGGCGGCGAGTTGGTCGGCGAGATCGGTGTCGCCGCCGTTGCGGAGGGTGACCTTGATACCGGTCTCCGCGGTGAACGCGTCCACCCACTGCTTGGTCAGTGCCTCGTGCTGGGCGTTGTAGACCAGAATCTCGTTGTCGTCGTTCACGTTCGAGCACGCCGTGGTCGCCGCCAGCACGGTCAGCGCCGCGAGGATGCCGATCGCCGATTTCCGTCGAGCCGCCGTCATGACCGACCAAGCTACCCGGTGGCACGGTACAGCGCGGCGTCGCCCCGGGCTCGGAGATCGAATTGCCGTACTGTGCGAGAAAACCGGCGGGCCGACGAGGGGAACGTGATGACCGATCCATCCGGTGGCCTGCCGTACCAGCCCGCACCGGAGCCGCCGAGCTACTACCCGCCCGAGGGATATCTCCCGGCGGAGGACTCCGCGCCGCAGCCGCAGCCGCCCGCGCCACCACCGCGCCGCAAGCACACCGGAGCGATCGTCGTGCTGCTGGCCGCCGCCCTGTTCGCGGTCGCCGCCGCGATCGGCGTCGCCGCGCTGCTCACCGGACGGGGCAAGGGGCCGCTCGCCTCCGACGAGAAGAAGATCGAGGTCGCCGTCCGCGACTTCTACGACACGATCGCCGCCGAGGGCGTGGACGCGGCGATGGCGAAGTCGTGCCGCGTCGATCGCGACGAATACGCGGCGCTGCCGGACGATCAGCGTGCCACGATCGCGAGCGAGACCGTGAAGATCCGGATCGACGCCGTCGACGGCATCGTGGTCCGCGGCGATCGGGCCACCGCGAAACTGCACGGCAAGCTCGAGCCGTCCGGCGGCGGGCTGATGCCGGATCTCGACGCCATCGACAGCGCACCGGAATACCTGCGCAAAGAGGACGGCGACTGGAAGGTCTGCGCGGCCGACAACCGCTAGCCCCTGCTACCGTCGCTGCGGTGGGCTACGGGATGAGCTGCTGTGGACCGAACCGGCGGCACGTGCTGCGCGCGCTCGGACTGGCGGCCGCGGCGCCGCTGCTGGCCACGAGCGCGCCGGGATCCGCTCGCGCCCAACCGGGTTCGCTGATCGCCACGGATCTCGAGGTGGTCACCGTCACGGCCACCTCGGTCGTACTGACCTGGACCACACTGGCCGTGAACGCCGACGGCACACCGATTCCGGCGGACACGAACACGGAAGTCCGTCTGGCCCCGGCGGATTCGCGCGGCCCCGCGACGGTGCACTTCCCCGCCGGAGCGGAACGCACGCCGTACCATTACGCCGAGGTCGACGGCTTGGAGCCCGGCCGCCCCTATCGTTTCGAGGCCTGGTCGGACGGCGTGCGCGCCACCCCCGCGGCGAATCTCGTCACCCGCATGCCCACCGCGCCCGAATGTACCGGCGAATTCACCACTTTGGTGCCGCCCCCCGGCCGCCGGTTGCGCACCCTGGCCCTGTGCAACGACGTGCATTTCGGCGAGGAGGTGAGCGGCCTGATCGCGGCGGGCCTGCCCCCCGGCGTGCGACAGGACCCGGGCCTGACCCCCTACCCCGAGATGATGCTCGCGGCCGTCCTCGACGACCTACGCCGCCCCGACCGCGCCGCCGACCACCTCCTCCTGGCAGGCGACCTCACCTCGGAGGCCACACCCGACCAGACCCACGGCGTCCGAAGCCAACTCGACGCCTGGGGCGCCGCGGGCCGCGATTGGTTCGCCGTCCGCGGCAACCACGACCGCCCCCACACCGGAAACGACTACGCCACCTGCCCACCGATCGCCGATGACCACCACGACTGCTGGGGCGAATCCTTCACGCCCCCAGGCGAAGTCCTCGACCACCAAGTAGGCGGCCTCCGCCTCCTGGGCCTGGACACCACCGACTTGGACACCGCCGGCGGCCGCATCGACCGCCCCCAACTGGACCGTATCCGCGAGCTGCTACACGCCGACCCCCACCGCCCCACCCTGGTATTCGGCCACCACCCCGTAACCCTCGACTCGGCCGTATCCAACATCGCCGGCCCCTCTTTCGTCCTCAACCGCCCCGACGCCACAGCCCTACAAGCCCTGTACAGCACAGCTCCCGGAGTCTTCCTCCACCACAGCGGCCACACCCACCGCAACCGCCGCAGCCCACCCGACACCCCCCTCCAAGTCGAATTCATAGAAGTAGCCGCAGTAAAGGAATACCCCGGCGGCTACACCCTCCTCCACCTCCACGAGGGCGGCTACCAACTCAACTTCTACAAAACCCGCTCCCCCCAATCCCGCACCTGGAGCACAAAAACCCGCTCCGAATACCTAGGCCTACAACCCGAATACACCCTAGGCCCCACCACAACCCGCAACCACGTAGTCCACAAAGACCTATCCGGCCTCACGTAGCCCTCCTCCCCCGCACACCCGCACTGAGCGGGTGCCACACCACCTCCCCACGCAACCCACCACCCCCAAAACATCCACTAATCCACGTTCCCCCAAAGGTTTTCGGCGCGTAGAGGGTGTTTATTTGGGGGGGGGCCACGCAACCTGAGGCAAGCCCCCCCCCCCCCAAAACCCACCACACCGCGCCCCCAACCCCCCCCCCCGCAGCCGGCGGCACAAAAAAACCAA
>NZ_JARWOP010000028.1 GCF_029868745.1 Nocardia wallacei | reverse complement strand
CTGCGGCCCGGCCCCGCGGGGCGGCCCCCCCCCCCCCCCGGCGCGGCGCCCGCGCCCCCGGGCCGGGGCCGGGGGTGACGGGTTACGTGCCGGGGTGACGGGTTACGTGCCGGGGTGACGGGTTACGTGCCGGGGTGACGGGTTACGTGCCGGGGTGACGTATTCGCCGTTGCTCACAGCAGGGAGTCGAGGAATTTCCTTGGTATGACCGGGGTTTCGGCGTGGTCGGCGCAGAACAGCAGGTCGTTGCGGAAGGTGGAGAGTAGGGCGAGGACTCCTGGGCCTGCGTCCAATAGTGGTCGGCTCCAACCCAATTCGGCGCAGCGGGCGACGGCCGGGGCGAGGGTGGCGATCGCCTCGCCGGTCCAGCCCGCCGCGGACAGGCATTCGGCCAGGAGCAGGGCGGCGTCCAATTCCGCACGGGGGCGGTGTTGTTCGGACATGCGCGCGTGGAGTGCCCGGGCCCGTTTCACCGCGGAGTCGTCGGTGCCGAGCGGGGCCAGTTCGTCGTTGCCGAGGGCATCGACGCCGCCTCGGTAGTGGCGGGCCAGCAGGGCGCGGATGGTGGCGATCTCCTCCGCCTCCGACGTCAGCGCCGCCGTGCCCGTGCTGTGGCGCACCGGCCGCATCGCCGGTTCCGGCGCCGCCCCGGCGGACTGCTCCACCGGCAGGTCCAGCCGGAGTCGTTCGGCGCGGATGTGCGCGGCCAACCGGGGTAGTTTGCGGTCGGTGGCGATGCGCGCGCCCTCGTCCAACCGCGCGGCGGCGGTGTCGATATCGTCGCGCGCCGCCTTGACCCGGGCGCCCACCACGAACGTCGTGATCAGGAAGTCGACCGGCCCCACCCGGGCCACCAGCTGATGGCTCTGATCCAGCAGTATCTCGGCCGCCTCCAGATCACCGCGCCGGTAGGTGACCTCGCCGAGCAGCGCGGCCGCCACCCGGACCGCGTGCGACCGCGGTCCCGAACGCTCCCGCGCGGTCTGCCAGGCCTGCTCGAAACACTGTGTGGCCGTGTCGATGTCGAGCTGTTCGTAGGCCGCCGCACCCTTGCCCAGCAGACCCAGCACCAGGCCGAGCGGGTCCTTGGAGCGAGCGTGGTACTGCGCCGCCCAGTCCTGTATCCCGCGCGCGCCGTCGAAATCGAAAGCGCACAACCGCACGAACGACACCAGATTGCCCGCCGTCGACACCGTCCAAGGCGGCAGGTCGTCGGCCAGGTCCAGGCAGTCCGAAATCTTGTCCAGCACACCGTCGGTGCGGTCGCGCGCCACGAGGTCGGCAGCGCCCAGCACCGCGGCCTCGCAGCGCTGCCGCACCGTCTCGGCGTCGGTGGGCGAACTGCGCGCCAGCATGCTCGACAGTCGCCCCAGCGCGGTGCGGGCGGCCCCGGACTGTTGCAGGTTGATGTTGGCGCGCGCCAACGCCAGCAGCAGCTTCGACCGCGAAGCCACCTGCTGCACCGGCAATTTCGACACCGTCCCCAGTAGCGTGGCCAGCCGCGAGGTGTCGATCAGATCCATGCCGCCGGATTCCACCAGGTCCAGCGCCAGCTCGAGATCGGTGGCCGCGAGTGCGTGATCGACCGACCGGCGCAGTTGCCGATGTTCGGCGTACCACCGGGAAGCCTTGCGGTGCAGCGCCTTCGAACGCCCGGGATGCACGCGCTCCAGCCGGTTACGCAGGTGTTCGGCGAACAGCGGCTGAATCCGGAACCACTCCGGATCGTGTTCGACGCGGCTCACGAACAGCTCCCGCTGCTGCGCCTGCTCCAGCAGTTGCTCGGCGTCCGGCGCACCGCTGAGCGCGGCGGCCAGTGGGCCGCTCACCCGCTCGGTCACCGAGATCGACATCAGGAATTCGAGCATGCCGGCATCGAGGGTGTCGAGCACGTTCTCCGACAGGTACTCCCGGATCGCCTGATTGCCGCCGGACAGATGCGCGATGAGCTGTTCCGCGTCGACCGCCCCCGCGTGCTCGTCCGACGACACCGGTCGCGCGCCCCGCAGCGACAAACTGACCAGCTGGATTGCCGCCGGCCAGCCGTCCGCGGCGCTGTGGATCTGCTCGATCTGCTCGTCGGTCAGCTGAAAACCGTTGCGCTCCACCAGGATCTGCCGGGTCTCCGCCAGTGTCAGGCGCAGTTCGTCGCAGCCGATCTCGACCACCTCGTCGCGCACCCGCAGCCGGCTCAGCGGCAGCCCGGCCTGCTCCCGGGTGGTCACGACGAAGCGCAGGTGATGACACGCGTTGTCCAGCAAGGCATCCATCGCCCGATGCGCCCCGGCGTCGGTGACCCGGTGCCAGTCCTCGATCACCACCGCGACCGGCCGCCCGGCGGCATGGATCTCATCGATCAGCGTGGAGATCGCGTAGGGCACCGCCTCCCCGGACCGCTCCTCCAGCAGCTGTTCGAGACCGGCGCCCAGCTCCGGCGCCGCCCGCCGGATGGCCTGCACCAGGTGCGCCAGAAACCACACCTCGTTGTCGTCGTCGTGACCGATGCCGAGCCAGGCCACCGCCGTGCCACCGGCGGTCAGTTCGGCCCGCCACTGCGCCGCGACAGTGCTCTTGCCGAATCCGGCCGGGCCGTGGATCACCGCCAGCCGCCGGCGTTCCCCGGCGCGCAGGATGTCCAGCAGTCGCGGGCGTTCGATCGGCTGCCGCGTCGGGGTCGGCGGCCGGAATTTCGTTGCGGCCGTGGGCGGTAGCGCCGCGGGCGGGGCGAGTGGATGTGCCGCGGCGGTACGCCGCGAGGGGTCGCCGGGCGGCGGCCGCAATGTGGGCGAGGCCCGCAGTCCCGTCAGCACCGACCGCGAGCGCAGCGACGGATGCGCCGAGGCCCCGGCGGGCCCCTTCTCGTCGGCGTTCGGCCCGGGTTGCAGCAACGCCATCTCGTCGGGCAGCTGGCCCTCCTCGCGTTGCACCGAGCGCAGCAGCTCACCCAGCTCGAGCGCCGACTGCGGCCGGTCGGCCGGATCTGCCGCCATCGCCCGTTCGATCACGTCCGCCACACCCGCGGGGATGTCCTGCTCGCGCAGGTCCGGCACGGGCTGGGTGGTGATGCGCAGGAATTGCGCGACGACCTTCTCCCCGGATTGCCGCTCGAAGGCGGCGTGCCCGGTGAGCAGCGCGAACAGGGTCGAACCCAGGCCGTACACGTCCGAGCGCACGGTCGGCTCCTCACCCTTGAGCACCTCGGGTGCGGTGAACGCGGGCGAACCGGTGATCATGCTGGTCGAGGTGCGGAACCCGCCCGGGATGCGGGCGATGCCGAAATCGGTCAGCTGCGGTTCGCCGTAGCGGCTGAGCAGCACGTTGCCCGGTTTCACGTCGCGGTGCAGCACGTCCACCCGATGCGCGCTCTCGATCGCCCCGGCCAGCTTGACCCCGACCCGCAGCGAATCCGACCAGTCCAGCGGTCCGTGGTCGCGGATCAGTTCCTCGAGCGAGCCGTGCGTGGCGTAGGGCATCACGATGAACGGCAGTCCGCCGGGCGTCACGTCCACCTGTAGCACGTCGACGATGTTCGGGTGGCCGGACAGCCGGCCCATCGCGTGCTCCTCGCGCAGGAACCGCTCGCGGCTCTCCGCGTCGATCTCCGAGGAGAGCACCTTCACCGCGACGATCCGGTCCAGGGCGCGCTGGGCACAGCGATAGACGACCCCGAAGCCGCCGCGGCCGATCTCCTCGGCGTCGAACAACCCCATCGCCGCGAGCTGGTCGGCGATCCCGATCTGCGGGTAACGCTGGGTGTTCGATTCGGCGGGAGTATCGGTGCTGCGGACCTTGCCCGTATGTGGGTTCATGGGACCACCTCGAACGTTCCGCTCATTCCAACGTAGCGCGGACTTCTGCGATGCGGTGGCAATTCCGTCCGCGTGTATACGACACCCGCCCGTACCCGCGAAAGCCCTTCGGACGCAGTACGGCCCGGACCACGTCTGCCGTGGACCGGGCCGTACCAGCGATTACGTGCCGCCGGACGCCGCTACTTGCGCAGCGAGGCGGGCACCTCGAACCGCTTGCCGTACTTGGCGGCAAGCTCGTCGGCGCGGGCCACGAAGCCCTCCTGTCCACCCGGGTACCCGACGATGAACTGGTGCACACCGCCGGTCCAGGCCGGGTAGCCGATACCGAAGATCGAGCCGATGTTCGCATCGGCCGTCGCCGTCAACACACCCTCGTCGAAACACTTCTGCGTCTCGATGGCCTCGATGAACAGCTGCCGATCGATCAGGTCCTGGAACGGAACCTGGTCCTCGGTGCTCGTCTTGAAATGCTCACGCAGTCCCGACCACAGGCCCAGCCGCTTGCCGTTCTCGTCGTACTCGTAGAACCCGGCCTTCTCCAGACGACCCGGACGACCCTCGCCCACCATGTAGTCGATGACGTCCTGCGCCGGATGCCGCTCGGTGCCCAGACGCGTGTCGCCCGCCTTCGCGGCCTCGAGCGTCTCGGCGGCGATCTTCTGCATGAGCTTCATGTTCAGCTCGTCCGACAGCTGCAGCGGCGCCGCCGGGTAACCGGCCTGCAAACCCGACTGCTCGATGGTCTGCGGGTCGATGCCTTCCTTCAGCATCGCGATCGCCTCGTTGACGAACGTGCCGATCACTCGGGAGGTGAAGAAGCCGCGGCTGTCGTTCACCACGATCGGGGTCTTCCGGATCGCCAAGGTGTAGTCGAACACCCGGGCCAGCGCCTCGTCGGAGGTCTTCTCCCCACGGATGATCTCCACCAGCGGCATCTTGTCGACCGGCGAGAAGAAGTGGATGCCGATGAAGTCCTGCTCCCGCTTCACACCGGCGGCGAGGCCGGTGATGGGCAGGGTGGAGGTGTTGGAGCCGAGCAGCGCGTCGGGGGTGACGACGTCCTCGATCTCCTGGAACACCTTCTGCTTCAGCTCGGTGTTCTCGAAGACGGCCTCGATGACGAAGTCGACGCCCGCGAAATCCTTGGCGTCGGCGGTCGGGTGGATGCGGTCCAGCAGCGCCTTGGACTTCTCCTCGGTGGTCTTGCCGCGCGAGAGCGCCTTCGCCTCGATCTTCTCCGAGTAGTTCTTGCCGCGGTCGGCCGCCTCCTGCGAGACGTCCTTCAGCACGACCTCGTACCCGGCCTTGGCCGACACGTAGGCGATACCCGCGCCCATCATGCCCGCGCCCAGCACGCCGACCTTCTTGATCTCGCGCTTGGGCACGTCCTTCGGCCGCGAACCACCGTTGTTGATGGTCTGCAGGTCGAAGAAGAACGCCTGGATCATGTTCTTCGCGACCGGCCCGGTGAGCAGGTTGACGAAGTACCGCGACTCGATCAGCGAGGCGTTGTCGAAGTCGACCTGCGCGCCCTCGATGGCGGCGGACATGATGTTCTTCGGGGCCGGCATGTTGGCGCCCTTGAGCTGCTTGCGCAGGTTCGCCGGGAACGCCGGGAGGTTGGCCGCCAGCGCCGGGCTGGCCGGGGTGCCGCCGGGGATCTTGTAGCCCTTGACATCCCAGGGCTGCACGCCCTTGTCCGGGTTGGCCTTGATCCACGCCTTGGCGGCGGGGACCAGCTCCTCGACCGAGCCGACGACCTCGTCGACCAGGCCGATGCCCTTGGCCTTGTTGGCGTCGAACTCGTTGCCCTGCAACAGGATCTGCAGCAGCGCGGTCTGCAGGCCGAACATCCGCACGGTGCGGGTGACACCGCCGCCGGCGGGCAGCAGGCCCAGCTTCACCTCGGGCAGACCGATCTTCAGGCCCTTCACGTCGGCGGCGATGCGGTGGTGGGTGGCCAGCGCGATCTCCAGGCCGCCGCCCAGCGCGGCGCCGTTGATGGCGGCGACGACCGGCTTGCCGAGCTGCTCCAGGCGGCGCAGCGCGCCCTTGATGACGGTCAGCTCCTCCATGATGGCCGCGGCGTCCTCCGGCCCGGTCTGCATCATGTTCTTGAGGTCGCCACCGGCGAAGAAGGTCTTCTTCGCCGAGGTGATGACGACACCGGAGATGTCGTCCTTCTCGGCCTCGAGGCGGTCGACGGTGGCCTGCATCGAGCTCTTGTACAGCTCGTTCATCGTGTTGGCGCCCTGGTTGGGGTCGTCCATGGTCAACACAACGATGCCGTCGGCGTCCTTCTCCCAGGCAATCATGTTGTCGGTCATGTCTTTTGGTCTCTCCTGTGAGGTAGGGCGTCAGACGCGTTCGATGATGGTGGCCACGCCCATGCCGCCGCCGATGCACAGGGTCACCAGGGCGTAGCGGGCGTTGCGGCGCTCCAGCTCGTCGACCATGGTGCCGGTGATCATCGCGCCGGTGGCGCCGAGCGGGTGGCCCATGGCGATGGCGCCGCCGTTGACGTTCAGCTTCTCGTCCGGGATGTTCAGGTCCTTCTGGAACTTCAGGACCACCGAGGCGAACGCCTCGTTCAGCTCGAACAGGTCGATGTCCTCGACGCTCAGGCCGGCCTTCGCGAGGGCCTTCTGGGCGGCCGGGGTGGGACCGGTCAGCATGATGGTGGCGTCGGCGCCGCTGATGCCGGTGGCGACGATGCGGGCGCGCGGGGTGAGGCCCGAGGCCTTGCCGGCCTCCTCGCTGCCGATCAGCAGGAGGGCCGCGCCGTCGACGATGCCGGAGCTGTTGCCGCCGTGGTGGACGTGGTTGATCTTCTCCACGAAGTGGTACTTCTGGGTCGCCACCGCGTCGAAGCCGCCCATCTCACCGACCACCGCGAACGACGGGTTGAGCTTGGCCAGGTCTTCCAGGGTGGTGCCGGGGCGCATGTGCTCGTCGCGATCCAGCACGGGCAGGCCGTTGACGTCGCGCACCGGCACGACCGACTTGGCGAAGTAGCCGCCGTTCCAGGCCGCCGCGGCGCGCTCCTGCGACCGCACGGCGTAGGCGTCGACATCCTCGCGGCTGAAGCCCTCGATGGTGGCGATCAGGTCGGCCGAGACGCCCTGCGGGACGATGTAGTTCTCGTAGCTGGTCCACGGGTCCATGAACATGGCGCCGCCGTCGGAACCCATCGGCACGCGCGACATCGACTCGACGCCACCGGCGATGACCAGGTCCTCGAAGCCGGAGCGAACCTTCTGGGCGGCGAGGTTGACGGCCTCCAGGCCGGACGCGCAGAACCGGTTGATCTGGGTGCCGCCGACGGTGTCGGGCAGACCCGAGGCCAGCACGGTGGTGCGGGCGATGTCGGCGCCCTGGTCGCCCACGGGCGAGACCACGCCGAGGACGACGTCGGAGATACGGTCCTCGTCCAGATCCGGGAAGCGGTTGCGCAGCTCCTTGACCAGACCGGTCGTCAGATCGATCGGCTTGACCGAGTGCAGCGAGCCCTTCTTGTTGCGGCCCCGCGGAGTGCGGATGGCCTCGAAAATGTAGGCCTCTGTGGTCATATCGGAGTGTTTCCTTCCTTAGGCTGCGCCGACACCGCAGTGCCCGATATCGCCGCAGGTAACCTCGCCGACCGGCCGTCGGGCCGACCGTGTGGATGGCGGTCCGGGCACATGGCTCGCACCAGGACTGGACGCTGTACAAACGTCGGCATGCAGAGGCGCACGCGTGCTCGGTTCGCCCCTCTTCCGGGGCCAACCATAGAGCCTCGTAGCACCGCCGCTGACGACCACCCGTTCATAGTACAGCCGGATGCGAACTCCGGTTAACTTAAGGCCGTCCGGCGGGTGTCTGTCAAGCCTCCAGGCGTGTGGCGCCCAGCTCACTCGCGAGCAACTCCAAGGCCACCTCATCGGGGTCGCGGCGGTCTCCGGGCGGGGCCGGGCGGGCCGACTCGTCGAGCATCTCCTGCTCCTCCTCCGGCGTCGGCGCAGGTGGGACACCGTCATAACCTACCGACGAGTAGCCGGAGGGTCCCGGGTCGTCGGGAAGGTCCGGGCCGTCGGGCAGCGGAATGTCGTCGTCCGGCGGTGGCGGCGGGGTGCTCGAATCATTGCCTGCCGGGCTGGATTCGCGACCGCGCGCCGAGGTCGAGCCGGACGCCTCCGGGCTCGTCGTCCGCGACTGACTCGGCCGGGTGAACCGCGGGGTCTCGCCCTGCGCCGGACGTGACTGCCCCGACCCGCCCTGTGCCGGGGCCGCGCCGCCACGCCCCTGAGCCGCCCCGCCGCGACTCGGCGCACCGGACTGGGCACGCCCGCCGCTCGCGGGAGGCGCACCGGACCCGACCTCCCATCGCACCCCGTACTCCCGCCCCAGCACGGCCCGCACCGCCCCCTGCACGGCCTCCACATACTTCGGATTCGACAGCCGCTGCGCCAACGGCGCGTGCTGATGCGCGAACACGATCGTGTCCCCCTCGACCCGAGCCACCGAAGCCCCGGACAACAACGCATGCACCGCGGCCCCGAACTCCCGCACCTTCCCCCTGATCTCCCCCCACTTGGCCTCGACCTCCCCGACCACGTCCCCCTGTGCACCCGCTGCCGCAGCACCGCCCACCGCCCCGAGGTCCTCCACCGCCCCGGCCATCTCAGCAGCCCCGGCAGCGCCTACCGCCTGACCGGACACATCGGCATCACCGAGCGCCTCGACCCGACCGGACACATCGGCACCGCCACGCGCACCCGCCGGACTGGACACATCGGCACCGCCACGCGCACCCGCCGGACTGGACACATCGGCACCGCCGTATGCATCCGCCGGACCGGACGGGTCGGCACTGCCGTGTGCATCCGCCGGACCGGACACATCGGCACCGCCGTATGCATCCGCCGGACCGGACGGGTCGGCACTGCCGTGTGCATCCGGTTGACCGGGCACATCGGCATCTGCACCGGGCGAGGCTGCTGCGGATGTGGTCGGCTCGGGTGAGGATTCCGTATCGATCGGCGGCGCCTCTGCGGAGATGCCGCCCGCAGGCGCACCATCCGAAATGTCCTGTGCCGCCTGGCCGGACGGCTCGAACAGTTCGGCCGTCGCATCGGACCCGTCGGACGGATCCGGACGCACCGCATCGTCCGCTACGGGACCGGCACTCACCTCGGGCTCGTCGCCGTGTGCGGACGAATCAAGGGCGTCGATCGAACCAGCTTGCGGGGCAGGGGTTTCCGCCGGCACACCGGAACGATCGGCCGCCGCCACTTCAGCGGTGTCGGCCGCGGCATCCATCATCGGCGGCGCGGGGTCCGAAAGCGGCTGGGCGGCTGGGGAATCCGGGCCGTGCGGAGCCTGAGCCCGCTGGGCCGGGTGCGGGCGCTGCTCCTGCGCCACGCGCGCAACGTCACCAACTGCCTGCGACGACGACTCCGGATCCGAGGGCATGGCCGATACCGAGGAGCCGACCTCTTGCGAAACCGGCTCGCGGGTGGGCGGCGAACCGTGGACATCGGTGTCCGTGGTGGAAGATGCTGTGGGAGGGGTCTTTTCGGCGCGGATGGCGGCGAGGGCCTCGGCGCCTCGGCGGCGGGAGCCGCCCCCGGCGGGTGCGGGACTCGGCACCGACTCCCCGCCAGGCTGGGCGGGGGCGCTCGGCGCCTGATTCGTCGCGGGCCTCGCGGCGGCGGGAGCGCCGCCCGCCATACCGCGCTCCAGCCGTTCCAGGCGTTGGAGCGTCGCGGATTCGGCGTCGGAGACGGCGGGGAGGAGCATGCGGGCGCAGACGACCTCGAGCAGGAGGCGGGGGGCGGTGGCGCCGCGCATCTCGCCCAGGCCCTCGTGCAGCAGTTCGGCGTAACGGGTCAGCGTGGCGGGGCCGATGCGCTCGGCCTGGTCGCGCATCCGGTCGAGGACATCGCCGGGGCCGGTGACCAGGTTGCGGTCGGTCGCGTCGGGTACCGCGCGCAGCAGGATCAGGTCGCGCATGCGCTCCAGCAGATCGGTGGCGAAGCGGCGCGGATCGTGACCGGCCTCGACCACCCGGTCGACGGTGCCGAACAGCGCCGCGCCGTCACCAGCCACCAGCGCCTCGACCGCCTCGTCGATCAGCGCGATATCGGTGACGCCCAGCAGCGCGAGCGCCCGCTGATAGGTGACGCCCTCGGTCCCGGCACCGGCCAGCAGCTGGTCCAGCACGCTCAGACTGTCGCGCGGGGAACCGCCCCCGGCGCGGATCACCAAGGGGTACACCGCCTCTTCGACCTGGACGCCCTCCTGCTCGCAGATCTTGCCGAGTAGGCCGCGCATGGTCGCGGGCGGCAGCAGCCGGAACGGGTAATGATGGGTGCGCGAACGGATGGTCGGCAGCACCTTGTCGGGCTCGGTGGTGGCGAAGACGAAGATCAGATGTGCGGGCGGCTCCTCCACGATCTTGAGCAGCGCGTTGAAACCCGCGGTGGTGACCATGTGCGCCTCGTCGACGATGAACACCCGGTAGCGCGACTCGGCCGGCGCGTAGAAGGCGCGGTCGCGCAGCTCGCGAGTGTCGTCGACGCCGCCGTGGCTCGCGGCGTCCAGCTCGATGACGTCCAGATTGCCCGGCCCGCCGGGCGCCAGCGCCACGCACGAGGAACACACCCCACACGGCCGGGACGTCGGACCCTCGACACAGTTCAGCGAGCGGGCCAGGATGCGCGCCGAGGACGTCTTGCCGCAACCGCGTGGGCCGGAGAACAGGTAGGCATGACTGATCCGCCCGGTGTCGAGTGCGGTGCTCAGCGGTTCGGTGACGTGCTCCTGCCCCACCACCTCTGCGAATGTTGCCGGTCGGTACTTCCGGTACAGAGCCACGGCCCGAGGGTACCGGCGACCACCGACATCGTTCATGGCAACCGGCCGCCCGGTCCCGGCGCCTCGGACGCGCCTCGAAAGAGCCCGTCCGGCAAGCATTCCCGAAACCCGCTGCGGCGCACCGCAACATACCGATAAGTCCGCCCGCCACGGAAACAATTTGGAAATGCGACCAATAACACCCGTTCACGGAACCGCGACGGCTCGACCGCGCGCATTCCGGACCGGATCCCCGTTTGCCTCGAGAATTGTGGACATAACGATCCAGTAACCCGATTGGCATTCCGGGCGAGGAAATGGCTAACGTGGGTTTCGGCAACTTCGGTAGCCAAACCTTCATCAGGTTGGTGGCCCCGGTCGGTCCCTCATCCCGACCGGGGCACAACCAAATCACCGACTCACAGAGCCCCGCGGGAGTTCTCCCCTACGGCTTTACCGAGCCTCCCGCACCGTCCGGGAGGAAATGTCGACCGTGCCGTCGTGTAACGACATCGCCACCGCTTTGCTTTCGCATACCGAATTCGCCGGCGACCGCGCCGCCGCGGGCCTGCTCAGCCGGGCCATCGGCCCGCGAGAGTTCGCGCTCGACCGGGACTCCTTACCGGTCACGGCCGCCGCCGACCCGAAGACCGCCGCCGCCATCCTGGAGTTACTGGAGCGCGGTCAGGTACCGACGATGCCGGCCATCCGCACCCTCATCACCCAGAACGAGATGCGCGCGGAGGCCGAACGCATCGAACGGCTCGGCAAGCGCGCCCAGCGCAGCATCGACGAATTCGGCCGCATTCTGGCGACGACCACCCACGAATACTGGAAAGCACACGGCTGCGGACCGACGCGGCGCGACATTCTGCTCGCCGATCCCGTCCTGACGCTGATTCGCGAGCGCGTGGGCGACATCGCGCCGAATGCGATCAAACATCTGTGGCTGATCGAGCGGGTGCAGCGGGCGGGCTGGATCGCGTTCGATGCCACGCCGCGATCGCTCTGTGCCGCACGGCGTTTCCATTCCGCCAAATTCGGCAATCGGGTCTCGATGCGCCCGGTGAACACGATCGGCACCCTGGTGGCCGGTTTCCTGGACGAGTACGAGCGCGAGCACGGCCGCCCGCCGCGCTGGTCGGTGCTGGCCCACGACGTGCGCGACGACCGCGGCCGGCGGGTGTTCAACGACACCGCCGACGCCCGCGCCCAGCAGCAGTGGCTGGTCACGGCCGAATGGCTGGCACTGCGCGACGACCTGCCCGTTCCCGGTCCGCGCGGCCGCCGCGCGCTGGCCCGCAAGACCCGTAAACAGCAGGACGCGACAACGGCCCGGCCCGTCTAGCGAGGCGGGTTCGGTAATTTCCTTGCGACGCGCAACGCGCCGGAAGGAGTTACCGTGCCCCCGACGATCGACCCCGCAGCCACGGCCTGGCTGCTGGCCAGCACCGCGCTGGTCCTGCTCATGACGCCCGGCCTGGCCATCTTCTACGGCGGGATGGTGCGCTCCACCGGCGTACTGAACATGCTGATGATGAGCTTCATCGCCATCCCGCTGGTGACCGTGGTGTGGCTGCTGCTCGGGTACACGCTGTCGTTCGGCGACGACGCCGGCGGCGGGCTGATCGGCGATCTGACCCATGCGGGGATGACCGGCATCGGCCCGTCGTCGATCCGCGGCTCGGTGCCGGAACTGCTCTACGCGACCTTCCAGCTGACCTTCGCGATCCTGACCGCCGCCCTGGTCAGCGGCGCCATCGCGGACCGCGCCAAATTCTCGGCCTGGATCGTGTTCGTGCCGCTGTGGACGCTGCTGGTGTACGCGCCCATCGCGCACTGGGTGTGGGGTCCCGACGGCTGGCTGGCCTCCTTCGGCGCGCTGGATTTCGCGGGCGGGCTGGTGGTCGAGATCGCCTCGGGCGGCTCGGCATTGGCGTTGGCACTGGTGCTGGGTCCGCGCATCGGATTCAAGGTGGACGCGATGCGGCCGCACAATCTGCCGTTCGTGCTGCTGGGCGCGGGCATCCTGTGGTTCGGCTGGTTCGGGTTCAACGCCGGGTCGGCGCTCGCCGCTGACGGCATCGCCGCGGCCGTCTTCCTGAACACCCTCGTCGCCGGATGCCTCGGCATGCTGGGCTGGCTGCTGGTGGAACAGCTGCGCGACGGCCGCCCGACCACGTTCGGCGCGGCCTCGGGCGTGGTCGCCGGACTTGTCGCGATCACGCCGTCGTGCGGTTCGGTCAGCACCCTGGGCGCGGTGGTCGTGGGTCTCGTTGCGGGCGTGGTCTGTTCGTACGCGGTGAGCTGGAAGTTCAAGGCGAACTACGACGATTCGCTGGACGTGGTGGGCGTGCACTTCATGGGCGGCATCGTCGGCAGCCTGCTGATCGGCCTGCTCGCCGACGAGGTGATGACCGGCGGCGCGCGCGGCCTGTTCTACGGCGGCGGTCTCGCCCAGCTGGGCAAGCAGGCGGTGGGCGTGGTCGTGGTCGCGCTGTGGGCGTTCCTGGTCTCGTTCGCCCTCGGCAAGCTGATCGACCGCACGATGGGCTTCCGCGTCAGCAAGGAGGACGAGATCGCGGGCATCGACTTCGCCCTGCACGCCGAAACCGCCTACGCCGAGGGCGTGCACGGCCACGCTCCCCGCGGCGTCTTCGGTCACCAGCACCCGAAAACCGGACACGAACAGGGGTGATGACTAATTGGGCTAACGCCGTTACGCTAACGTCGTTACCTTAAGCCCGACCGAGGAGCGCCCATGCTGACCCGAATCGCTCGGCTCGCCACCCGGCACCCGAAACGGATACTTCTGGCCGCGCTGGTGCTGGCGCTGGCGTGCGGCGGATTCGGGGCCTCGGTCACCGATCGGCTGAAGGCGGGCGGATTCACCTCCGACGACGCCGAATCGACACAGGTCACCAGGCTGCTGGCGGACAACTTCGGCGGCGCGGAACCCAATCTGGCGCTGCTGATCCGCTCCGATCAGGGCGTCGACGCCACCGCCGCCCGCACGGTGGCCACCGACATCACCGCGGATCTGCAGGGCCGCCCCGACGCCCTCGGCGTCCGGTCCTACTGGAACAGCCCGCCGCAGATCAGCTCCGCGCTGCGCAGCACGGACGGCAAGAGCGCGCTGGTGCTCGCCTACCTCACCGGCGGCGACGACGCGGCGCAGAAGACGGCCGCCGACGTCATCGAGGGGTTCGGCGCGACTCCCGACGGCGTCACCGTGCGGGCGGGCGGCCTGGCGGCGCTCTATCACGAGGTGAACACCCAGGTCACCAAGGACCTCACCCTCGCCGAGGGCGTGGCGATACCGCTAACCGCGATCGTGTTGATGCTGGTGTTCGGCAGTGTGGTCGCGGCCGCGCTGCCGCTGATGATCGGCCTGTTCGCGATCGTCGGCACGCTCGCGATCCTGCGGGCGCTCACGCTGTTCTCCGATGTATCGATCTACGCGCTGAATATGACCACGGCGCTGGGCCTGGCGCTCGCCATCGACTACAGCCTGTTCATCGTGAGCCGCTACCGGGAGGAACTCGCCGGCGGCCGCACCCACGCCGACGCCGCGGTCCGCGCCGTGCAGACCGCAGGGCGCACGGTGCTGTACTCCACGCTCACGGTGGTGCTGGCGTTGGCCGCGCTGGCCGTGTTCGACCTCTACTTCCTGCGGTCGGTGGCGTTCGCGGGCGTGGCCGTGGTGGCGGCGGCGGCCGTGGCGTCGATCGTGATCCTGCCCGCCGTGCTGGTCCTGCTGGGCGACCGGGTGAACGCGTGGGATCTGCGGGTGCTGCTGCGCCGCCTGTTCCGGCGTCCGGAGCCGACGCCGCGCCCGCTGGAGCGTTCCGCCTGGTACCGCACGGTCACGTGGGTGATGCGGCACGCCGTTCCGGTGACCGTCGCGATCGTCGCGCTGCTGCTGGCCATCGGATCACCGTTCCTGGGCGTGAAATTCGGCTACCCCGACGACCGCGTGCTGCCGCCCGGCGCGCAGACCCGGGCCGTCGGCGACGTCCTGCGCAGCGACTTCCCGGCCGTCAACGCGGGCACCGGCACGACGATCGTGCTGGACGGCTACCACGGGGACGCGGCCCCGATCGGCGGCTACGCCACGGAGCTGTCGCGGGTGAACGGGGTGTCGGCGGTGCTGTCCAGCTCGGGTGTGTACGTGTCCGGCGCCCGGGTCGCCCCGACGCCGCCCGGCATGGCCAACGACACCGGCCAATACCTCACTGTCACTTCACGATTCAATCCCTACTCCACCGACGGAGAGAACCAGTTCCAGCAGTTGCGGGACGTGCCGGCGCCCGCCCCGGCGCTGTTCGGCGGCGGCGCGGCGATCAACGCCGACACCCTGCACGCGCTGGGCGCCCGGCTGCCGCTGGCGGTGGCGTTGATCGCGCTGTCCACTTTCATCGTGCTGTTCCTGTTCACGGGCAGCGTGGTGCTCCCGTTGAAAGCCCTGGTGCTCAACACTCTTTCGCTGAGTGCGATGTTCGGGATGATGGTCTGGATCTTCCAGGAGGGGCATCTGTCGGGGCTGCTGGGCTTCACCCCGACCGGCTACCTGGTGGCGACGATGCCCATCCTGATGTTCTGCCTGGCCTTCGGGATGTCGATGGACTACGAGGTCTTCCTGCTGTCCCGGATCCGGGAGGCGTGGCTCGCTTCCGGTCGCACCACCGCCGACAACGTGCGCTCGGTGGCGCTGGGCGTGGCACGCACCGGCCGGATCGTCACCGCCGCCGCGCTCCTGATGGCTATCGTGTTGGGCGCCATGGCTACCGCGAAAGTGTCATTCATGCAGATGTTCGGTCTGGGGCTCACCCTGACCGTGCTCGCCGACGCCACCATCATCCGTGGCCTGCTGGTACCGGCGCTGATGAAACTGATGGGCCGGGCCAACTGGTGGGCCCCCGCGCCGCTGGCCCGGCTGCACAGCCGGTTCGGGCTGTCCGAGGAGGCGCCCGAGCCGCGCACCGCCGCCCCCGAACCCGAACCCGCGGGCCGGACATGATGTGCCCGCGACGCCCGCGGTCGGCCCGCGGCACCGGCGCCCGGCTGCGCGAGGAGATCCTCGAGGCCACGCGGGAACTGCTGGCGCGCACCGGAAGTGCCGACACGGTGTCCATCCGTGAGGTGAGCAAGCTGGTCGGAGTGAGCGCGCCCTCGATCTACCGGCACTTCGCCGACAAGGACGCGCTCATCGACGCGGCCGTGGCGCAGGTCTTCGAGAATCTGGATGCCGCCGTCGCCGCGGCCACCGATCCCGCACAGTCGCCGATCACCCGGATGCGCGATCAGGGCATGGCGTATGTGCGCTTCGCCCTGAAACATCCGGGCCAGTACCGGGTCGCCACCGCGGGCTCCTCGGCCGACAGCCCGCGCGCGGTCGACCTGGTGATGGGTAGCGGCGTGTTCCGGCGGTTCGCCGACACCGTGCGGGAGGCCATGGACGCCGGGACGATCGCGCCCGGCGACCCGCTACCGGTGGTACTGGAACTGTGGGCGGCCGCCCACGGCATCGTCTCGCTACTGATCGCCAAGCCCTACCTACCCTGGGGCGACGCCGAGGCCATCGCCGACCGCGTACTCGGCGCCGCCTGCGTCGGCCACGCGGTACTCGACATCATGGGCGGCGAACTCCCCGACCCCGACGAGACAGCCCGCTGGCTGTCCCGCCTACGCGAACAGAACTGAAACCCGCCCCACCCCTCGTCATCCGGGGGTTTCAGGACACGTCGGACGACGGCGCAGTCCAGGTGTTGCACTTCTGGGTGCGGTTGTTGATGTAGCCGTGCTCGTACCAAGAGCCGTAATGCTGTTTGCTGCCATGGTCTCTGGTGTCGCCCTTGCCGTCGCCGCGGGAATAGTTGTCGCGGATGGTGCGCTGCGCCTGATCCAGGCTGATCGTCCCGACGTGATTGGACGAGCCGATGAACATTCCGCCGAAGCACTGCGCGCCCAGCTCCGCCCGACGCGAGATCTCCAGTCCCCGTGCGGAAGTCGGGCCCGCGTCGTAGCGGTCGCGGTGCGCCTTGCCCAGCACGCCGCTGATCGCCTCCACGTGATGGCCGTACTCGTGGGCGAAGACGGTCAGGTAGATCACCGAATCGTCGCCGTAGTCCTCGACCTGAATGGTGTCGAGCGGCATATAGATGGTGTGGTTGGTCGAGCAGTAGAAGGCGGCGAAGTTGCCGCCCGAGCTGGTGCACGGCGAACTGGCATTCGACGAGCGCGCCGGGACGGAGATGGTGGGGCTGGAGAACGGCAGCGCCGCGCCCTGCAACACCGGCTTCCACATGTTGTCCAGGCAGGTCCGGGCCGCCTCGAAGAAGGCCTGCGCCGCGGCCACCGTGGCGCCCCAGCGCGGATAGCCGCACTCGATGTTGACCAGTCCGGAGTCGGCGTCGCGGAACAGCGGGTTGTCGCCGGTCGCGTTGACCGGTTGCGGCCCAGCGGGTTTCGACGACGTCGTGGCGGTGCGGGTACTGGAGGCCGACCGCGAGGTGGTCGCCGCGCTGGTCGACGCCGTCGTGGTCGGCGCACTGGCCGAGGTGGTGTAGCTCGGCGGCGCGTAGGTGTAGCTGGGTGTGTCGTAGGAATACTTCGACGGATGACTGCTGCTGGAGTTGACGGTGGCGAACACGACCAGAGCGCCGACCACACCGAACACCAGCAGCACCGCCAGCACCGCGCCGACCGCTCCCCCGCCGCCCGACCTCGGCGGCGGGTAGGGCCGCCCGTAGTAGCCCGGCGGCGGCAGCGGCGGACCGTAGGGCGGGCGCGGCCCGGGTGGCGGACCGTACGGCGGACGCGCGCCGTATCCCGGCGGCGGACCGTACCCGGGCGGCGGACCATACCCCGGCGGCGGTCCGTATCCGGGCGGCGGTCCGTACCCCGGCGGCGGGCCGTAGGGCGGGCGGCCCGGCGGCTGCGAGCCGGGCGGCGGGTATCCGGGAGGCTGGGTCATAACCGCATCAACTCACCTGGCTCGCAGGGGCTTTGAATGTATTGCACTGAGAGGTCTGGTTCTTCTCGAAGCCCGTGCTCCACCAGTCGCCCATGTGCTGCGCCGAACCGTGGTCGCGCATATCACCGGCGGCGTCGCCGCGGCCGTACGCGTCCTCGCGGGTATTGCCGGCCTGCGTCGAGGTCAGCGAGCCGCCGCCCGCGGTGGCGGCGAGGAACATGCCGTCGAAACAGTTGGCCTGCAACTCGACCCGGCGCGAGAGCTCCAAACCGCGGGCGCTGCTGGTGCCCGCCTCACGCCGCTGTTTGTTGGCCTCCAGCAGAATTCCCGACTGGGCCTGCACGTGATGCCCGTACTCGTGCGCGAACACCGACAGGTAGATCTCCCAATGGTCCTTGAACATCGCCGTCTGCAACTGGCTGATCGGCATGTAGATGGTCTGGTTCGCGCCGCAGTAGAAGGCCGCGAAATTACTGCTGCTGCCGGTGCAGGGCGTGCTGATGCCGGCCGTGGTGGCGGTGACGCTGAGCTTCGGCGGCGTGAACGACAGGTTCGCCGCCGACAGCACCGGCCGCCACGCCTGCTCCAGGCATCCCGCCGCGCTCTCGAAGAACTTGCGCGCCGCGTCGACCTGCGTGCTCCACGGCGCGTACCCGCACCGCGCGGGGCTCAGCGGCGAACCCGGGTCGGACAACAGCGGATTGGCGTCGGTCGCCGCGATCCCGGTCGCGCCGGGCGCATTTTTCCCAGTGGTGGGAGCATAGGTGTAGCTCGGCTGGTCGCCGGAGTGGGCGACGTGCACGCCCGTGCGGATGGCCGTGCGCACCAGTCCACTGGTGACGATGAGGATCAGAACGATCAGGAACACACCCAGTCCGCCGCCGCGCTTGCGCTGCGGCGGACGCCCCGGCGGACCGTACGGCGGTGGGGGCGGCAACGGCGGCCGATAACCCGAAACCGGCGGTGGCGCAGCGTATCCCGGTGGCGGATACCCGTGCGGGGGATAACCCGGCGGCGGGCCGTAACCGGGCGGCGGTGCATAGCGAGGCGGCGGATAACCGGGCGGCGGCCCATAGGGTGGCGGCCCCGGCCGACCGGCGGGCGGCACCGGCCCGTATCCGTAGGGTGGTTGACTCACTCCCCCGTGCCCCCTGGTTCTTCCCGTCTCGACAGCCGCTGACGCAGGATAGCAAGCTGTCTAAGCTAAGGCCCCATGCTGATCTTTCGGGGGGGCGCCCTGGGCGCTCTGTTGCTGGTTCTGGCGGGAGCTTTCGCCGCCGTACCCGCGGCCCAGGCGCAGGAGCCGGTCGACGGGGTGACGATCAATGCCGACATCAAACTCAGCGAGCAGGGCCTGCTCGAGGTGGCCGAGACGGTGCAGGTGCCGCCGGGAGGCCAGTTCCACATGGCCGTGCCGCTGCGGGTCGCGCTGAAGGACAAGGGGGAACGGCGCTTCAGCGTCACCGACGTCTCCGCCACCGGCTCGGGCACCGCCAAGGTCGAGGGCGACCGGTTCAGTATCGACGCGCAGCCCGGCGAATCGTCGTATCGGTACGTCGTGCACAACACGGTCAACGACGCGGCCGGCACCCAGCTGTTCCGCTGGAGCGGGGTGCTCAACACCGACGTCGCCTCGATCACCGCGTCGGTGATCAGCCCGAGCTACGAGATGGGCATCGTCGACTGCAAGATCGGCCCGGCGGGCAGCGCCCAGCCGTGTGCCGACGTGCGGGTGGAGCCGGACGGCGTGCTGACTCTTTACAAGGAGGGCCTGAACAAGGGCGACCTGATCGACCTCACCCTGCAGATGCCGCCGGGCACCGTGCCCGCCAACGCCGACATCACCGGCGACGAACCCAGCGCGTTCGCGATCACCGCGCCGGTGCTCGTCGCGTTCGGCGTGCTGCTGGCGGCGCTCGCCGCGGCCGGTGGTTTCGTGGCGTGGTCGCGCCGCCAGGACGCCGCGGCGCTGACAGGGCAGGACACGCTGGAACCGGTGCAGCACAACGGCAATCAGGTGCAGTTCGCCTCGCCGGAGGGCGTCCTGCCGGGCGAGGCGGGGCTGCTGCTTGACGGGTCCGCCGATCCGGGCGACCTGGCCGCCACCGTGGTGGATCTGGCGGTACGGCGCTACCTGTGGGTCACGCCGGTCGGCGATTCGGACTGGCGGATCAACCGCGTCAATCCGGCGGACGATCAACTGCGCGACTACGAGAAGGCGGTCTACCGCGCCCTGCTCCCCGACGGCGCCGAGTCGGTGCTGGTGTCGGAGTTGCGCGGCGCGGGACGAATCAGCGGCGAGCCGGTGCGCGCGGCGCTGCGGGACGATGCTCTGGCGCGCGGCACACTCATCGATCGGACCCGCCGCGGTCCCGCGTTCTGGCTGGGCGTGGTGCTGGTGGTGGCCGGTGTCGCGACCACGATCGCGCTGGCGATCAGCGGCGGGCACGCGCTGGTGGGTGTCGCGATCGCCCTCGGCGGGGTCGCGGCGCTGCTGCTGCCGCGCTATCTGCCGGTGCGCACCGCCGCGGGCCGCGAGCTGGCGGGCCGGGTGCGCGCGCTGCAGCGCGGGCTGGACGCGCTGACCGCCGACCGGGTGCCGCCCGCCGATCGCGAGCTGGTGTTCTCCCGCGCGCTGCCGTTCACCGTCGTCGGCGGCCGCGCCGACAACTGGATTCGCACCTTCCGCGACCTGAACCCCGCCGCCGACCGGCAGCCCGGGCTGTACTGGTTCGGCGGTTTCGACCGCGATCAGAATCTGCACCGATTCGCCGGGCACTTCCCCTACTTCATCACCGCGCTGGAAGGATTGTTCGCGGGCGGCCGCTGACCCGTCACCGATGCAGCTGGGCCGCAACGTATTTCGCGACCTCGGCGATCATGGCGTACGGCGGCGCGGCGTCGAATCCGGCGCGGTCGGTCATGACCGCGAGGACCAGCGGCGCGGAAGCGGGCGGCCACACCACGGCGATATCGTTGGCGCGCCCGTAGTCGCCGTGCCCGGTCTTGTTCGCCACGGTCCAGTCGCCCGGCACGCCGGCGCGGATGGTGTTCGCACCGGTCGTGCTGCGCTGCAGCCATTCCCGCACCAGCGCCTGCTTTTCCGGCGGCAAGGCGTTGCGCAGCACGATCTGCTGGTAGACGCCCGCGATCGCGCGCGGTGTGGTGGTGTCGCGGGGATCACCGGGTGGGTCGCTGTTGAGTTCGGGTTCGTACTGGTCCATGCGGCCGACGGTGTCACCGAGACTGCGCAGATAGCCGGTGAGCTGCGCGGGGCCGCCGATATCGCGCATCAGCAGGTTTCCGGCCGTGCCGTCGCTGTATCTGATTGCGGCGTCGCAGAGTTCGCGCACGGTCATGCCGGTCTCGATGTGGTCCTGCGTGATCGGCGAAATCGAGTTCACGTCCGCCCGCTTGTATCGGACGACGGTGTCGAGATAGGACAGCGCGCGCTGCTCCAGCACCGCCGCCACCGCGGGCATCTTGAACGTCGAGCAGAACGCGAAACGATCGTCGGCGTGATAGGCCAGCGCGACCGCCGTACCGGTCGCCAGCGCGTAAACACCCAGGCGCGCATCGTATTTCCGCTCCAGACCGGCGAAGAACTCCTCGGCCGCCGCCGGGTCGACGCGGGTGCCGGAGACCGGGTCGGTGCGCGTGGGAGTGGTGGTGTTCGCGTCGGTCTCGGCGCACGCCGCGAGCGGTAGCGCCAGCGCGCCCCGCAGCAACAGGCGGCGGCCGATTCCGGTTCGATCGCGCCTGCGCGTTCTCGGTCCTTCGGTCACCGCAGCACACTACCGGGCGCGCAGGCCGTCCAGCACGATGTCCATCGTCCGGCGCACGGCCTGCTCGTACGACTCGTCCGGGCGCGCGTAGATCTGCACCGTCATCAGGCGCGCCATGTCCTGCGCATCCACATCGGTGCGCAGTTCCCCGTCGACCTGCGCTTGCGCGGTGAGCCGGGCAACCTGCTCGGCAACGCTCGCGCGAATTTCGGTGAGGTTCGGATCGGCCCGGATATCGGCGTGCAGGGCCGGTTCGATCGCCGCGGCCGTGGCGCCCAGCCGCAACTCGGCGCATTCGCGCAGAAAACGACGCAGCGCCTGCCAGGCGCCGTCCTCCTCCCGCGCGGCCGTGGCGGCGAGGTCCGCCAGCGCCTGCATATACGCCTGCGCCGCCGCGCTGATCAACGCGCTACGATCCGGAAAGCGGCGATACAGCGTGCCCACGCCGACCCCGGCCTGATCGGCGATCTCCTTCATCGGAACATCGACGCCCTGTTCCCGGAACACGATCTGGGCCGCCGCCAGGATCTGGTCGCGGTTGCTGCGCGCATCGGCCCGCAACTGATCGGCCATGGCCGTCACCTCCCGGAGAGAACTGGACGAATTTCTTCCACTTAGTCTAGCGTGGCGATTCGTCCGAGAACCGGAGGGCGACATGACGAGCAAGGCCGAGACTTCCCCACATTCCCTTCATCCCGGCGCGCGCGAGACTGCACACATTCCCTTCATCCCGGCGCGCTTTTGGCCGGGATGAAGGGAAGAACCCCTCAGCGCGTGGTGCGGATGCTGCGGCGCATGGCGGAGAGGGGGTCGGCGTAAAAGACGCTCAGGGCGGTGACGGCGGCGGCGTGTTCCTGGACGCGACCACCGAAACGGCTGATGCGGAGGTCGGCCGGGGGAAGCGTGGTGCCCTGGGTGAAAGCGCGCACGACGTGGTCGATTCCGGGACGGTAGCCCGTGAATGCCTGCCCGCCCAGCACTACCCGGTCCGGGTTGAACATGTCGCGCACGAGAGCCGCTGTGTGGCCGAGGATTTCGGCCCGCTCGAGCAGCAGCTCACGCGCCGGCGCCGACCCGGACTCGGCGGCCCGGTACAGGTCGCCGATCACCGGACGCCGCGGCGCCTCGCGCTTGGGCACGATGCCCGCCCGCTCCGCACGACTCAGCAGCGCCGCCTCCCCGACCGTGGCCTCCAAGCAGCCGCGCCGGCCGCACTGGCATTCCACATCCGAGCCGGTGGGCAGGTGCGCGATGGAACCGGGACCGTTGGTCGGCGTGTGCACCCGATCGTGCAGAGTCACGGCGACGCCCGCGGTCTCACGGGCGTACACGTACAGGCTCGAGGCGGGCCCCTGCTCCTCCCCGGGGCCGAGCAGCAGTTCCGCGGCGGCCATCGCCTCCACGTGCGCGGACACCGAGACCGGCAGATCCAGCACGGTGCTGAACACCGCGGCCACCGGCGCGGAGCGCCACTCCAACCGCGGATGATCGACGACCCCGGCGGCCGGATCGACCCGCCCGGCCAGCGCCACACCGGTCCACAGCGGCCGCCGCCGCGGCAGCCGGTCGAGGAACGCCTTGGCACTGCGGGCGATGATGGTGAGCGCGGCCTCCTGCCCGGCCTGCGGCGTGGCGATTTCCAGCCCGCCGAGAATGCGCCCCGACAGATCGGCGGCGATGATGCGAGTCACCGTGGCGCCGATGTGCACACCGAGGGTGGCGTAGGTGTCGGTGTCGACCTCGAAGGGCACCCGCGGACGCCCGACGGCGCCGGATGCGGTGAGGTCGGCCCGTTCCCGCAACAGCCCGGCCGAAAGCAGCGCGGAGACCTGTCGGTTCACCGTCGCTATGCTCAAACCTGTTGTCTGCGCGGCGGTATCGCGGAAGATGGGGCCGCGGGTAGCGGCCCGGAGCACCGCGGCCGCCGGGTTGTCGGCGATGCGGAGTTCGGGCGGGACGGCCGGGCGGGGGGCGGCGACCCGGGTGGAGAGAGACTGTGTGGACTGTCGCTCGAGGGTGGGGCTCGTCATGTGCGGATCCTTGCTGTGGTCCCGGGTATGCCCGGGACAGGTGGAACGAGAACAGCAACAAGGCAGCGAGAAGGGCCCGGCTCGGAAACGAGAGCGGCGGTTCTCAGCTGCGCGGCAGGGAGCAACACAGCTCCCGCTGCCGCGGCAGCCGCACACCGAGCGCGACGGTCACATAGGTGACCTGGGCGGCATTCGGTCGGCTGGAGGACATGCCATCAAAGCTAACATCCCATGTATCGAGGATGCCAGACCAGGTGGTCTGCATCCATTTGACTCACCCTGATTCGAACTCAGGCCGCAGCCGACGCAGGTGGCGTAATGGCTGGAATCACTGTGATTCGAGCAGTACGCCGCACTCCTCAGGCGGCGGATAACCGACGTCACCACTACCGCCCGGAAGCGATCGCCCGGCCCGGACGCGGACCCCCGTTACAGTCACTTATCGCAGGTCAAACGGCGAAAGGAGACGAGGTGACGCCGCAGCCATCGCGCCGCGCGGACCGCGCCCGCCAGGTCGCCGACGTACTGCGCCAGCAAATCCATACCGGCGCCTTCGACCGCGCGCTGCCCGGCGAATCGGAGCTGGCAACCGAATTCGACGTCTCGCGCAATACGGTCCGCGACGCGCTGGCCCTGCTGAAGGACGAGGGCCTGATCGAGCGCGCCCCCAAGGTGGGCACCCATGTCGCCCAGCGCAAGTACGACCACGGCCTGGACGCGCTGCGCGGCCTGAAGGAAACGCTGCGCGAGCACGGCGAGGTCCGCAACGAGGTGCGCGCCGCCCGCAGGATCGCCCCGCCGCCCGCGGTGGCGCGCCGGCTGCGGCTGGAGCCCGGCGAACCGGCGGTGTACCTGGAGCGCCTGCGCTACCTCGGCGACCTGCCGCTGAGCCTGGACCTGACCTACCTGGTACCCGACATCGGCGATCAGGTGCTCGCCCGTGATCTGGAGACCAACGACATCTTCGCGCTGATCGAGCAACTCGACGGCCGCCCGCTCGGCTCGGCGGATCTGGTGCTGGAGGCCATCACCGCCGACGCCCATTCGGCGGCCACCCTGCAAGTTCCCGAGGGCGGCGCGCTGCTGCTGCTCGAACGGCTCACGAAGCTCGAGGACGGCCGCCCGGTCGATCTGGAGTACATCCGGCTGCGCGGTGATCGAATCACCATGCGCGGCAGCCTTGTTCGCCCCATCGACAGCCCCGATTGGAGGTTGATCTGAATGGCTCTGGTCGGTCAGCGCGCCGATGTCCCCGTGACGATCGACGAATCGCTGTGCATCCAGGGATGCACGCTCTGTGTGGAGATCTGCCCGCTGGACTCGCTGGCGATCAATCCCGACAACGGAAAGGCGTACATGCACGTCGACGAGTGCTGGTACTGCGGGCCGTGCGCGGCCCGCTGCCCCACCGGCGCCGTCACCGTGAACATGCCGTACCTGCTGCGCTGAAACATCCACCGCGGCCCCACCGTTCGAGGAACACTCATGAAGTACCGTCGTGCCCGATTCACCGCGGTGGCCGCCGTGCTGGCGCTCGTCGCCGCCGGTTGCTCGCTCGAGCAAGCCGCCTCCCGCGACACCGTCAAGGTGGTCGTCGGCTACCAATCCAAGACCATCAACACCGTTACCGCCGGAACCCTGTTGCGCGCCAAGGGTTTCCTGGAGCAGCGCCTCTCGAAGCTGACCGCCGACGGCGGAAAGAAGTACCAGGTGGAGTGGCAGGACTACGACACCGGCGCCCCGATCACCGCGCAGATGGTGGCGGAGAAGATCGACATCGGCTCGATGGGCGACTACCCCCTGTTGATCAACGGTTCCCGCACACAGGCCAACGAACGGTCCCGCACCGAGTTCGTCTCGGTGACCGGCTACCAGCCGCGCGGCTCGCTGAACATGATTGTGGTGAACCGTGATTCGCCGGTGCAATCGCTGCACGACCTGGCCGGGAAGAAGGTGTCCTCGAGCGTCGGCTCGGCCAGCGACGGCCTGCTGCGACAGGCGTTGAGCCGCGGCGGAATCGATCCGAAATCGGGTGTCGAGGTACTCAATCAACAACCGCAGATCGGCGCTTCCGCCTTGGAATCCGGTCAGGTGCAGGCACTTTCGCAGTTCGTGGCGTGGCCGGGCCTGCTGGTCTTCCAGGACAAGGCCGAGCTGCTGTTCGACGGCGCGGAACTGAACGTACCGACCTTCCACGGCGTGGTCGCCCGTCGCGACTACTCGAACCAGCACCCCGAGGTCCTCGACGCCTTCATCCAGGCCCAGCTGGACGCCACCGACTTCCTGCACCAGCGCCCGCTGGAGGCGGCGAAGCTGGTCGCCGACGGCTCGGGACTGCCGCAGGAGGTCGTCTACCTCTACAACGGTCCCGGCGGCACCTCGTTCGACACACCGCTGAAGCCGCAGCTCATCCAGGCGTTCAAAGGCGATGTGCCGTACCTGAAGTCGATCGGTGACTTCGCCGATCTGGACATCGACGGCTTCGTCAACGATGCGCCGCTGCGGAAAGCGTTCGCCGATCGCGGTCTCGACTACAACGCGGCCGTGGGCAATTTCGCCAATCCCGCACCGATCTCGGGGACCGATCCGGTGGCGAATCGTCCGGTCACCGACGCGGCGCTGGCGAGCGAAGTGTGGCTGGACGGCCAGGACACCGCACAACCGGCCGCCGACCCGACCGCCCTGCTACGCGCGGTGAAACAGGCTCGGGCACAGGGCAAGAAGGTGCGGGCGGCCTACGTCCCGGACGCCGAACTGGGCACCCGCTGGTTCGCCGACAAGGCCCTGTGGGTCCGCGCCGGCGACACCTACCTGCCCTTCACGACACCGGCCGCGGCCCAGCGCTACCTCACCGCGCACCCGGGCGGCACGCAGCTGTCCTATGAGCAGGCCGTCGGCGAGGTGCGGTCATGAGCGCGACGACCGTGCGGCTCGACGCCGCGACCGTTCCGGAACGAACGGTCCCGGAGACCGTGACGGCCCCCGCCAGTGCGGCGCGCTGGCGCTCACGACTGGTCCGGGTGCTGTCGGTGGTCGCCGCCATCGGGGTGTGGCAACTGTTGACAGCCAACGATATCCGCCTGTGGGTGCGGTTCGACACGCTGCCGACCGTGACCCAGATCCTCGACGCGCTGCAACGCCAGCTGGGTACCGAGACGTACTGGCTGGACCTGGGCCAGTCACTCGTCCGCATTCTCAGCGGGTTCGCGCTCGCCGCCGTACTGGGCGTGGGAACCGGTGTGGCACTGGGGCGTTCGCAAGTATTCGCGAACATCGTCGGCCCGCTGACCGAGTTGGCCCGCCCGATTCCGGCCATCGCGATCGTGCCGGTGGCGATCCTGATGTTCCCCACCGACGAGGCGGGGATCGTCTTCATCACCTTCCTCGCGGCCTTCTTCCCGATCATGGTCAGCACCCGGCACGCGGTGCGGGCGCTGCCCACGATCTGGGAGGAGTCCCTGCTGACCCAGGGCGGCACCCGCTGGGACGTGCTCTGGCGAGTCGTGTTGCCGGGCAGCCTGCCCGGCGTGTTCAGCGGGTTGTCGGTCGGCATCGGGGTGGCGTGGATCTGCGTGGTCTCGGCCGAAATGATCTCGGGCCGACTGGGTGTCGGCTACCGGACCTGGCAGGCGTACACCATCGTGGACTACCCGAGCGTGTTCGTCGGCATCATCACCATCGGCGTGCTCGGGTTCGGCACCTCCGCCGCGGTGGAACTGCTCGGCCGCCGGTTCACCCGCTGGCTGCCCCGCGTCTCGGAGGGAACGAAATGAGCGGCGACGCGACGAGCCTGCGGCTGGACCGGATCGAATTGGGTTATGCCGGTGCGCCGGTCGTGCGGGACCTGACGCTCGAGATCCGTCCCGGCGAGATCCTGGTGCTCACCGGCCCTTCCGGTTGCGGCAAGTCGACGGTGCTGCGCGCGCTGGCCGGGCTGCTGCCGCCGCGCTCCGGGCGGGTGCTGTCCGACGATATCGAGATCACCGGACCGTCCCGCGACCGCGCGATGGTGTTCCAGGACAACGCGTTACTGCCGTGGCGCACCGTGCGCTCCAATATCGAACTGGCGCTGCAGCTGCGCGGCGAGCCGCGGGCCGGCCGGCGGGCACGCGCCGAACGCTGGATCGCCGAGGTCGGCCTCGCCGGATTCGGCGACTACCTGCCCAAGAGCCTGTCCGGCGGTATGCGGCAGCGGGTGCAGCTGGCGCGCGGGCTGGCCGGGGCGCCGCGCGCGGTGTTGATGGACGAGCCGTTCGGCGCGCTCGACGCGCCGACGCGGGCCACCATGCAGCGACTGCTGGTCGACACCTGGCAGGCCCACCCGGCGACCGTCGTATTCGTCACCCACGATGTGGACGAGGCGCTGCTGCTCGGCGACCGGATCGCCGTCCTCGGCCGGGCCGCGCAGCCGCTGCGGGCCTTGTTCGAGGTGCCCCGCCCCCGCGAAACCACCGTCGACCGATCCGGCGTGCGCGCCGAAGTTCTTGCCGCCCTGGACTACTCGGGCGACTTCACCGCGTCCGTGCGTTGATCCCTTCTCTCCGGAGCATGTGCTGATGAATATCCCCGACCTGTCCGAGACCACCCGCGTCGACTGCGATGTGCTGGTGATCGGCGGCGGCACGGCCGGCACCATGGCCGCGCTGACCGCCGCCGAGCACGGCGCGAACGTCCTGCTGCTGGAGAAGGCGCACGTGCGGCACTCCGGTGCGCTGGCGATGGGCATGGACGGGGTCAACAACGCCGTCATCCCGGGCAAGGCCGAGCCGGAGGACTACGTCGCCGAGATCACCCGCGCCAACGACGGAATCGTCAACCAGCGCACCGTGTATCAGACCGCGACCCGTGGCTTCGCGATGGTGCAGCGGCTGGAGCGGTACGGGGTGAAGTTCGAGAAGGACGCCTACGGCGAGTACGCGGTGCGCCGGGTGCATCGGTCCGGGTCGTACGTGCTGCCGATGCCCGAGGGCAAGGATGTGAAGAAGGCGCTGTATCGCGTTCTACGGCAACGGAAGATGCGTGAGCGCATCCGCATCGAGAACCGGCTCATGCCGGTGCGGGTGCTCACCGACGGTGGCCGCGCGGTCGGCGCGGCCGCATTGCACACGCGCACCGGCGAGTTCGTGGCCGTCGGCGCGAAGGCGGTCATTCTGGCGACCGGGGCCTGCGGACGGCTCGGCCTGCCCGCGTCCGGATATCTCTACGGCACCTACGAGAATCCGACGAACGCGGGCGACGGTTACGCCATGGCCTATCACGCCGGCGCGGAGCTGTCGGGCATCGAGTGCTTCCAGATCAATCCGTTGATCAAGGATTACAACGGTCCGGCGTGCGCCTACGTGGCCAACCCGTTCGGCGGCTATCAGGTCAACGCGCAGGGCGAGCGGTTCGTCGATTCGGATTACTGGTCCGGGCAGATGATGGCCGAGGTGAAGCGCGAGATCGAATCAGCCAGGGGGCCCATCTATCTGAAGGTGACCCATCTGCCGGACGAGACGCTGACCGCGCTCGAGGGGATTCTGCACACCACCGAGCGGCCGACCCGAGGTACCTTCCACGCCAACCGCGGACACGATTACCGCACCCACGACATCGAGATGCACATCTCCGAAATCGGTTTGTGCAGTGGGCATTCGGCGTCCGGCGTGTGGGTGGACGAGCACGCTCGCACGACGGTGCCCGGCCTGTACGCGGCGGGCGACCTCGCCTGCGTGCCGCACAACTACATGATCGGGGCGTTCGTCTACGGCGATCTGGCCGGGGAGCACGCCGCCTCCACCCTCGCCGATCTGCCTGCTCCGCAGGAACTTCCGGCCGACCAGCTCGCGGACGCGCACGAACTGGTCTACCGGCCGCTACGCAGCCCGGACGGCCCGCCGCAACCTCAGGTGGAGTACAAACTGCGGCGCTTCGTCAACGACTATGTCGCGCCGCCGAAGACGGCGACCAAGCTGTCACTGGCCGTGGAGACCTTCGAGCGCATGCACCGCGACCTCGCCGAAATGGGCGCCACCACACCGCACGAGCTGATGCGCTGCGCCGAGGTGTCCTTCATCCGCGACTGCGCGGAAATGGCGGCCCGGTCCTCCCTGACCCGCACCGAATCACGCTGGGGCCTGTACCACGAGCGTGCCGACCTGCCCCAGCGCGACGACACGGAGTGGCGCTACCACCTCAATCTGCGCAAGGGCGCCGATGGGATGGAATTCCTGAAGCGGCCCGTCGCACCGTATTTCGTGCCGGTGCCGGAATTCGAGACGGTGCCGTCCACGGATGCCGTCGAGTCGGTGGCTCAACCGGCGATCGTGACCGGGCCGCCGCAGGTTCACACGGCTACGGCGCGGGCGGCCCAACGCGCCGAAGACTGGTCGGCAGCCGACACGAAAGATGCTGCGGCGCCGCGCATTGCCGGGCTGCTCGCGCTGGACGCCCCCGCGGTCGAGGACCTGGCTCCCTACCTGACCGATCCAGAACCGCAGGTGCGTGCCACCGCCCTCTCGGTACTCACCGAGGAGACACCCGACGGCTTCGCCGACCACTTGATCGCGGCCCTCGGCGACCCCGAGGCGACGGTACGCGCGGCAGCGATCTCCGGCCTGCGCGAACTGGTCGAGATCCTCCCTACCAGCGGCCGGCAACCCGCTCGAGATCAGGCCGACCGCCCCACCACAGATTCGACAGACAGCTCTCGACCGGCTGCGGTGCGGACAAGCGAGGACACCCGGCCGGCCGGAAATGGGCTGGCGGCGTTCGTGGACTCGGCCGATCCCCTGGTGCGGGCCGCCGTGATCGATCTGCTGCGCGCGCTGCGGTCCGGCGATCCGGACCTGTTCGGCAAGGCGGTGGTCGACCCCGACTACCGGGTGCGGATCGAGGGCGTGCACGCACTGGTGTCGCTGGACGACTGGCCCGCCCTGACCACCGCGGCGCACGACGAGAACCGCGAGGTGCGTATCGCGGCCGCCAAGGGCCTCGCCACGGTCGGCCTGGGCGGTTCGGACACCGTGCGCGCCCTCACCGCCGACCGCGACCCCCTGGTCCGCGCCGCGGCACTGTCCGCCCTCGCGGCACTGGGCGGCGACGACGACACCGCCACTCTCATTGCCGCACTGAGCGATTCGGCCTGGCAGGTCCGCGAGGGCGCGGCCCGCGGCTGGGCAGGCCGCGCCCCCGAGGCCGCCGCCGAAGCCCTCGCCCCCGCCCTCACCGACCCCCACCCCGACGTCCGCAAGGCCGCCGTCCTCACCCTGAGCACCTGGCCCACCCACCCCCAGGCCCGCGAAGCCCTCGCCCCCGCCCTCTCCGACACCGACGCCGACGTCCGCGCCTACGCCCGCCGAATCCTCGACTGACAAGGAAGCGGCCCTCGCGAGCGCCTCACATCCCGATCGCGAAGTCCGACAGGAGAGTCGGGACCGCGGAGTCGAAGCCGGCGATGTCGAGCATTCCGGCGTCGGAGGGGTCGGCGATGGTGAGGCGGGTCGCGGTCATCCCCAGGACCACCAGCTTCGCGGCGGGGTTGACTTCCCGGCGGTAGCGCTGAAGGGCCTGGTGCGGGTGGATGCGGCCCGCCCACGTCTCCGAGTCCGTGTATACGGCGAAGACGTCGACGTGCAGCTTGCGCTCCAGCGCGTACAGCATCGGGAGCGAGCAGTCCGTGCCACCGAACGGCAGGTTGCTCACCGCTCGGATCGCGTCGTCCAGGCGCTGGCGCGGGCTGATCGACAGCGGCCGCAGCGCGGTGTCGAAACCCCGCCCGCTTCGGCTCGACGTGAATCCCACGATCTCGCACGAGGATTCGACGTTTGCCGTCACCAGCGCCAGTGCCGCCGACGCCTCCCGGGCGGTCAACGACAGACCCGAAATCGCCGCGGTCATCGACCCCGACACATCCAGGGCCAGCAGGTGCCGCTTCCCCGTGGCCGCCACGGCGCCGAACGCCGCGTAGAACGCCGCGTCCAGGGCAACCACGATCGGCCGGGACGGCTCCCACGCGGCTGCCCCGCGCGCCGATCGCCCGGACGCGTAGGTGCGGAGCGCGACGAGCACATTGATCGGGTGAATCCGTCCCTGCCGCAGCCGCTCCGGATCGGCCAGCTGCCCCGCCACCTTCCCGGTGTAGGAACCCAGCGGTGCGAGCAGGCCGAGGCGAGTCAGGCGCGGCAGCTGGCGCAGCAGCGCGGTCTGCGGAATACCGTTGTCCAACAGCGCTTCCCACACCGCCACCGCATCGAGCGCGGCGTCAGGCAGCATCTCCCACGACAAGCCGTACTCGCGCACCAGCCCCGGGATCTCCCGTACCGGCGCAGACCGCGCGCGCTGGAAACCCTCCACCAGACGCAGGCCGGAGCAATCACCGGGCGGCGGTGTTCCGCGGACTATCCACTCGAACAGCGCCTTCCGCTGCGGGTCCGACGTCCTCGGATGCGACAGGCGCAGCAGATCCCGGTGGGTCCACGCGTTTGCCGTACCCATGGATCCTCCGATCTTCGTATGGTGAGCTAGCTTCTGCTCCGGTACTTCACGACCTGATAGGCCAACGCCCCGACGGGCTTGTCCAGGTACCAATCCCCCACCGCGCGACGCAATCCCCGCCCCCAGCCACGGAACTGCTCGCTGTATCGGGCGAACAGGAACAGGTGTGTCCCGGTCCGGGCGACGAGCGGCAGCGCGGCGAGCGCGGTGCGACGGCCCTCCTCGTCACCGAGGGAGGCCGCGGCCGCCAGCGCGAACAACGCCGGATGCTGCCGCGGCGCGCGACCGGCGGTCGATATCGCGACCACCTCGGCCACCAGGTCCGCGGTGCGGTGGCGCGCGAACTCCAGCACCACCTCCGCGTTATCCTTCGTAAGCTCCTGCGCGCCAACGTAATAGGTGCCGCCATCGGTCCCGAGCAGTAGGAATCGACGCAGCCTGACCTCCGGCGTCACCTCGAAGGCGAAGCCACCGGCCTCGTTGCGGACCTGACGTGGATCGGCCGGAACCGACTGCGCGGTAGCACGCAGGTGGATCCCCCGCAGCGCATCCATGTCGACCTCGTTTCCTACCTCGGGGCGTGCACAGCGAGGGGCGGGCATGTTGTCCGAACCGGGTTAGACGTGCGTCTCTACCAATTCGACCACGAAAGGCATTGCCTTCCGGCGGGACTCGAACCCGCAACTACCTCATGGGTAACCCGTTCCGATAACCGATCCGCTCCGGCCCGCCACCTCGTATTCGCTGTACTCGTTCGACTGTAGAGACCGGTTTTCCTGTGCACCAGCGATTTTCGGCGTACGGTGGTCTGGTCCTCCTGTTCGGCGTTCCGCCGGGTGTCTCAGCAACTGGTCGAGTCGGCTGATTCATCGGGTTCCTCGGTTCGTCGTCGGTCTGGGCGCCCGGCCCCAAGGAGTAGGGGGGTTCGGGAATCGAATCCTCTGCGCGGATCCCCTCGAGCACGCTCGCCAGCACAGCTCAGAGGCGGCCGCACCATTTGGTTTTGCGGGGAATTCACTCGAAGCGAGCTATTTCGCCAGGGTGGGGTCCGAGAACGACGGAAAAAATATCCGAGATTCCCCGCGGTGACACCCGAAACCTGAGCTCCACTCATCCAGAGCAGGAGGGTCGATGACCGAGAACAGCTCCAGCACATCCGGCTCCACAGTCCCCCGGCGCCAACTCGGGCGCTACTTGCGCGATCTACGACAGCAAGCCGGTATGACCATCGCCGAGGTAGCCCGGCTCGTCCAGCGGGGCGCGTCCTCGGTGCAGCGTCTGGAGGCCGGGACGAACGAGCGCATCCGACTGTGTGACGTCGAGGAGATCTGCCGAGTCGTCGGGGCGGACGAGACGACCACGGAAGCATTGAAAGGACTGGCACAGCAGGGTAGTTCGAAGAGTTGGTATCACCAGTACGGGGATTTGATTCCAGCCAGTTTCGACGTCTACATGGGTTTGGAGTCGGCGGCGGCTTCGTTGAGCTCTTATCAAGAGCTGGTGCCCGGACTGCTTCAGACCCCCAGTTACGCACAGACATTGAACCGAATCGGCCATCCGGACGAATCCGACACCGAGATTGCTCGCCGCGTCGAGATGCGGATGCGGCGACAGATCCTGATCACCCGCAAGTCTCATCCGGCCGTCATTGACGTCCTACTCGCCGAATCGGCACTGCATCGGACGGTCGGTGATCGGAAGATCATGGCCGCCCAGTTGCGGCATCTCGCCAATATGAGCACGCGGTCCAATGTCACGGTCCGCATCTTGCCCTTCTCAGCGGGCATCCCGCTGGGTGAGCTGACCGGCCCCTTCACGGTGCTCGACTTCCCGACCGGCCCGGACGGGCGTCGGATCGAGCCTTCAGTGGTCTATGTCGAGGGCTACCGAGGTGCGATGTACTTCGAAGAACAGGAGGATGTACTGGCTTATCGCACCGCGTACGAGGCGCTCGGGCGTGTAGCGTTGTCGCCAGAAGCAAGCAGGAATCTGCTCAGGAAAACAGCAAGGGAGTATGCGGCGTGAACGTCGATCTATCTGATGCGCGCTGGTTCAAGAGCAGCCGTAGCGGAGCCAATCAGGACTGCGTAGAAGTAGCATTCCTCGACGGCGACCATATCGGGCTCCGCGACTCCAAGAACCCGAGCGGGCCAGCCCTGATTTTCGCGCCCGCCGAGTGGGACGCCTTCGTCGCGGGCACGGCGACAGGCCTTTTCGGCTGACGCGGCCCACCACTGGCGGCAAGTTGGAGCCGCCGAAGTAAATTCGTTGCGACCTTTGGGCGGCCCTGCCCCACCGCGTGTGGAGCAGGGCCGTTCTCGTACGAGCCGAGGAAGGACACCCGCCGACGTGACGACCGGCCCGGTCACCATCCACTACCCGAACGACGAAGCGATCCGCGACCTCACGCACTGGATGCTGGACCAGCATCGAGAATGGGATTCGGCACCGATGTTCTTCGGATTCGCCGCCGACGCGGGCGGCGAGATGACCGTCACCGCGGGACCGCTGGAGAACGAGGAGACCACCGAGTCGGCGATGCATCCCGTGCATCTCCGGGCCGCCCATCTCAAGCACACCGGAATGCCGCTGTGGGGCTTCGGACTCGTCTTCGAAGGGTATTGCGAGGAATTCACGCCCGAGGAAACCGCCTCCGGCGAAACGCGCCGCATCATGCTCGAGGGCCGTCTACCCGATCGCCCCACCGCCGAGGAAATGGCCAACGCCGTCATCTACGACGCCCGCGGCAACGAATGGGTCGCCCTGACCTACCGCTATCTCCCCGAACGCGGCGTCTCCGACCTCTTCACTCCCGCAACGGCTTTCACCAAACCACCCCTGGGCCTCTCCGGCTACCTCTGGTCGGCCGCCCTCCTACTCGACCCGTCCAATCGCCTTCGCGTCCTGGAGATCATCGCGGCCGACGAGGAGTAGTCCCGGCCTACGCGGACACAATCCGCACCGGGGCGGCGAATTTCGCCACCTCCCGCACGATTGCGACCGTTCAGGCCGGATGCACCCGACCAGGGCCGCCCAAGTCCGCAACCGACGGCGCGCCGCGGAATGCCGACGGCCAGGAATCAATCCCGAAACCGGAAGAGGAAGCCCAGCGCCAAGCCGAGCAGCAGGGGCAGCCCATGGTTGTCGCGCAGCAGCGTGTCGACCACGGCTAGCACCGGCGCCACATACAGCACCGGCCGCGCCGGGGGGGGCCGGGGGCCGCGCCCCGGCGCGCGCCCGGCGCGCGCCGGGGGGGGCGCCCGGCACCCCCCCCCCCCCCC
>NZ_JARWOP010000027.1 GCF_029868745.1 Nocardia wallacei | reverse complement strand
TCTTCGAGGTCGAGGCTGTGGATCCGGAGTGGACGTCGATTCCTTACGGTCGTCCGTTGCGTAATCAGTGTTTTCGGGTGGTGGACGAGTCCGGCGGAGATCGGCCCGATTGGGTGCCGGGGGAGTTGTTGATCGGTGGCGCGGGAGTGGCCCGCGGCTATCGGGGCGATCCGGAGCGGAGCGCGTCCAGCTTCTTCGAGGACGGAGGCCTGCGCTGGTATCGCACGGGGGATCTGGGCAGGTATCGCCCGGACGGCGTTCTGGAATTCCTCGGCCGAGCCGACAGACAGGTGAAAATCCGTGGACACCGCGTGGAATTGGGGGAAGTCGAGCACGCGATCAGCGCGCATTCGGAGGTCCGTCGGGCGATCGCGCTCGCGGTGGGTGAGCGTGCGCGGGCACGGCTCGTCGCTTTCGTAGAACCCGATGTGCCCCCAGACATGCGGAGCTTTCTGGCCGACCGGTTGCCGTCGGGGTGGACGCCCGAACTGATCGGATTGCCGGACCCGCCATTGACCGGGAACGGGAAAATAGATCACGCCGATCTGGTGCGCCGTGCCGAAAAGGCCATCACCACAAGTACATCCGGGCCCCTGGAACGGAAACTGTTGCGGCCGGGCCTGGAAACGCGGATCGGGTCGATCTGGCAACAGGTACTCGGCGGCGACCTGCCCGACCGGGATACCAATTTCTTCGGCGCGGGCGGAGATTCGCTGTCGGCCACCCGACTCGTGAGCCGTCTCGGCCGGGAACTCGGCCGCACCGTGACCCTCCGCGAATTCTTCACCAGCCCGACCATCGCCGGACTCACCCGGAATGGGCCGCACACCGAAGACTCCACGCCGGGCGAACCGCCGCAGGGGTCGGCTCCGGTTCGGTCGCTGACGACCGATGCGGCCAACCGGCTGGAACCGTTCGCGCTGACCGATATTCAGGTCGCGTACTGGCTGGGCCGGTCGAGAGAATTCGACCTGGGCGGTATCGGTGCGCAGTTGTACTTCGAGTACGACTGGCCCGATCTGGACGCGGACCGGTTGGAGCGCGCCTGGAATCGGGTGATCGATCGGCACGCGATGTTGCGCGCGGTGGTCGGTGCGGAAGGTATGCAGCAGGTACTGCCCGACGTCGCGGAGTATCGGATCCCCGTGATCGACGCAGGCGCCGATTTCGACGGCGTGGCCGCGGCGGTGCGGGCGGACATGGCGGACGGGGCGCTCGATTCGTCGGCGTGGCCACTGTTCGACGTGCGAATCGTGCGCGACGGTGAAAAGGCCCGGGTGTGCACGGTTTTCGACAGCCTGGTCGTCGACGGCCTGAGCGCTCTGGTGCTCATTTCCGAATGGCTGCGATGGTATGCCGATCCGGATATCGAACCGACGCCGCCGGCCATCGAGTTCCGTGACTATGTGCTGAGTTGTGCCCCTTCGGACGATGAGGTTCGAGCCGCGCTGTCGTACTGGCGTGCGCGGCTGCCGGAATTGCCGCCGGGACCGCAACTGCCACTGCGCATCTCACCCGCCGCGGTGGAGCATCCCCGCTTCCGCCGCCGTGAAGCGCGGCTGGAGCCGGAAACCTGGCACCGGATCGTCGCACGTGCCAGGAGCTTCGGCGTGACACCGAGCGTGGTGCTGCTGGCGTGCTACACGTGGGTGCTCGGCGGCTGGAGCGCCCAGCGCGACCTGACTGTCACCTTGACCCGCTTCGACCGGCGTGACGTGCACCCCGACATCATGCGGGTGGTCGGCGACTTCAGTTCGCTGCTGCTGGTGGCGGATCGCCCGGCGGAGCGCGAAAGCTGGCTCGCACGCGCCCGCCGATTGCAGGAACAGTTGTGGAGCGACCTGGACCATCAGCAGATTTCCGCGGTGCGGGTATTGCGAGAACTGGCCCGCGACAGCGCGATTCCGGCCGAACCCGTCCCCGTGGTATTCACCTCGATGCTGGGGGTGGACGACGAATTGGCGCGGTCGGTGCTATGGCCGGACTACACCCGCACACAGACCCCGCAGGTGTGGCTGGACCACCAGGTCATCGAATTGCCGGACGGCCTGTTGCTCAGCTGGGATTCGGTGGACGAATTGTTCCCCGACGGAATGGTGGACGACATGTTCGCCACCTACCACCGGCTCCTGAACCGGTTGGGTGAGGTGGATTGGGAGCGACCGCTGCACGAGGCGTTACCCGTGTTGCCGCCGCATCAGCGGGTGATTCGCGATCAGGTCAACGACACCGCGGGGCCGGGCGATCTTCCTGGCGGCGGGTTGCTGCATACGGCGATGTTCGATGTCGCGGCGGCGGATCCGGAACGGGTAGCGGTGATCGACGGGGACGCGGTCGTCTGTTTCGGTGAATTGGCTGAACACAGTAGGCAAGTCGCGGGACTCCTGATCGCGCATGGGGTGCGTCCGGGTGATGCGGTCGCGGTGTCTCTGCCTCGGGGTGCGGTGCAAGTGGCGGCGTTGTATGGCGTCCTTGCCGCAGGTGCCGCGTATGTCCCCGTCGCCAAAGATCAACCGGCGCAGCGTCGTCACGCGATTCTCGAGCAGGCGGGAGTCGCGGTCGTGTTGACCGATGACGCCGGAGAACCCGACCAGCGCTCGGGCGGCGTGCCGGTGGCGGTGATCACCGATGCGCGGCACCACGATCCGGACACGGTGTATCGGGGTGTGGCAACCGATCTCGCGTATGTCATTTTCTCCTCCGGTTCGACGGGAGTGCCGAAGGGTGTCGAAATCGAGCACGGCAGTGCGGTGAATACACTCGTTGATTTGTGTTCCCGCTATGGGATCGGTGCGGGGGATCGTGTGTTGGCTGTTGCGGCAGTCGATTTCGATTTGTCGGTGTTCGACTTGTTCGGTGTGTTGGGT
>NZ_JARWOP010000026.1 GCF_029868745.1 Nocardia wallacei | reverse complement strand
TCTTCCGGATGGGCGGCGACTCGCTGAGCGCCGTCCGGCTGCGCGCCCGCATCCTGCGAGAACTGGGCGACGAACTACGGGTGCAGGACATCTTCGAGCACCGCACCGTCGCGGCCGTCGCGGCATTGTCCGCACGTCCCCGGGCGTTGCCCGCTCGGGCAGACAGTGTCCGTAACGCGCTTGTGCCGCTGTCCTTTCCGCAACGACGGCTGCTCGAGCTGAACGAATCCGAGCGCCGCGGTCCGGGTCCCGGGCGCGCGTACGTGCTCCCGCTGCGGCTCGCCGGATCGACGCCGCCCGCGGTGGTGGCGCAGGCGCTCACCGATCTCGTCGGACGGCACGAAATACTGCGGACCGTCTTCCCCGGGCACCAGATCGTCCGCACCGAGGCACTCGATTTCGAGACGGTCACCGGTGGCGCGGGCTCGAAGCAGGTCGCCGCGCCGCTCGCGCAACCGTTCGACCTGCGTACGCAGGTCCCGTTGCGGGCGCGGCTGTTCCCCGACCGGCGCGGTGATCTGCTGCTGATAGTGCTGCACCACATCGCCGCCGACGGCTGGTCGCTGGCTCCGCTGGTACAGGACCTGGGGACGGCGCTGCGGGCGCGGTGCGATGGCACGGCGCCGGCGTGGGAACCGCTGCCGATGCAGTACGCCGAGCACGCGATCTGGCAGCATCGCCTGGTCGACGGCGCGGACGGACGGTCCCCGATCGACGGTCAGCTGGCGTTCTGGCGGGAGACACTGGCCGGGCTGCCTCCGGTTCCGCGGCCGACCCGTCCGGCCGCGACGCCGCCTCCGCCGGCCCACCGGCTCTCCTTCTACCTGGACCGAGATCGGTATCGCGCATTGGTGGACGGGGCGGCCATGCACGATGCCAGCGTGTTCATGCTGGCCCATACCGCCTTCACCCTGGCACTCGGTGAGATCGGGTACGGCGACGACATCGCGATCTGCGTGCCGACGGCGGGACGGACCGAGGTCGGGATGGAGGAGATGATCGGGCGCTTCACGAACTTCCTCGTCCTGCGCACCCGCACCACCGATGTGCCGGATTTCGCGCACCTGTTGCGGCGCGTCCGCCGGATCAGCTTGCGCGCCATGGACAATCAAGACGCACCCTTCGAATTCGTCACCGAATGCCTCGATCTCCGCGAGCGCTTGCGAATCCGGCTGGCGTTCCAGAACATTCCCGCCTCCGACCTGCGCGGGTCCGGCCTGGACGCCTCCTGGGAGCCACTCGCCGCACCCGCCGCCCCGGCGGACTGGGACATCTCGCTCATCCTCACCGAGGAGAAGGACGAGAACGGCCGTCCCCGAGCCTTGTTCGGCTTCCTCGAGTACGCCGCCGACGTCCTCGACGCCCGCTCGGCGAAGAAGCTGCACCAGCGGTTCGACGCGATCCTGTGCGCCGGTCTCGCGCCGGCGGGCTGATCGGGACGTCCGGCCGGGGATTGCCCGCCGCCGGTTCATGGGCTAGCGTCTGGACAACTGTACGGACAAGGCTCGCCGCACCCTGTCCGGTCCTAGTCGAGGAGATTCTCATGGCCATCGTTCGCTCGATCCCGGGGACCGCCGACGGTCGCCGCCGCCTGGCGCTGGACAGCCCGGTGGATCGGCGGCCGATCGACGAGATCGACGTCGCCGATGCCGCGGAGGTGGCCGACGCAGTGGCGAAAGCCCGTGCCGCACAGCCGGATTGGGCGGCCCGCGGCGTCGCCGAGCGCGCCGATATCCTGCGCGCCGCGGTCGGGGTCCTGGTGGCGCGCCGCGAGGAGATCATCGACACGGTGCACGCCGAGACCGGTAAGCCGCGCGTCGAGGCGCTCACGATGGAGATCGTCGCGGGGTGCGATTTCCTCAACCACTGGAGTGCGCGCGCCCGTCGCGATCTGCGCCCGCACCGCCAGCGGCTGCACGGCTACCTGCTGCCGTTGAAGAAGCTCTACATCGACTATCAGCCGCTGGGTGTGATCGGCGTGATCACGCCGTGGAACGGGCCGTTCATCCTCTCGCTCAACCCCGTCGTGCAGGCGCTGCTGGCGGGAAACTCGGTGGTCCTCAAGCCGTCGGAGGTGACGCCCCGGTCGGGCGAGTGGGTGGTGCGGATCCTGCGCGAGGCGGGCGTGCCCGACGATGTCGTCCAGGTCCTGCACGGTGACGGCGAGACCGGCGCCGCGCTGGTCGACGCGGAGATCGACAAGGTCTGCTTCACCGGCAGCGTCGGCACCGGGCGCAAGATCGCCGCGTCCTGCGCGCAGCGGCTGCTGCCCTACACCCTCGAACTCGGCGGCAAGGACGCCATGATCGTGTGCGCCGACGCCGACCTCGACCGCGCGGCGGCGGGCGCGGTGTACCTGTCGATGTTCAACACCGGGCAGGTGTGCATGAGCGTCGAGCGGATCTACGTGGTCGATTCCGTCGCCGACGAATTCATCCGGCGCGTGACCGAACAGGCCGCCGCCGTCACCTACGGGCCGGGTGCGGCCGATATGGGACCGCTGTTCTGGGATCGGCAACTCGACGTGGTCACCCGGCATCTCGAGGACGCGAAGGCCAAGGGCGCCGACGTGGCCGTCGGTGGTGCGCCCGCGGCGGGCAACGGGCTGTACTTCCAGCCCACGGTCGTCGTCGGCGCCACGCACGAGATGCAGCTCATGACCGAGGAGACCTTCGGTCCGGTGGTGGCGATCACCCGCGTGCGCGACGAGGACGAGGCGATCCGGCTCGCCAACGACTCCCGCTACGGCCTGAGCGGTTCGGTCTTCACCAAGGACGCCGCCAAGGCGCGGCGTATCGCCGCCCGCCTGGTCACCGGCTCCGTGGTCCACAACGACGCGTCGGTCATCTACGGGGTCGCGGAGGCGCCGTTCGGCGGCCGGAAGGAGAGCGGGGTGGGCCAGGTCAACGGCACCGGCGCACTGCGCGGATTCACCCACGCCCAGCCGGTGCTGATCGATCGGTGGCAGTCCAAGAAGGAAAGCGTCTGGTACCCGTACTCGGAAAAGACGCAGCGCAGCCTCGAGGCGGTGGTGCGGTACGGGTTCGGCACCCGGCTGGGGCGGCGACTCCTGTCCTGAAACCCGTCCGACGACCGCCGAAACACCAGTGCCGCAGATACTTTCACCGAAAGAGGCCCGAATGTCCACCCTGCACCCGTGCAAGCACGTCGATGCGAGCTTCGCCGACACGGCACCGCACCGCTACTCCAACAGCGTCGAGTTGAATGTCACCCCCGAGCAGGTGTTCGAGGTGCTCGCCGACGCCTCGGCCTGGCCGAAGTGGGCCACCGTGATCACCGATGTCACCTGGACCAGCCCGGAACCCCGCGGCATCGGCACCACGCGTACCGTCCGGATGCGCGCCGGGATCGTCGGCAACGAGGAGTTCCTCGCCTGGGAACCGCACTCTCACATGGCTTTCCGATTCAACGAGTGCTCCACGAGCGGCATCGAGGCCTTCGCCGAGGACTATCGCATCGTCCCCACTCCCACGGGCTGCCGCCTCACCTGGACCATGGCCATGTCGGGAGACCGCGCCACCTCGGTCTCCCTGCGGCTGTTCGCGCCGTTCATGAACGCGACCTTCCGCTACTTCCTGCGCAAACTCCGCAAGCTCACCGACCAGCGCTTCGCTCCGACGGGCGCGGCGGGTCCGCTGGTGCCGTAACCGTCCGTTCGGGAGTCGCCCGCCGTGACGGAGGCCACACTGGACCTCGAGTCCGGTTCAGCTCGTAGCGTCGTTCACCTGGAGGTTTCCACTCGATACGGCGAGGAGCGTCATGACAACCATCGACGGCAACGCGGCACCCACGGTGACCGTTCTCGGGCTCGGCGCCATGGGATCGGCGATCGCCGGCACCTTCGTCGACCGCGGCTATCGCACGACGGTGTGGAACAGGACCGCGAGCAAGACCGCGCCGCTGGTCGACGCCGGCGCCACGGCGGCCGCGACCGCGGCCGAAGCGGTGGCCGCGAGCCGGCTCGTGGTGGTCTGCCTGCTCGACAGCGCCGCGGTCGACGAGGTATTGAACTCGGTCGATTCCGCGATAGCGGGCAAGGTGCTGGTGAATGTCACCAGTGGCGCACCGGCCCAGGCGCGGGCGAACGAACGCTGGGCGAACGAGCGGGGCGCCGAGTATCTCGACGGCAAGCTCATGGGCGATCCGCCGTACATGGGCACACCGAATATCCTCTTGCCGTTCAGCGGATCCCGCGACGCCTTCGATACCTACGAGGCGACCTTGCGCACGCTGGGCACGGTCACCTACCACGGCGCCGACCCCGGCGCGGCCGCAGTGGAATTCATGGCCCAGGTCGCGGTGGGATACGAGTTGCTCCTCGGTTTCCTGCACACGCTCCGGCTGGTCCGAGCCGAAGGCCTCGACGTGGCGGAGTTCGCCGAACGCGTCGCGGGATCGGTGGCCGCCTACCCGGCATTGCTCACCTCGATCGGCAAGGCGGTCCACGACGGCGTCTACCCACCAGACCTCGGCCCCCTCGATGTCCAAGCGGCACTGATGGACGACCTGATCGGCCATCGCGAGTCGGTCGGCGTGGAAGCCGCCCGGATGCGCGAGGTCAAACGCCTGATGGACCGCCGCATCGCCGAAGGCCATGGCGAACAGGGCTTTTCGAGCCTGTTCGAGGAAGTACCGGACCACCGATCCGCTATGGTTGATTCCGACGCGGATCGGTGACCGAAACACTCTCGGCCCGAATGGATTTCACGGGGGCTCGGATGCCGGTGGAGGGGCGAGCGGTTCCGGTGTGTTCCTACACCGAGTGGGACCCGCTGGAAGAAGTCGTGCTCGGCATTGTCGATGATGCTTGCTTTCCGCCTTGGCACATCGCCCTCCCGCCGGTACTACCGAGCGACCAGCTCGAGACCTTCCGCGCGCGAGCGGGCAGTCCGTTTCCCCGGGAGCTGGTGAACGCGGCGGCCGCGGAACTCACCGAATTGGCGCGCATCCTCGAAGGCGAAGGCGTGACCGTGCGCCGGCCGGAACCGATCCCCCAGCGCGTCACCTATGCCACGCAGGCGTGGACAAGCACCGGCATGTACGCGGCAATGCCGCGCGACGCGCTGCTGGTGATCGGGGAAGACATCATCGAATGCCCGATGGCATGGCGCGCCCGCTATTACGAAAGCCTGGCCTATCGACCGCTGTTGAAGGAGTACTTCCGGGCCGGGGCGCGCTGGAGCGCCGGGCCGAAACCCGAGTTGCTCGATGACCAATACGACCAGAACTGGTCCGGCACCGGCCCGGACGGCGCCTCGCCGCGCCTGGTGGTCACCGAATTCGAGCCGACCTTCGACGGCGCCGACTTCCTTCGCTGTGGTCGTGACATCATCGCGCAACAGAGCAACGTCACCAACGGCTTCGGCATCGAATGGCTGCAACGCCACCTCGGCGAGGATTTCCGCATCCATGTCCTCGAGTTCGACGATCCGCACCCGATGCATATCGACGCCACCCTCATGCCGCTCGCCCCCGGAAAACTCCTGATCAATCCCAGCCGGGTCCGTGAGATTCCCAGACTGTTCAAGGATTGGGATGTAGCGGTGGCCCCGGAACCGATTGTCCCGCAATCGCATCCGTTCTACATGAGCAGCCGCTGGATCAATATGAATCTGCTCATGCTCGACGAGCGCCGCGTTGTCGTCGAACGCCGAGACGAACCGATGATCCGTACCCTGAAGGACTTCGGCCTCACTCCGATCCCCTGCGACTTCCGCTATTTCAACAGTTTCGGCGGCTCCTTCCACTGCGCGACGCTGGATGTGCGGCGACGCGGAACGCTCGAATCCTATTTCTGAGCGGCTCGGAGAGTGAGTTGCTCACGCACGTCGGCCACCGCCGGGGTCGCGGCGTGCGCGGGTCGCAGTCCGTCGAGGATTTCGAAGGCGCGGCGGGGCACCTGCCCCGTGCGGAATTCACCGGGCAGCCGTTGCCAGGTGGAGCCGATCGTATGGCAGGCCAGTTCCACCTCTCCTCCTGCGAAGTGAGCGGCGGCCTCGTCCAAGTCCAGCAACGCTTTTCCGATTTCGTCGTGTCGGATGAACGGCAGCTCCAATACCCGTTTCCGCAGTGGCTCGGCGGCCCGGTGCGCTCCTGCCGCCGCCAAGGCGTTGGCCTGATGCCAGCGCAACAGATATTCGCTCACACCGACACCGTCCGCTGCCGTGGCATCGGACGGAAGTTCGTCGAACATCCGGTCCGCGTGGCGCACGGCGCCGATGGTTTCGCGGCGCCTGCCCAGGCGCGCCTGGATGCCCGCCTCTACCAGATAGCCGAGCACCGCGGCGGGATTCGCTGTCGTCCCGGTGGCCTGGGCCTTCTGCGCCGCCGTGAGCCCCGCGGGATATCCGTGCCGCTGACAGGTGCAGGCGTCGCCGACATGCCCGGCGACCCAGGCGGCCACTGTTGCGTCCTCGGCGCGATCGGCGGCCAAGCGCGCGATACGGAACCATTCGAAAGTTTCCGCCGGACCGGCGATGTCGTTGAGGCGGATCGCGATGAATCCCGCATTCTTGGCGAACATTCGGTGCAGGCGGCCTCGAGCGTTCTCGGATTCGGTGGCCAACAGGCACGCTTCGATGCGGGCGAGGTCGATCATCCGGGACGGGATGAATTCCGCGGGCGGCGTGGTGTACAGGCCGTAGCCGCTCTGCTCGGTCAATTCCTCGAGCAAACCGACATAGGCCGTGGCAGCCCGTCCGCCACCCGGGCGCTCGAGTTCGGCATTCGACCATCCGCTCAGTGTCGGCGGCGCGGACATGAACATGGCCCCCGCGGCGGCGAGGCTCATGAAATGACGGCGGTCCACGGCGTCCTCGACTCCTCTCGTCGGGGCCGGATCCGGTTCCGAGTAGTCATGTCCGAATCCGAGCCGGTCCGGTCTGGTTCGATAGAGAAAACACAGTGCGTCCAGGTAGTGCGGCGACGGCGTGTCCTGGCCGCATTCCCACTGCGACATCCGCTGATGGGCGAGCCCCTCGGCGGGCGTATCACGTTCGCGCAGTATCTCTTTCAACATGTCGACCGCTTCGACGAGCGTGTAGCCGTGCACGATGCGGTGCGCGCGCAGCAGGGACAGCCCGCAATGCCGGCGCACCGCGAGCGCGGCCTCGTAGTCGGATGCGCCCGTGGCCTTGGCTTCCCGTGCGGTGCGGCGCGCACACGAGATGCTGTGCCGGGCTTCCGTCAGCTGTTCGATCATCATGAGGCAGCTCCGCTGATCACACTGATGACCAAGCGTATCGCGGCTTTTCGGCGGGGGCGACGGTGAATCGGCGAATGCCCGCTGAGCGTGCACAGGCCCTCCTGATACTCGTCGCGAGGCGGCGGCCCGGACGCCTACCAGGTGACAGGAAGCCGTTGGACCCCGTGGACTCCCAGGCGGTCGGGCCACATCACGATGTCGTCTGCGGGCACTGCGAGCCGCAGGGCGGGGAACCGGGAGATCAGCGCGGGTAGTGCGGTGCGCAGCTCGACCCGGGCCAGTTGCCGACCTACACACTGGTGAATGCCGTATCCGAAACCCACGTGTCCCACCGACTTACGGAGCGGATCGAGACGGTGTGGATCGTCGAATCGAGCGGGGTCGCGGTTGGCGGCCCGCAGCGAGATCGCCACTGTCTCACCGGCTGCGATCACGTGCCCGCACATTTCGACGTCCTCCAGCGCGACGCGGGTGAGGGTGTGGACCACGGTCAGATAGCGGAGCAACTCCTCGACCGTCCGGTCGGTGCGGCCCGGGTCGGCGCGCAGGGCGGCCAGCTGTTCCGGGTGGCGCAGCAGCGCGAAAGTGCTCAGCGCCACCATGTTCGCGGTGGTTTCGAAGCCGCCGATCAACAGCAGCACCGCGATCCCGGTCAGCTCACTGCCCGAGAGATCGGTGCCCGCCAGTTCGCCGAGCAGGTCGTCGGTCGGTCCGGCGCGTTTGACGGCGACCAGGTCTCGCACGTACTCCTGGATCTCCTCGAGGGCGTCGATGCCCTGCGCGAGGGGAACGCCCGGGTCGCCCAGTCGCCTGACGAGGTGGGCCACCAGGCGCTGAAACCGATCCCGATCGGCGTCGGGCACGCCGAGCAGCTCGCAAATCGTCAGCGCAGGAACCGGATACGCGAACGAGGTCATCAGGTCCACCGGACCGCCGGATCGTTCCATGGCGTCCAGCCGCTCGGCACTGATCTGCGCCACCCGGTCGGCCAGCGACCGCATTCGCCGCACGGTGAACTTGCCGGTCAGCAGTGTGCGGTAACGAGTGTGCTCGGGTGCGTCGAGGTTGAGGAAGCCGCCGGGCGGCGCCGGGGGCAGCGGGCCGAGATCGGCCAGCGCCGAGTGCATGAGTTCGGGCCGGGCACTGAAGCGCGGATCGGCCAGAATCGCACGGACAACCGCGTGCCCGGTCGCCAGCCATCCGCGATGACCATCCGGAAACGTCATGCGAACCAATGGGTTTCGCTCACGCTCCGAGGCCGGTTCGACGCGGCGGCCCACGAGTAGGGCGGCTGATGAAATGTCGGTAGCCAACGGCTCGGTCATCGGATCCCCTGCGACGCACGGTTCAGTATCGGCCGAACGCTAGATTGCATTCAGTGAATGCTCAATATAGACAGCGGGGCAATTACCGGTCAGCGCAGGTAGATTCAGTTTCTCGAGTGCAATGACCCTGGCGGTTAACGCAACGCCGAAACCCCGGACATGCAATGAGATGTCGCTGAACGCACACGGACACCGAAGGAGAGAACCGATGCCGGGAGGCAGGCTGACCCTGGACGAGCGGGAATGCATCGCGGCCGGGCTGACCGAAGGGCGCGGGTACACCGATATCGCGCGCGGGCTCGGTCGCCCGGCCTCGACCGTCAGCCGGGAGGTGGCCCGCAACGGCGGACCCGGCCGATACCGCGCCGACCGTGCGCACCGGGCCACCGTCGCGCGCGCCCGGCGGAGCAACACGACACAGCCATCGGCCCCGGCGGAGTCCACGGTCGACGACGAGGCGATCCGTGCGTTCGCCGCACACTTCACCGACCTGTTCGTGTTCGACGGCATGCCTCGCATGCAAGCGCGCGTGATGACCTGCCTGCATCTCACCGACTCGGGCAGTCTCACCGCCGCCGAACTGGCACGCCGACTCGACGTCAGCCCCGCCTCCATCTCCACGGCCGTCCGGGCGCTGGAGCAACGGGATCTCATTCGCCGGGAACGAGATTCGCGCCGCGACCGCTACTGCATCGACGACGACACCTGGTATCGCACCACCCTGAATCTGGCCCGCGCCGCCCGCACGCGGGTCGAGGTGGCCCGCCGCGGCGCCGAACTGCTCGGTGTGACCACACCCGCGGGCGCCCGCTTGGACGAGATAGGCCGCTACCTCGACTACCTCGGTCGGCAGATGGTCCAGGTCGTCGAAAGCTGGCGATCCTGAGCGGGTTTCGGGTCACGGTTCCAGTCCGGCCGCGGTCAGGGAGAGATGCCGGGACAGTGTCTCCGCGGCGGTGTCGGCGTCGCGGGCCAGTGCCGCCTCCTCCAGCCGGCGGTGTTCGTCCGCGCCGTCGCGGTCGGGGGTGCGGCGAGCCGACCAGCGGCGGGCCAGCTCGCTCGCGGTCCACAACCGGTCGAAGGTCTCCAATAGCACCGGGTTGCCGCAACCCTCGATCAGGGCGCGGTGGAACAGCCGATGCGCTTCGGACCATGCCTCGCTGTAGTACTCGCCCTCCCCCGGCACGTAGGCCGGAGTGCGGGCCAGGCGGTGGTGAGCGGCGCGCACGCGGGTCTCCCAGTCGAGGTCGCCACGCTCGATGGACATGCGCAGCAGCATCGGTTCGATGGTGCGGCGGGCCTCGGCGATCTCCTGCCAGCGGCGATCGGTGAAAGCGGGAACGGCGAAGCCGCGGTTGGGCAGCCGGTCGGCGAGACCGTCGCCGACCACCCGCACCAGCGCCTCGCGCACGACGGCCAGGCTCACGTCCATCCGCTTCGCCAGGTCCTGCGGCTTGAGTGCCGCGCCGGGAGCGAACTCGCCGCGCATGATCGCCCGCCGCAGATGTCCGTAGACCTGTTCGGAGAGCATCTTCTTCCCTGGTGAGTCCGTAGCGTGTGGCGTTCCATGCATCGCCACATCATAGATGATCTGACAAATAATCGATTATTTGTGTAGCGTGGGGAGCGGTAGATGAACGGCAAGGCCCGGAAAGAGACACGATGAGCGCCAACGATCCCTTCGCCCGCCTCCCCGAGGCGGCCTCCTTCACCGTCACCAGCACCTCCGTCACCGACCGCGGCACGTGGTCGCCCGCGCAGCATTCCGCCCGTGTTCCCGGCGGGCAGGACATGTCCCCGCAACTGTCCTGGCGCGGTGCGCCGGAAGGCACGGCGAGCTACGCCGTCACTGTCTACGACCCCGACGCGCCCACCGGATCGGGGTTCTGGCACTGGGCGGTGGCCGACATCCCGGCCGACGTCACCGAGCTGCCCGAGGGCGTCGGCGACCACACCGGGTCGGGGCTGCCCGCGGGCTCGTTCCAACTGCCCAATGATGCTCGCGTGGCAAGGTTTCTCGGCGCGGCTTCCCCGCCCGGGCACGGCCCGCACCGGTATTTCGTCGTGGTGCACGCGCTCGATGTCGAGTCGATCGGCGTACCGGCCGATGCCACTCCGGCCTTGCTCGGCTTCACCATGTCCGCACACGTGCTCGGCCGGGCGGTGCTCGTCGCCACCGCGGGAAGCCCGCCGGCCCAAGGGAATTCGGCGGAGGCCGAACGAGTAGAGGTGTCGCGGCTCATTCCCGCGCCACCCGAGGCGATCTTCGCGGTCCTGAGCGATCCGAAGGGACATGTGGACATCGACGCGTCGGGAATGCTCCTCGACGCCGAGGGGACGCCGGTCCAGCGTCCCGGCGACCGCTTCGTGGTTCATATGGACCGAGAGGCGCTGGGAGATCTGCCCTTGGGCAAGTACGACGTCGAGGTCGTGATCACCGAACTCGTCCCGGACGAGGAGATCGCCTGGACCATCGAAACCCGGGGCCGTCGCTACGGCCACATCTACGGGTATCGGCTGACACCGGCCGAGAGCGGCACCCTGGTCACGTCGTATTGCGATTGGTCGCAGATCGAGGAGAAACTGAAGCAGCGGTTGACTTTTCCGGTAATTCCCCGGTCCGCGCTCAAAGCCACCCTCGGGATTCTCGAGCGCACGGTTCGCCGCCGCGCCCGCTGACTGCCGATCCTGGCTGCCGAACCGACTGGCGCGGTTACCTATTCCGGCTTATCTCGGCGAATCGGTCGAGTTCGCGAAGGGCCTCGTCGCGTGGCATGACCGGGATGATGCCGAGCAGCGTGCGGTGAATACCCAACTCCGCCAATCGGTTCAGGTCGCCGGGCTGCGGGTCGAATACCGTCGCGATGACCGGTACAGGCGCGCGGCCACGGTCCTCGGCCAAGCGGCGAAGCTCGGCGATTCCCTTCGCCAGTTCGTCGAGCGGAATGCCGACCGGAGCCAGCCAGCCGTCGGCGTGGTCGAGGATGCGTTCGTGGGTGGACGGCCCCCACCCGCCCAGCCACACCGGTGGGCGCGGCCGCTGCACCGGTTTCGGCCAGGAATACAGCGGGCCGAAATCCACGAACTCGCCGTGGAATTCGGCCTGCTCCTCGGTCCAGATCGCGGTCATCGCCAGCAGCCGTTCACGCTGCAACGCGACGCGGGTCCGGGGGTCGGTGCCATGATTGCGCATTTCCTCACGCAGCCAGCCGACACCGACGCCGAGTTCGAACCGTCCGCCCGACGCGGCGTCCAGACTGGCCACCTCCTTCGCGAGCACGATCGGGTCACGCTGGACGACCAGCGTCACCGCGGTGCCGATCCGCAATCGCTCGGTCCGCGCGGCGGCGAACGCCAGCGAGACGAACGGGTCGAAATTGCGGTAGTAGTCCCGCGGGATCTCGCCTCCGCCGGGATAGGGCGTGGTGACGGTTACCGGGATATGGGTGTGCTCGGCCACGAACAGCGACTCGAAGCCGCGATCCTCCACTGCCTGGGCAAGCTCACCGGGGCCGATGCTCTCGTCGGTGACACCGGTGAAGATTCCGATCTGCATGCGGCTACGGTAAACATTGACACCAGCGTCAAGGTCAAGGTGAGCGATATGCGGATCGGTGAACTCGCGCGGCGGACCGGAACCAGCCCCCGGGCGTTGCGCCACTACGAACAGCAGGGATTACTGACCGCGGCACGACACGGCAACGGCTATCGGAGCTTCGACGACTCCGCCGCCGAAACGGTATTGCGAATTCGCGCCCTGCTGGCGGCGGGACTGACCACCGAGGTCGTCAGCCGGGTACTGCCGTGCACCCGCGACAGCACCCCGCGCATCGAACCCTGCGACGAAGTCGTGGCGATCCTGCGGTCCGAGATCGACCGAATGGACACCCTCGCGGCGCATCTCGCCCGATCTCGCGACCTACTCGCCTCGATTCTGCTCGAATCCGGTGTGCCGGAACGGGAGTCACTGCGGACCGACCTTCGGCAGGCTGACTCGCCGGGCGTCGTGGGTGTCCAGTAGCCGTAGGCCCTCGAGGACGGCGGCGTCGGCGTCGAGACGGTCGGACCACCAGGTCGCCGAGCGGACGGGCAGGCCGCGCGAACGGTATTCGTTCATGATCTCGATATGGTCCGGCAGCGACATGAACTCCGCCAGCCCCGTCTCGTCGGTCCACACCGACAGGGATCCGACCTGGCCGTGCCGGGCGGGGCGGAGGTAGGTCAGGACGCCGACGGCCGCGTCGATCCGCACCAGTTGGCCGGACAGCTTGGTTCCGGCTAACCAGATCGGCAGCACGTCCGTCACCCTGGTCGGTGTGAACTGGGTCAGGCTGAACATGTACGGGCCCGCGAAATCTATTGCGGGACCGTTCATCCACGTCGACGTGACGGTGAAGTCGGACAGTGCGGCGCCACCGGATCGGTGGCGTCGCCAGCTGTGCCGCAGCAGCCGGGGCAGTCGGCGGAGGTCGGTCCAAGGGGCTTGTCGCACAGTCATTTCCGCAGATTCTCCCTGGGTCTCGCGGGTATCGTCGGCCAAGTCTGTGCCCTTTGCGGTTGAGACTGAAGGAAAGAATGTTACATACTCGGAGTATGTTGTCTCGACGGGACCAGAATGCGGCGGACACCAGGCGGGCACTGGTGGAGAGCGCGGCGAAGTTGTTCGCTGCCGACGGGTTCGAGAGAACCTCGACCGATCGGATCGCCGCGGTCGCGCGCGTCACCAAAGGCGCCCTGTATCACCACTTCTCGAACAAGCGGGAGTTGTTCCGGGCCGCCCTCGAGCTGGTCGACGAACAGACCGTCGCGGCGATCGCGGCGCGGACGAGTTCGGCGAGCACGCCGTGGGAGGCCGTCGTCGCTGGTCTGAACGCGTTTCTGGATCGCTGCCTGGATCCCGCCTATCAGCAGATATGTTTCCGGGACGGTCCGACGGCGCTCGGGTTCGTCGACTGGTGGGAACACGGTGAACGCCACGTCGAGGGCGTGCTCGAGGCGGCGTTGTCGGCCCTGTCCGAGAACAGGACCATCGTCACCGCCGATGTCGACGCGCTCGCGCAGGTGCTGTACGGGTCGCTGTCGGCCGCCGCGCTGGCCATCACTCGCGCCGAGGACCAGCGGGCGGCCCGTGATGCGATGGGCCGCAGCCTGATCGAGCTGCTCGAAGGCCGGCGATCCGGGGCGAGCCCGGTCAGGCCGGGGCGGGCACGTCGATGACCAGTTCGGCCGGGTTGGGGTTCGTGCTCACCTGGACCGCGACCCGGCCCGAGCCGTCGAGGGTGAAAAAGGCGGCGTGCCAACCATAGTGGCCGTCGTACTGGGTGCTGCGCGTCTCGGTCTGGCTCGCGCCGGTATCCAGGTTCCGCATCGTCACGGTGGCCGGGATCTCGCAGTTGCCGCCCGGCGATCCGGACAGCGAGCCCAGCGGGTTGGCGTCCGGCGTGAAATGCACCGTGACCCGGGCCGAGCTGTCGATGAAGTCGGCGAACTCACCCGCCTGCTGGCCGCGGCTGGACGAGACCTCCGCGGTGACCTTGCCCGAGCACCCCGCCGCCGGCCCGTTGACCTGAGCGGGTTCGAAATACAGCGGGTCCGCGGACGCCGGACCGGTCGGCACGAAGAACACCAGCACCGGCAAGATCGGTGCTGCCACGACCCTCAGTACGCCACGCTTCACGGCTTCCGTCCTTCCTCGCAACCCCGCGGGGTCAGGCCAATTCCAGCGAACCGGCCTTACGTTACCCGCCACGACGAGGACCCGGTCAATTCGAACATATTTTCGAATCTCGAGCTATTCTCATCGGCATGGTCAGCTCCCGCCACGAGGCGATGCACCGGATCTTCCGTCATGACCCGGGGGTTTTCGCCCGCGCCTTCCGCGCCATGGATCTGCCGTTCCCCGACCCCGTGTCGGTCGATCTCATGCCGACCGACCTCACCGAGATCGCGCCGCTCGAGCGCCGTGTCGACAGCCTGCTGCGGATCGGCACGGCCGAGGGTGCGTTCCTGTTGCTGGTCGAGGCGCAGAGTCAGGACGATCCGGACAAACCTGCCGCCTGGGCCTACTATGTCGCCCACGCGCACAGCAAATATCGCCTGCCCGTGATTCTCCTGGTGGTCTGCCACGACAAGGTGACCGCGCTCTGGGCCGCCTCGCCGCCGACCATCGGGCTCCCGCTCTGGCCCAGCCTCACCGTGCGACCGATGGTGCTGGGCCCCAACAACCTCCCCGTGCTGACCGACAAGGAATCGGCGGCCGAGGACATCCCCCTGGCCTCGCTCGCGGCCGTCGCGCACGCCAAGCACCCGCGCATCGGTGACATACTGACAGCACTGGCCACCGCCATGAAAGAGATCGGCGACGAGACGGACCGCGCCATCCTCGCCGAACTCACCGAACTCGGCCTGGGCCGCACCCCGGCCGCCCGGATCTGGAGGCAGTTGATGACCGACCTGTCGTTCTTCCGCTCGGAGTCCTCGCAATTGCTGCGGGCCGAAGGTCGCGTCGAAGGGATCGCGGGCAGCATCCTGCGGATCCTGGCGCGCCGCGGCGTCACGGTCCCCGAAGCCGCCCGCGAGCGCATCACCGCCTGCGACGACGTGGCGCTGCTCAACACCTGGCTCGATCGGTCCGTCGACGCCCGCTCCGTCGAGGAGGTCTTCGGCGGGTAGCGGCCCCGGCGCGGTTGCTACGGTCTGCGGGTGACCTCGACCGACGCCGGATACACGCTGCCCATCGCGCGGGTGCTGGCCATGGTCGAACTCGCGCGGGCGCGCGGCTGGGACGTGGCCGACATGCTCGGCGCGGCCGGTATCTCGCCGGAACTGCTCGCCGAGGGCCGGTCCCGCGTCACCGTCGACCAGACGGTGCGGATGGTGCAGCGGCTGTGGCGCGCCACCGACGACGAATTGTTCGGTCTCGGACTGCATCCCATGCCGCGCGGCACTTTCCGACTGGTCTGTTTCGCGCTGATCGGCGCCCCCGACGTGGGCGCGGCGATCCGGCGCTTCGTCGGCTTCCAGAAGTCGCTGCCCGGCTTTCCGCCGCTGACGCTGACCGTCGAGGACGAGTTGGCCCGCTTGGCCTTCGACATCGGCGCGGTGCACAACCCGGTCGGGCTGATCATCGACACCATGCTGACCGTCACCCACCGCTTCCTGGGCTGGGCCGCCGGCGGCCGGATTCTGCTGCGCCGCGTCGAAGTCCCCTATCCCCCTTCGGGTCTCGACGACTACGATCTGATATTCGGTGCACCCGTGCGGTTCTCGGCGTCCGCCCCCGCGCTCGTGTTCGACGCCGCGCAGCTGACCGCCCCGCTGGTACGCGACGAGGACGACCTGCTGGTCTTCTTGCGCGACGCCCCGTCGGCGGTGATCGGCCGCCGCCACTATTCGCTGTCGCTCAGCGCCCGGGTGCGCCACATCCTCGAACGCGGGCGCACCGGCGCGTGGCCGACCCTGGACGAGGTCGCCGCACAGCTGGCGATGAGCCCGTCGACGCTGCGCCGCAAGCTGCGCGAGGAACACACCTCCGCCCGCGAGATCCGCGAGCAGATCCTGCGTGATGCCGCCATCGCGAGCCTGGTGCGCGGTGAGGAGACCGTGGCCGCGCTGTCGCGGCGGCTCGGCTTCTCCGAACCGAGCGCCTTCTCCCGCGCGTTCCGGCGCTGGACCGGCAGCCCGCCCGGCTCCTACCAGCGCTGAGCGCTCGCCACCTCCACAACCCCGCGACTCGAGCGGTCCGGTCAAGGAAACGAGCGGTGCGGTCATTGGCGCGCGGCCGCCGCCCGGCCAGCATCGGAGACACGCATACGAACAGAGGAGTTCTGCTGTGCCTTTGCACCGTTCACCGTGGATGGACGAGGATCTGGACGCGCTGGCCGAGCTGGCGCGCCAGTTCTTCGAGAAGGAGTGCGCGCCCAACGAGGACCGGTGGGGCCGCCAGCACCACGTGGACCGCGAGGTCTGGAACAAGGCCGGAGACGTCGGGCTGCTGTGCCTGAGCGTCCCGGAGGAATACGGCGGGGGCGGCGGCACTTTCGCGCACGAGGCGGTGGTGGCGATCGAGCAGACCCGGGCCCTGGCGCCGAGCCTCGGCAACCCGGTGCACTCCACGATCGTCGCGCACTACATCAACTCCTACGGCACCGAGGAGCAGAAGCGGGCCTGGCTGCCGAGGATGGCGAGCGGGGAGATCGTCGGAGCCATCGCCATGACCGAGCCGGGCACGGGGTCGGATCTGCAGAACATCCGCACCAAGGCGGCCGTGGACGGCGACGACTACGTCATCAACGGGGCCAAGACCTTCATCTCCAACGGGCTGCTCGCCGATCTGGTGATCGTCGCCGCCAAGACCGGCGAAGGCAAAGGCGCGGAAAGCGTTTCGCTCATCGCGGTGGAGACCACCCGTGACGGCTTCCGGCGCGGGCGCAACCTGGAGAAGGTGGGCCAGCACGGGCAGGACACCTGTGAGCTGTTCTTCGACGACGTGCGGGTGCCGAAGTCGAACCTGCTCGGCAGCGCCGAGGGACTCGGCTTCATCCAGCTCATGCAGCAGCTGCCGCAGGAGCGGCTGATCCTCGCCGTCGCGGCGGCGGGCGCCATCGAGAAGTCGGTGGAGCTGACGGTCGCCTACACCAAGGAGCGCGAGGCCTTCGGCAAGGCGATCTTCAAATTCCAGAACACCCAGTTCGTGCTGGCCGAATGCGACACCATCAAGAGTGTGGCCTGGGCGTTCACCGACGACTGCATCGCCAAGCATCTGCGTGGCGAGCTGGACGTCCCCACCGCCGCGAAGGCGAAGTGGTGGCTGACCGAGCAGCAGTGCCGCGTCGCCGACGAATGCCTGCAACTGTTCGGCGGCTACGGCTACATGGCCGAATACCCCATCTCCCGCGCCTTCACCGACGCCCGCATCCAGAAGATCTACGGCGGGACCAACGAGATCATGAAGGTCATCATCGGCCGGAGTCTGTGATCGACGGCGGCGCTACTCCGTGGTGAGTTCGGCGAGGGCGTCGGCGGCGTCGCGGTTGCCGCCCGCGGCGAGGCGGCGCAGTTCGATCAGGTCGCGCTGTTCGGCAGCCAGCTGGACGAGTTCGTCGACGGCGTCGGTATTGCCCTGGTCGGCCCAGCGGCGCAACTCGCCCATGTCGCCGCGCTCGACGGCCAGTTCGATCAGGGCGTCGACGGCGTCGTGGCTGCCCTGGTCGGCCAGATGGCGTAATTCGTCCACGTCGTCGCGCTCGCTCGCCAGCTCGACCAGCTGGTCGACGGCGTCGGTGTAGCCGCGGTCGGCCCAGTTCCGCAGTTCGGCCAGGTCCTCGCGCTCGGCGGCCGATTCGATCAGCTCGGCGATCGCGTCGCTGTCCCCGCCGGCCGCGCGGGTCCGCAGCTCGGTCAGGTCGGGATCGGTCATGCGGCACGCCCCTTTCGGTGGTCGCCAGGCGGTATCCGGCTCGGACCGAGCATATTCCGCCGGCGTCGTGGATCGAGGTTTGCCGAGGTATCCCCCGCGCGTCCGGGGATTCGGTGATCCGGAATGGAGTGCTCGCGCCATAGAATCCACACGGCGCGGAGTGGATCCCGGCCAAAAGCGCGCCGGGATGACGGGGCGAGCTGTACTGACACCGGGATGACGGGGCGGGCGAGGGATCGAATATCGTGCGGGACGACGAGGAGGGCGGATGAACGGCGCGCGAGTTGCGGGAGTTTTTGCGGCACTGGCGATTTCGGTTGGGGTTGGTGTCGTGGCGGCACCGGTGCACGCGGGGCCGGCCGATTGTGCGGCAGGGGATCCGCTGCGGCCCGAGGCGGAGCTGTTCGCCACCGACAACACGGCCACCATCACCGATCCGGGTGATGCCCGGCTGCGCGACCGGCTGGAACTCTTCGAACTCCAGGTCGACGGGATCGCGCTGCGACAGCTCACCCTGCCGGTCGGCTCGACGCTGGTGAGCGGCGTGTTCTGGTCCGACACGCAGCAGCGGGCCACCTATGAGCGGTCACGCGCCTTCCACCTGGCCTGCCTGGCCGGGCCGGACCTGCGGCGCGTCGCGGATCAGGTGCGCATCCGGTTCGGGCAGGAGTCGGTGCTGACCTTCGAGCCGTTGCCCGCCGACTCCCCCGCACGCGACGCCTTCACCGTCGAGATACCCGGCGTCAACGTCACCCGCTTCCATGACGCTCTCGTCTCCGACCCGGAGGCCCGCGGCCGGCTCGTCGGCGGCTCGGTCACCGAGGACCACACCCTGATCCTGATCGCCGATCTCGCCGACCTCCCGCTGGTCCAGCGCTTCGTCACCCGGCTGGGCGCGGCCTGGGACCCGGCCCGAATCCGTTACGGCGACCGCGAATTCGTGGAATGACCCGGCGACGAGGTCAGTCCGGCAGGTCGATCCCCTGCTCGGCGGCCTTGGCGGCCACCTCCTCGGGGAAGATGTTGCGGAACAGGTAGAGGTCCTGGCCCAGGCGCCAGCCGGGCGCCAGGGCCACCGCATAGCGTTCGAAATACCCGAGCTGCTTGCCCATCAGAATGAGCTGCTCGGGACCGGACGCCCCGCGGCGCTTGCCGAACTCCACCATGCGGGCGGCCACCTTGCCCATGTCCAGCTGCGCCAGCTTGCCCGACAACACCGGCGCCAGCGCGGTCGCCAGCTGCCGCCCGATGGTGGCGTCGTCGCCGGAATCGCCGTCGACCAGATCCAGCTCCCGCAGCGCCCGCGCGACGGGGCGGAAGTCGCCGTCGATGGCGCTGGCGTGGAACAGCGCGCCCACGAACTCGCGCCACTGCGGGCTCATCTTGCCGACGATGCCGAAGTCGAGCATGGCCGCCCGGCCGTCGTCGAGCAGCCACAGGTTGCCCGCGTGCACGTCGCCGTGGAAAAGCCCGTGCACCACAACGCTTTCCACCCACGCCTTCACCAGGCGCCGGATCAACAGCTCCGGGTCGGGATGCACGGCGCGGATGTCGTCGAAGCGGTCCAGCGGCATGCCGCGCATGCGTTCCATGCACAGCACGCGGGGGCCGCAGAAGTCCCAATACACTTCGGGCACAACGACACTCGCATTGTCACCGAAGGCGCGCAGGTGGGCGCGGGCGCGGGTCTGGTTGTCGGCCTCGTTGCGGAAGTCCAGCTCGGCGACGGTGGTCTCATACAGGTCGCGCACCACGCCCTCGGCATTGGCGACGCGGGCGTTCTCCGAACGCTTCTGCATCATCCCCGCCAGGCGGTACGCCGCGCGCAGGTCCACGATCATGCGCCGCGCGATATCGGGCCGCTGCACCTTCACCACGGCCGGTCGGCCGTCGGCCAGCACGCATCCGTGCACCTGCGCGACCGACGCCGCGGACAGCGGTACGTCGTCGAATTCCCGGAACAGCTCCGCGATCGGCCGGCCGAGATCGGCCTCGACGATGGCGCGCGCGTCCACCGCGGGGAACGGCGGCACGTCGTCGAGGCAGCGCAGGCACGCGTCGGTCAGTTCCGGGGGGAACGATGCGGGAGAGGAGGCGATCAGCTGGCCGAGTTTGACGAACATCGGGCCGAGCGTCTCGAATCCGTCGACCACGCCGTCGGCCATGGCGCGGCGGCGCTTCGGGCGACGCAGTCCGCCGCGCACCACCCGCCGCGTCACCGCCGCACCGAGGACGGTCCCGATGACGGCGGTCCGCCGGAATTCGGAGAAGCCGAACTTGTCCAGGGCGGGCCGCCGGATGTCGGCCTCGGGCACCGTGTCGGTCTCGAGCGCGCCGGCCGTCACCGCGCGCCGCCGATCACCGCGCGCCCGGCGTCCCATGGCTTGGGGACGTGCCCGCTGTCCGTTGTTGTCTCGAGGCCCTCTGCTCGGCTCATCTGCACCGCTCCGACCGCCTTGTCGCTCTCGTTCGAAACGCCGACTTTCGACATTCCCCGGCGCCTGCCCTGCGCGGCGCCGGCTCGGCTGTACGACGGAAAGTCTACGACCATTCCGCCGCGGGACCTGGCAACCGCCGGGTCAGGCGGGCACGCCGAGCCCCGAGGCCAGCACCGGCCACGACCGCTTCAGCGCATCCTGCCAGTACCCCCAGGAGTGCGTGCCGGTGGGTTCGAAGTCGAAGGTCGCCGGGATCGCGAGCTGCCCGAGCCGGGTCTGCAGATTGTGCGTGCAGTAATCCACCGCCGCCTCGATGACTCCGCCGATGAGCAGCTGGTTCACATAACCGCGCGGACCGGGCTGCATGTGACTGCCGTTGTAGACGTCGTACAGGCCGGGCACGCCGGTGCCGCTGGAGATGAACAGCTGCAGGCCGCGCAGCCCCTCGGCGTGCAGGTACGGATCGTTGTCCGCCCACATCGGGTCGTTGTCGGGGCCGTACATATTGACCGTGTCGCCGCCGCCCCAGGTCTCCACCGACAGCTTCACGAACTGGCGGCCGATCGGATCGCTGGTCTGAGCGCAGCCGCTGTAGGCGGCCACCGCCCGGTACAGACCCGGCTTGGCGATGGGCAACTGCAGCACCGAGGTGCCCGAGGTGGACAGGCCCGCCACCGCGTTCGCGCCGGTGGTGGCGAACTCGGCATCGATCAGCGGCGGCAGTTCCTCGGTGAGGAACGTCTTCCATTTGTACACACCGAGTTTCGGGTCCGGGGCGCGCCAGTCGGTGTAGTAGCTCCACTTGCCGCCTACCGGTTGCACGACGTAGGTCTGCTTGTCCGCCAGGAACTTCAGCACGTCGGTGTTGCGCTGCCAGGTGGCCGTATCCTGGCCGCCCCCACCGCCGTTGAGCAGATACAGCACCGGCGCGGGCGCCTCGGCGTCGGCCGGGCGCTGCACGTTCACCATGATGTCGGTGTTCATCGCCGCCGAGTGCACGCGCAGCTGCACAGTGCGCCCGTCGACCGGCCACGATCCGGTGACCGCCGACCCGTCCGGGGCCTCCGCCGCGGCCGGCGCCGCCCCCAGCAGGGCGCCGACCGCGACGGCGACAGCGGGAATCACGCTGCCCCGCAGTAGTTTCCGGATCATCTGGGAGTCTCCTGTTCTGGTGGTTCAGCGGCCGGACAGGCCGGTGCCCCCCCCGGGGGGGGGGGTTGTTGACCCCCCCCCGGGGCCGGTTGCCCCCGCCCGGTCCCAACCCCCCCGGGGAAAAGCGGTGGGCCGCCGGCCCCAACCCCCCCCGCGAGTACGCCGGCAAGGAGGCGGTCATCACCGTCAAGGTGAACTCCGTCAAGGAGCGTGAACTGCCCGCCGTCGACGACGAATTCGCC
>NZ_JARWOP010000025.1 GCF_029868745.1 Nocardia wallacei | reverse complement strand
CGTCGTGCGCCCCGGACGTCCACACCTTATGGCCGGCGGCGCCGAATTAGTACCCGTCGCGGGCCGCCCGGGGTAAATTACCACCCCCCGCGTGTCCCTCCTCACGCCCGCGCGGGTTTTTACGGTCACGGCCCGGGCCCCCCCTGTGGGGGGCGCCGGGGCCCGGGACGCCTCAACCTGTCAGCCCGCGAGCGGGCCGATCCGGACAGCTGTCGTCGTGGTGCCGCCGACCACGAACCACAATCGCAGCACCGGGTCGCCGGTGCGGTCACCGGGTTCGTAGCGGCTGCGCACGCTGATGTGCTCGCGCGAGAGCACCGGCGCCATGTACTCGATGACCGCGCGGTGCGGCCCGGCCACCAGCTTCGGGAAATCGACCAGGAAGTGCTCCACCGCCTGCCAGTACACCGCGTTGTTGACGTGGTTGAACTGGTCGATGTCGGTGGTACGCACCGGAAACGGCAGATCCGTGTCGGATTCCGGCGGGGTGGCATCGGTCAGCCAGGGGCGCCAGCGCAGCCGGTGCTCGTCGGTGGTGCGGCCCAGGTGGGCCAGGCCCTCATCGCTGATCCGGGTGGGCATGTTGGTCGACTCGTTGATATTGATCCAGAAGCCCTCGGTCTCGATCAGGCCGCCCGCGTCGCTGGTGATCCGCACCCGCATATTCGTCCAGCGGGTCGACAGCGCCGAGCACCAGCGCAGCAACCGCACCCGGTCCGGCCAGAGAATCGGCCGCACGACATCGATCACGGTGCGGCGCACGATCCAACTCGGATCGGTGCGGTGGAAGAAGGTGGACTGCAAGTCCTCCCAGGCGATGTCCTGCAGATAGCGGGCCACTGCATCCAGCCGCAACCGGCTGTACGGATCTACATCGCCAGCCCGGACGGGCCACGCCGAGGCGAAGCCCAAGCCCTCCTGGGGAAGCGGGGCGAGTGGCTGATCGAATGACACTGGTGCTCCTCGCGCTGCACGGTGTGCGGCGTTTTCTTGCGATGCTGTCTGTGCACGACTTTACGGGTCGCACGTCACACCGTTACGTCGAGATGGTTCTACTCACACGTAGCGGACGCGCGCTCCGACGGGCGTCCGCCGTGGATGCTGATCAATAGCCGACATAGCCGCCGCCCCCGCGCATGGCCGCGATACCGGGCACGTTGCCCAGCGAACCGTAGCGGTCTATCGAGTATCTGGACGCGGCGACGATGTTGTCGACCGGGTTCCAGATGTCCTCGTGGCCAGCCACCTTGTAGCTGTTGAAGGTGCTGTCGATGGTCTGCATGAGGCCCTTCGACGGGTGACCGGCGGCGGCGTTGCTGTCCCAGTTGTTGATCGCGTGCGGGTTGCCACCGGACTCGTGCTCGATGATGGCGGCGATGATCGCCGCGTCGGAGTCGCTGACGTCGTAGCCCTGCTCGCGCAGCACCCGGATGGCTTCCTTGATCCACTCCGCCTGGGTGCCGGTGGGCATGGGGCCGACCGGGCCGCCCGACGAGCCGGAGGCGAGCCCGCCGGTGTAGGACGTGCCGCTGTGCGAGCCGCCGCCGTGGTAGGCGGTGCCGCCGCCGTGCGAGGTGTTGCCCAGCAACTGCGAGGACGGATTACCCGCATGCGAGACCGGGGCGGCGGCCACCGGGACGGTCGCGGCCGGGGCCGTCGGCGCGGCGGGCCGGGGGACCCCCCCCGGCCCCCCCAACCGGGGGCCGCGGACCGGGTTGGGCCGGGGGTCCCAGGCGAATGAGCCCGGGAGGGCCCGTTCCCCCCCCACGGCGCCGCCCTTACCCCCCCCCGCCGCCCGGGGGGGGGCGCCCCGGGGGCGGGCGGGGGCGGGGGCGGGGGGGGCGGCGGCCGGGGTCACGCCGCCGGCGCCCGTCACCGGGTCGCCGAGTCCGGTGTGGGCCTGGTCGACCGTCGTCTTCGCGCCGTTGAGCGCCGTGACCGCGGCCTCCGCCACCAGTTCCGCCTGCTTCAGCGCGTTGGTGATCTCGTTCTGGTGGGTCGCGGCCTTGTGGTCCTCTTCCAGTTTGTTGCGCTGGATCTCGTCGGGTTTCAGGCCGGATTGGTTGTCCCAGTAGGTCTTTCGCGCGTTCGCGGTGACCACGCCGTTGTCGGCGACCTCGAAACCGTCCGGCGGCGGGGTCTCGTCGGTCGGGTGCAGCGCGCGGTCGCGGGCGTCCAGGACGGCCTTCTTGGCGTTGTTCAGGTTCTCCACCTGCTGGCCCAGGGCCGTCTGCAGGCCCAGCAATGCCTGGCTGACCGCGGACGCGCGCAGCTTCTCGGTGTCCATCCGCGCGTCGGCGGCCTGCGCGGCCACGCCGTCCCACTTCTTGTCGGTGCCCAGCTGCTGGACCTTGCCGATGCCGCCGAGGAGTGCCTGGTCCAGGTCGGTGCTCAGCTTGCCTACCGCGGTGGACGCGGTGGTCAGCTGATCGGGCTGCCAGTTCTCGACATCCGGGATCGACAGCGTCATGGGTGCAGTCCGATCGTGCTCAGCTTGTCGCGGAACTCCTGGTCGGTGAGTTCCAGCGCCTTGCCCGCGTTCTGCACGCCGTCGGCGACCTTGGTGAAGCGGTCGCCGATGCGGTGCAGCGCCTTGTCGACAGTGTCCTTGGCCTGCCCGCACGCCGTGCTCCACTGGGTGCCCGGTAGCGCGCCGGCGGCGTCAGCCAGGCCGGATTGCAGATTGCCGATGGTCTCGGCTTCGCCGCGCAGGTCGCTCGCAAACGTTTGCAGCGCACCGATATCCACGCGCAGCGCGGCTACCGGCGGATCGTTCGGCCCTGCCATGAGTCCCCCTCATCAGCTCAGCTCAGCGGCCTAGAGCTTAACAAATGCCGGTCCCGTGGACAGCCACATGCGAAGACCGGTTAACTTAGTGGCGACAGCCGCGACAGAGAGGTCGATACATGCGTGCAGCGCAGGTGAGCAAACTCGACGGACCGGAATCCATCGAGGTCGTCGACATCCCGGAACCGGCGGCGTATCCGGGCGGAGTCGTGATCGACGTGCACGCCGCCGGGGTGGCGTTCCCGGACGTGCTGATGACCCGCGGCCTCTACCAGATGAAGCCCGAACTGCCGTTCGTCGTCGGCGGCGAGATCGCCGGAGTCGTGCGGTCCGCACCCGAGGGCGCGCACGTGCGGGCGGGCGATCGCGTGCTGGCGCTGACCATGCTCGGCAACGCGATGGCCGAGGTGGCGGTGTCGCCCGCGGAGATGGTGTTCAAGCTCCCCGACAACATCTCGCTGGAGGCCGGCGCGGGCATCCTGTTCAACGACCTGACCGTGCACTTCTGCCTGCGCAACCGCGGGCGGCTGGCCGCGGGCGAGACGGTGCTGGTGCACGGCGCGGCCGGCGGCATCGGCACCTCGACGCTGCGGCTGGCCGCGGCGCTGGGCGCGGGCCGGGTGATCGCGGTGGTGAGCACCGAGGCCAAGGCCGAGGTGGCGCGCGCCAACGGCGCCACGGACGTGGTGCTCGCCGACGGCTGGCTCGCCGCGGTCAAGGAACTGACCGGCGGTCGCGGCGTCGACATCGTCCTGGATCCGGTGGGCGGCGACCGTTTCACCGACAGCATCCGGTCCCTGGCCCCGGCCGGGCGCGTGCTGGTGGTCGGCTTCACCGGAGGCGACATCCCGACCGTGAAGGTGAACCGCCTGCTGCTGAAGAACGCCGAGGTGGTCGGCGCGGGCTGGGGCGAATGGGTCCGCACCCACCCCGGCTACCTCCAGGAACAGTGGGCCGAGGTCGAACCCCTGCTGGCCGCGGGCAAGATTCCCCCGCCCCAGCCCACCCTCTACCCCCTCGACCGCGCCGCCGACGCCGTCGCCGCGCTCGACAACCGCAGCGCGACCGGCAAGGTAGTGGTCACGCTGCGCTGAGCGCCGCTGAGCGGGAAGCGTCGTTCGCAGGACGGTGGTCGCGCTGTGCTGAGCGAGGCGTGTCGTGTGGCGAGAAGGTCTCCTGGTGTGTTGCGGGGGCGACCGCCGCGGGCAGGTGAAGGTGCGGGCGGGTGAAATGGGTCGTGGCATGTCGGAGTGTCGATTTATGCTGCCGGGCATGTTGACTCCGCCGTCCGGGCTGCCGGACGAGATGCTGCTCGCCGTGCTGGACGAGCGGTGGGGGATCGCGGGGCGCTCGAGCGAGTACGCGCCACTCGGTTTCGGCAGTCATCACTGGCGGGTCGAGGGGGTGGACGGCCGGCGCTGGTTCGTCACGGTGGACGAGTTGCGGCGGCGGTCGCTCGACGAGGCGCCGGAAGCGGCGTTCGAGCGGTTGCGGGCGGCGTTGGCGACCGCGCGGGAATTGTGCGACGGCGGACTGGATTTCGTGGTCGCACCGGTTCCGGACCGCGCCGGCGAGGTGGTCGCGCGGATCGGTGAGCGCTACGCCGTCGCCTGCTATCCGCTGCTCGAGGGGCGGCAGTTCGCGTGGGGCGAGTTCCGGGACGACGCGCACCGCCGTGCCGCGTTCGACATGGTCGCTGCTGCGCGACTATGCCGCCGCGACCGGAGTGACACCGCGCCCCGACCTGCTCGAGCTGTACCGCCTGCGCTGGGATCTCACCGACGCGGCCGAGTACGTCCACCGCTTCCGCCGCCCGCACACCGACTCGGCGGACGCCATCGAATCCTGGAAAGGCCTGTGCGAGAACATCTCCCGCCTGGCCGACGGTGCGCCCGCGGGCGACACCACGTCGTGAGAGGCCGCCGTGACCGCTGATGTCGTCTCGAATCGGGTGCTGAACCGCACCCTGCTGGCCCGGCAGCACCTGCTGGAACGTACGACCCTGACGGTGCCGCAGCTGTGCGATCACCTGATCGGTCTGCAGGCTCAGGACGTGCCGCCACCGTTCATCGGTTTGTGGAGTCGCGCACGTGATTTCGTTCCCGACGCGGTGTCCGCCGGGTTGCTGGATCGGTCGCTGGTGCGAATCACCCTGATGCGCGGCACGATTCACCTGGTCACCGCCGCAGACGCGGTCCGCATCGCCCCGCACATCCAGCCCGAACTCGAAAAGGCGCCCTTCCGAAAGGGTTTCAACTACGGCGCGATGGTCGGCCTGGATCCCGAGACCGTGCGCCGCAGTGGCGAACAGGTACTCGGCGACGAGCCGATGTCGGCGGCCGACCTGAGAGTGCGTGCGGCCGAAGTGTTTCCCGACCGTGACCCCGGCGCCGTGGTGCAGACCTGGCTGTATCAGCTGCCGGTGCTACAGACGCCGCCGCGCGGCCTGTGGAAGAACAACAGCCGTCCCGTCTGGTCGCGCATCCAGCCCTGGCTGGGCGCCGAACTGGAACCGGATTACCCGCTGGGCGAGTTGGTCTTCCGCTACCTGCGGGCGTTCGGTCCGGCGTCCACCATGGATGTGCAGACCTGGTCGCGGCTGCTGGGCATCAAGGAGGTCGTCGAGCGGCTCGGCGAGCGCGTCCGCACCTACCGCGACGAGCGCGGCCGCACCCTCTACGACGCCGCCGACGCCGAACTCGCCGACCCGGACCTGCCCGCGCCGGTCCGCTTCCTCGGCTGGTACGACAACCTCTACCTTTCCCATCAGGACCGCAGCCGGGTCGTGACCGACGGCGCCGCACCGCCGCTGCAACGCTCCGCGACCCAGGTCGCACCGGTGCTGGTCGACGGCTACCTGGCCGGTATCTACAAGGTCTTCACCGACCGCGAGCGGGCCCGGCTGCGCATCGCGCCCGAACGCGCCTGGACCGCGGCCGAGCGCGGCGAGGTCGAGGCCGAGGGCGCCGCGCTACTGGACTTCCTGGAGCCGGATCGGAAGCCGAGCGTGGAAATACTCGCGCCCGGTGCGAATCTCAAACCCTGACGCGGCGGGTCATCAGGGGTGATTCCGGTAGGCCGGAGCCTTGCTGGTCCCGGCGGGCGTGAGGGTGCGTAGGAGCGGCAGGGTGCGATGGGGCACCACCGTCGACAGCACGACCACGCTGTGCGACCGGACCACCGCGGCGCTGCGATCGATACTCAGCAGCACCGACTGCAACCCGGTGTGCGAATCCGCGCCGAGGCGGCACAGCACGTCTCCCGAGCCCGTGGTGGCGTAGGCCTCCAGCACGCCGGGGATGGCCTCCAGATCGGCGGCCACGGCGTCGAGCGCACCCTGCGCGATCTCCAGTGTGACGAACGCCTGCACGTCGAAACCGGCGGCGGTGACGTCGATCTGCGGATCATAGGACGAGATCACGCCGGACTCCTCCATCCGGGCGATGCGTGACTGGACCGTCGCGCGGGCGACGCGGGTGCGCCGCGACAGCTCGAGGATGCCCGCCTTCTGGTAGTCGTGCATGGCGGTGAGGATCGCCAGATCGAGCTCGTCCAACCGTGCGGCGGTGCGTGCCATCGTCGTCTCCGTCCGTCTCGTGACCTATTCAAATTGTCCAGCATGGAACCTATTTTGGTATCGAAATTCACCATGATGAACATCGAATCCAGGCGATATTGCTCAGCGTCGCGTCGAGGCTATTACCTTGATTCATGACCACCGAGTACGCGAAGGTCGCGGCCCGCCCCGAGTCCGGACCGACGGAGCGGGGGAGCGAAGCGGAGCAATCGAACACAGATCCCTTTCCTGTCCTCGGGTGGGACGCGGTTGTGTGGGTGGTCGGCAATGCCACTCAGTTCGCGCACTACCTGGAGTCCGCCTTCGGGATGCGGCCGGAGGCGTATTCGGGGCCCGAGACCGGCAACCGCGATCACAAATCGTTCGTCTTGAGCAGCGGCAGCGCCAGATTCGTGGTGCAGGGCGCCGTCGATCCGACGAGTCCGCTTGTCGCACACCACGATCGGCACGGCGACGGCGTGGTGGATATCGCGCTGGAGGTGCCCGACGTCGACCGGTGCGTGGCCTGGGCGCGCACCCACGGCGCGACCGTGCTCGCCGAACCACACGACGACACAGACGAATTCGGCACCGTCCGGTCCGCCGCGCTGGCCACCTACGGCGAGACCCGGCACACGCTCGTCGACCGCTCCCGCTACGACGGGCCCTACTGGCCGGGCTATGTCGCCAGGCGGTCGGGGTTCGCGCCGCGGGACGGCGGGCCGCCGCGGTTGTTCCAGGCGATCGATCATGTCGTCGGCAATGTCGAACTCGGGCAGATGGATCGGTGGGTCGAGTTCTACCGCCGCGTCATGGGTTTCGAGAACATGGCCGAGTTCGTCGGCGACGACATCGCCACCGAGTACTCGGCGCTGATGAGCAAGGTGGTGGCCAGCGGCAACCGCCGGGTGAAGTTCCCGCTCAACGAGCCGGCGGTGAGCCGCCGGAAATCCCAGATCGACGAGTACCTGGAGTTCTATCGCGGCCCGGGGGTGCAGCACATCGCCCTGGCCACCGGCGACATCCTCGCCACCGTCGACGCGCTGCGCCACGAGGGCGTCGAATTCCTGGACACCCCCGCCGCCTACTACGAGGACCCCGAACTGCGTGGCCGGATCGGACACGTACGAGTCCCGGTGGAGCAGTTGCGGTCCCGCGGCATCCTGGTCGACCGCGACGAGGACGGCTATCTGCTCCAGATCTTCTGCAAGCCCCTCACCGACCGCCCCACGGTGTTCTTCGAACTCATCGAACGCCACGGCTCCCTCGGCTTCGGCAAGGGCAACTTCAAGGCCCTGTTCCAAGCCATCGAACGCGAACAGCAGGCCCGGGGCAATCTGTGAAGAGGCGTTCGGCCCAGTACAGTCGCCTGCATGCGGATCACGTCGGCGATCGTCACGGGGATGGCCATCGCAGCGTTGCTCACGGCATGCGGTTCGGACGGTTCGGACAGTGAGACTCCGGCCGTGCGGCCGCCGACGCGGGTGGCGGCGCTGGGCCCGTTCACGGGGGAGTGTGGCAACCTCACGGATGACGAGGTGCGCGATCTGGGTCAGCTGCCGCAGATTTCCCGATCGTTCAAGAATTCCGTCGGTTGCAACTGGCAGTCGGCCGGGACGGCCTCGCCGAGTGTCACCTTCGCCTCGTATCGGGGCAGCCCGATCGAGCGGGAGCGCGCGTGGGTGACCGCGCAGAATCGCAATCCGGAGAGCATCGAGGTCGCCGGGCACAAGGGCTTCCAGGACGCCACGCCCGACGGCGGCATCTGCGACCTGGCGGTGCAGATCGGCGACGACTTCTTCGAATGGTCGACCTCCTCGGGCCTGTTCGGCCAGATCGGCGCCGACCCGTGCGTGAAGAACCGGAAGATGGCCGAGCTGACCGTGCAGCGAATGAAGTGAGGGGCGGCATGAGCGTGCGAACGGGAGCGCGGGCGGCGGCGGTGTGCGCGGTGGCGGCGGCCGCGGCGCTGACACTGGGCGGGTGCGGCCGCACCGTGCCGGGGTCCGCGGAACCGGCGGGCAGCGGCAGTTCGGTCAACATGAACTTCGACAAGCTGCTGCGCGAATGCGATGTCGTCAAGCCGGAGGACATCGCGAAGTCGACGGGGGCGCAGGACGCACAGGGCTCGTTCAACGGCGCGGTGTGCATGTGGGATCTGGTGGGCACGCCCGGCGGCGATGGCATGGCCACGCTGAACTGGTACGAGATGGGCTCGCTGCCGAACGAGAAACAGAACAACGACCGGCTCGGTTACACCACCACGGACATCAACGTGCAGGGCCGGCGGGCGCTGCAGGTCCATCGGCCCAACGACGCGGACTCCTGCGGTGTGATGGCTCCGGCCGCCGATACGGGAGTCATCGGCTGGTGGGTGAACTATCGTGCGGGATCGGGTCACCCGGATCCGTGCGAGGGAGCCAAGACTCTGGCAGAGTTGACGTTGAATCTGGCCCGCTGATCCCCAGCTCGACAACCCGATATCGCGACCCGGCGCCGTGCCTCGCCTACCACGGGGTACCCGCTTTTGCCCCCCGCCGCGCCGACGGGTATCGTGGATCGCTGTGCCCGGAAGCTTGCGGGCAGGTTCGTGTGCAGGACGTAAGCCAGCGAGAGCGGCCGACCGTTTCAGCGTGCCCGGAAATGTAGGCATGCGATGCGCGCGACACGCCCGACCTCGGGACGCGAGGAACGCGGATCCGGGCGGGTGGGTGAAAGCTCGATGACGCACACGTGAAGAACTCCAGACACCTGGTTACTGAATAAAGAAAGCCGGTATATGCCAACCATCAACCAGCTGGTCCGCAAGGGTCGCCGCGACAAGGTCGCGAAGACGAAGACCGCGGCCCTGAAGGGGAGCCCGCAGCGTCGTGGCGTGTGCACCCGCGTGTACACCACGACCCCGAAGAAGCCGAACTCCGCGCTGCGCAAGGTCGCGCGTGTTCGCCTGACCAGCGCGGTCGAGGTCACGGCCTACATCCCCGGTGAGGGCCACAACCTGCAGGAGCACTCGATGGTGCTCGTGCGCGGTGGTCGTGTGAAGGACCTCCCCGGTGTGCGCTACAAGATCATCCGCGGCTCGCTCGACACCCAGGGTGTGAAGAACCGCAAGCAGGCCCGCAGCCGCTACGGCGCCAAGAAGGAGAAGAGCTGATATGCCGCGCAAGGGCCCCGCACCCAAGCGTCCGCTGATCAACGACCCGGTCTACGGGTCGCCGCTGGTGAGCCAGCTGGTCAACAAGATCCTGATGGACGGCAAGAAGTCGACCGCCGAACGGATCGTGTACGCCGCGCTGGAGCAGGCGCGCGAGAAGACCGGCACCGATCCGGTCGTCACCCTCAAGCGCGCGCTCGACAACGTGAAGCCCTCCCTCGAGGTGAAGCCCCGCCGCGTCGGTGGCGCCACCTACCAGGTGCCGGTCGAGGTGCGCCCGGGGCGCGCCAACACCCTGGCGCTGCGCTGGCTGGTCAACTTCTCCCGGCAGCGTCGCGAGAAGACCATGGTCGAGCGCCTGGCCAACGAGTTGCTGGACGCCAGCAACGGCCTCGGCGCCTCGGTGAAGCGCCGCGAGGACACCCACAAGATGGCCGAGTCGAACCGGGCCTTCGCGCACTACCGCTGGTGAGTCGATTCCCGGGTCTCCGGAGCGGTGCTCGGTATGGGGCACTGTCAAGGAACGGCGCCGGGAGGCGAGTCACAGTCGGGCGTGGCACTGCAGGCACTCTCAGGCCACGCCCGACGTTGAAAAAGTGATGGCCTCTGGGCCTCCGAAAGGAGCCAGGGTCGTTCCCGAAAATCCCAACTGAGCTGAGAGTCTCACAAGACAGAGCGGGGAAGATTTCCGTGGCACAGGACGTGCTCACCGACCTCAACAAGGTCCGCAACATCGGCATCATGGCCCACATCGATGCCGGCAAGACCACGACAACCGAACGCATTCTCTTCTACACCGGCATCACCTACAAGATCGGTGAGGTCCACGACGGCGCGGCCACGATGGACTGGATGGCTCAGGAGCAGGAGCGCGGCATCACGATCACGTCGGCCGCGACGACCTGCTTCTGGAAAGACAACCAGATCAACATCATCGACACGCCGGGCCACGTCGACTTCACCGTCGAGGTGGAGCGATCGCTGCGCGTTCTCGATGGCGCGGTTGCGGTCTTCGACGGCAAAGAGGGCGTTGAGCCGCAGTCCGAGCAGGTCTGGCGGCAGGCCGACAAGTACGACGTCCCGCGCATCTGCTTCGTCAACAAGATGGACAAGCTGGGCGCCGACTTCTACTTCACCGTCCAGACCATCAAGGACCGCCTCGGTGCCAAGCCGCTGGTCATTCAGCTGCCGATCGGCGCGGAGAACGACTTCGAGGGCATCATCGACCTGGTCGAGATGAACGCGAAGGTCTGGAAGGGCGAGACCAAGCTCGGCGAGTCCTACGAGACCACCGAGATCCCCGCCGATCTGGCCGATCGCGCCGAGCAGTACCGCCAGGAACTGCTCGAGGCCGTCGCCGAGTCGGACGAGGAGCTGCTCGAGAAGTTCCTCGGCGGCGAGGAGCTCACGATCGAGGAGATCAAGGGCGCCATCCGCAAGCTGACCGTGAACTCGGAGCTCTACCCCGTGCTCTGCGGCTCGGCGTTCAAGAACAAGGGCGTGCAGCCCATGCTCGACGCGGTGATCGACTACCTGCCCAACCCGCTGGACGACGGTGGTACCGACGGCCACGTCCCGGGCAACGAGGAAGAGATCCTGCACCGCAACGCCGACACCACCGAGCCGTTCGCGGCGCTGGCGTTCAAGGTCGCGAGCCACCCGTTCTTCGGCAAGCTGACCTACGTCCGCGTGTACTCCGGCAAGGTCGCCTCGGGCGCCCAGGTCATCAACTCGACCAAGGGCAAGAAGGAGCGGCTGGGCAAGCTGTTCCAGATGCACTCCAACAAGGAGCAGCCCGTCGACGAGGCCCAGGCCGGGCACATCTACGCGGTCATCGGCCTGAAGGACACCACCACCGGCGACACCCTGTGCGATCCGCAGAACCAGATCGTGCTGGAGTCGATGACCTTCCCGGACCCGGTCATCGAGGTGGCCATCGAGCCGAAGACGAAGGCCGACCAGGAGAAGCTGGGCACCGCCATCCAGAAGTTCGCGGAGGAGGACCCCACCTTCAACGTGAAGCTGGATCAGGAGACCGGCCAGACCGTCATCGGCGGCATGGGCGAGCTGCAGCTCGACATCTACGTCGACCGGATGAAGCGCGAATTCAAGGTCGAGGCCAACATCGGCAAGCCGCAGGTGGCCTACCGCGAGACCATCACCAAGGCGGTGGAGAAGCACGAGTACACCCACAAGAAGCAGACGGGTGGCTCCGGCCAGTTCGCGCGCGTGATCATCGCCCTCGAGCCGTTCAAGGGCGAGGACGGCGCGACCTACGAGTTCGAGAACAAGGTCACCGGTGGCCGCGTGCCCCGCGAGTACATCCCGTCGGTGGACGCCGGTATCCAGGACGCCATGCAGTACGGTGTCCTCGCCGGTTACCCGCTGGTCAACCTGAAGGCCAAGCTTCTCGATGGCGCCTACCACGAGGTCGACTCCTCGGAAATGGCGTTCAAGATCGCGGGTGCGCAGGCCCTGAAGGAAGCGGCCCGCAAGGCCGGTCCGGTGATCCTCGAGCCGTTGATGGCCGTCGAGGTCACCACGCCCGAGGAATACATGGGCGACGTGATCGGCGACCTGAACTCCCGGCGTGGCCAGATCCAGGCCATGGAGGAACGCAGTGGTGCCCGTGTCGTCAAGGCGCTGGTTCCGCTCTCGGAGATGTTCGGCTACATCGGTGATCTGCGGTCGAAGACCCAGGGCCGGGCGAACTTCTCCATGGTGTTCGACTCGTACGCGGAGGTTCCGGCCAACGTGTCGAAGGAGATCATCGCCAAGGCGACCGGCGAATAGTCGGTCACGCACGACCCAATCCCCGTGTATGCGGGGGTGACCCTTACAAACCGCACTGCTGCATAGCAAGCACCAACAAGTCCAGGAGGACATCAAGTGGCGAAGGCGAAGTTCGAGCGGACGAAGCCCCACGTCAACATCGGCACCATCGGTCACGTCGACCACGGCAAGACCACGCTGACGGCGGCTATCACCAAGGTTCTGCACGACAAGTACCCGGACCTGAACCAGAGCTTTGCGTTCGACCAGATCGACAAGGCTCCGGAGGAGAAGGCTCGCGGTATCACGATCAACATCTCTCACGTCGAGTACCAGACGGAGAAGCGGCACTACGCCCACGTCGACGCGCCGGGCCACGCCGACTACATCAAGAACATGATCACCGGTGCGGCCCAGATGGACGGCGCCATCCTCGTGGTCGCCGCCACCGACGGCCCGATGCCGCAGACCCGCGAGCACGTGCTGCTCGCCCGTCAGGTCGGCGTGCCCTACATCCTGGTCGCGCTGAACAAGTCGGACATGGTCGACGACGAGGAGATCCTCGAGCTCGTCGAGATGGAGGTCCGCGAGCTGCTGGCCTCGCAGGAGTTCGACGAGGACGCTCCGGTCGTCCGCGTTTCCGGCCTGAAGGCGCTGGAGGGCGACGAGAAGTGGGCCGAGTCGATCGTCGAGCTGATGAATGCCGTCGACGAGTCGATCCCGGACCCGGTTCGTGAGACCGACAAGCCGTTCCTGATGCCGATCGAGGACGTCTTCACGATCACCGGCCGTGGCACCGTCGTCACCGGTCGTATCGAGCGCGGCATCATCAACGTGAACGAGGAAGTCGAGATCACCGGCATCCGCGAGAAGACGCAGAAGACCACGGTCACCGGCGTCGAGATGTTCCGCAAGCTGCTCGACCAGGGCCAGGCCGGCGACAACGTCGGTCTGCTGCTGCGCGGCCTCAAGCGTGAGGACGTGGAGCGCGGCCAGGTCGTCATCAAGCCGGGCACCACGACCCCGCACACCGAGTTCGAGGGTCAGGCGTACATCCTGTCGAAGGACGAGGGCGGCCGCCACACCCCGTTCTTCAACAACTACCGCCCGCAGTTCTACTTCCGCACCACCGACGTGACCGGCGTCGTGACCCTCCCCGAGGGCACCGAGATGGTCATGCCGGGCGACAACACCGAGATGAGCGTCAAGCTGATCCAGCCGGTCGCCATGGAAGAGGGCCTGCGCTTCGCGATCCGTGAGGGTGGCCGCACCGTCGGTGCCGGCCGCGTCACCAAGATCGTCAAGTAAGGCGATTGCTCCCTGAAAAGGGGCCGAGCCCACCCGGGGGCGCCCGGTTGGGGGGTTTTTATACCCCCGGGTTAGCGCTGCAGGGGGGTTGGTGTGGGCTTATAATGCGAAGGCGCCCAGGCCCCAATAG
>NZ_JARWOP010000024.1 GCF_029868745.1 Nocardia wallacei | reverse complement strand
TATGGGGGCCTTTCTTTGCCGGGGGGGTTTTTTTACCATGCCCCTGGGGGGCGGTCCACGCGGGGGTCACCCGCCAGACGGTGTACCGCTACTTCCCCAGTGCCGAAGCGCTTCTGACCGCGACGGCCATCGCGCACACCGAGCAATTCCTCGACGTCCTGGCCGAGCATCTGCACGATCTGCGCGATCCCGCGACCGCGGTCGTCGAGGGCATCGCCTACACCCTCGAACGCCTGCCGCAGGAGAAGTACCTCGGCCTGCTGCTGGCTCCCGGCCGCGCCGGAGCGTTCTCGGCGGGCGTCACCTCCGATACCGCGATGGCGTTCGGCCGTTCGATCCTGCGACGCTACGCGGTCGACTGGGACGCGGCCGGAATCTCCGACACCGACCTGGACGGCCTCGTCGAACACATGCTGCGCATCGTCCAGTCGTTCGTCATCGACCCCGGCCGCCCGCCGCGCACCGGCCGCGACCTTCGCGACTACCTCTCCACCTGGGTGGCCCCGGCACTGCGAACTCCACGCACCCAGGCCGAAACCCTCAGCCTGTGACCGGGTATCTCCGGTCCAGTTCGAGGTTCAACTCGAGCACGTCGACCCGGGGCTCACCCAGGAAACCGAGATCGCGACCCTGGGTGTGCGCATCGACCGCCGCGCGCACGTCGGCTTCGGAGATGTTGCGGGCCTTGGCGATTCGTGGCGCCTGAATGGCCGCGTACTCCGGGGAGATGTCCGGATCGAGTCCGGAGGCGGAGGTGACGACGGCGTCGGCGGGCACCGCGGGAGCGGACGGGGCGTCGCCGCGCACGGGCACGATCAGCCCGGCCGAGTAGTCCGCGCCGACCCTCGCGCACTCGACCCGCACACCCTCGTAGGTATCCAGGAAAGGCGTGGCCGGGCAGGCCTCGTCGACACTGATCACCGCCGTGGGATGGGTCACCCGGCCGCGGTCGTCTTGCGGACCCAGCACCGAAAGCACCGCGCCCACACCGGATTTCGTGCAGAACGGGCGGCGTCCGTCCACGCCCTCGCGCTCACCGACGGCCTTGCTGCGTGCGCAGACCTGGGTGAGCAGGCTCTGTTTCGCGTCGTCCGGATTCTCGGCGAGGGTGTCGACGATGCTCTCCGGACCGAGGTTGGTGAAGCTGGTCGAGGTCGGGTCGTAGCCGTCACCCTTGCCCGAGCTCGACGGTCGGCTCTGAAAGTACTGCGCCAGCGCGTTGCCGTTGCCGTCGGTGAAGGCCTGGCCGATCAGCGACGAGCCGACGATCCGGCCGTCCTGCTCGATCAGCGACCCGTTCGCCTTGTCGTGCAGGCCGGGCAGCTGCGCGACCCCGAAAACCGCTACGGGATAGACGATTCCGGTGATCACGGCCAGCACCAGCAGCGCGCGCAGCGCCGCGAGGTGCTGCCGGATCCAGGTTGTCTTCCGCATCGAGAAAGTAGGCATATCAGGACATCCCGGGGAGGAATCGGACGATCAGGTCGATGAGTTTGATGCCGAGGAACGGCGCGACGATGCCGCCGACACCGTAGACGGCGAGATTGCGGGAGAGCAGTGTGGACGCGCTCGACGGCGTGTACTTCACGCCCCGCAGCGCCAGCGGGATCAGCGCCACGATGACCAGCGCGTTGAAGATCACCGCCGACAGGATCGCCGACTGCGGGCTGTGCAGCCGCATGACATTGAGGACGTCGAGCCCGGGGAACAGCACCACGAACAGCGCGGGAATGATCGCGAAGTACTTGGCGACGTCGTTGGCGATGGAGAACGTCGTCAGCGCGCCCCGGGTGATCAGCAACTGCTTGCCGATCTCCACGATCTCGATCAGCTTGGTCGGATCCGAGTCCAGATCGACCATATTGCCGGCCTCTTTGGCGGCCGAGGTGCCGGTGTTCATCGCGACGCCGACGTCGGCCTGCGCGAGCGCGGGCGCGTCGTTGGTGCCGTCGCCGGTCATCGCGACCAGGCGGCCGCCATCCTGCTCCCGCTTGATCAACGCCAGCTTGTCCTCCGGCGTGGCCTCGGCGAGGAAGTCGTCCACGCCTGCCTCGTCGGCGATCGCCTTGGCTGTCAACGGATTGTCACCCGTGATCATGACCGTCCGGATGCCCATGCGGCGCATCTCGTCGAAACGCTCACGCATGCCTTGCTTCACGACGTCCTTGAGGTGGATCACGCCGAGCAGCCGGGCATTCCCGCCGGAGATCTCGCCGACCACCAGCGGGGTGCCGCCGGCCGCGGAGATGCCGTCGACGGTCACGCCTGCCTCGGCGGGGACTTCGCCGCCGTGGGCGCGGACCCATTCGGTGACGGCGCTGGCCGCGCCTTTGCGTAGTTGGTGGCCATCGTGCAGGTCGACGCCCGACATGCGGGTCTGCGCGGTGAATTCCACCCACGTGGCCCCGGTCAGCTCGCCGGGCGTGCGTTCGCGCTTGTTGTAGGCCTGCTTGGCGTACACCACGATCGAGCGGCCCTCGGGCGTTTCGTCGGCGAGGCTGGAAAGCTGTGCGGCGTCGGCGATCTCGTCTTCGGAGATGCCCGGCATCGGCACGAATTCCGACGCCTGCCGGTTGCCGAGGGTGATGGTGCCGGTCTTGTCCAGCAGCAGCGTGTTCACGTCCCCCGCGGCCTCGACGGCGCGGCCGGACATGGCCAGCACATTGCGCTGCACCAGCCGGTCCATGCCCGCGATGCCGATGGCGGACAGCAGTGCGCCGATCGTGGTCGGGATCAGGCACACCAGCAGCGACACCAGCACGATGCCGGTGACACCGTGCACGTCCAGCGCCGCAGTGTTCGGGACGCCGGGATTGTTCGCCTTGGCGAAGATCGCCAGCGGTTGCACTGTCGCCACGGCGAACACGAAGATGATCGTGAGTGCGGCCAGCAGAATGTTCAGCGCGATTTCGTTCGGCGTCTTCTGCCGCGAGGCGCCCTCCACGAGCGCGATCATCTTGTCGATGAACGAGCCACCCGGCTCCTGCGTGATCCGCACGACGATCCGGTCCGACAGCACCGTGGTCCCGCCGGTCACCGCCGAACGATCACCGCCGGACTCGCGAATCACCGGCGCGGACTCGCCGGTGATGGCCGACTCGTCCACGGACGCAATGCCTTCCACGACGTCGCCGTCACCCGGGACGACCTGCCCCGCCTCGACCACCACATGATCGCCGCGGCGCAGTTCCGGCGCCGAGACCTGCTCCTCGGTGTGGCGCTGCTGACCGGGATGCCAATCCACCAGCCTGCGAGCGACGGTGTCGGTCTTGGCTTTACGCAATGTGTCGGCCTGCGCCTTGCCGCGCCCCTCGGCGACGGCCTCGGCCAAATTCGCGAAAAGCACCGTGAGCCAGAGCCATACGACGACGGCCCAGCTGAAGAACGTCGGCTCGGCGATGGCCAGCATCGTCGACCACACGGCGCCGATCTCGACGATCAGCATCACCGGATTGCGCCACAGCGTGCGCGGATCGAGTTTCCGGAAGGCCTCCGGCAGGGACTGCACCAGCATCCGCGGGTCGAAAAGGCCCGTGCCGACACGCGATTTCGCCAGGGTGGGGGCGGTCATGAGTGGATTCCTTCGGCGAGCGGCCCGAGCGCCAGGGCGGGCAGGAAGGTGAGCGCGACGAGGATCAGCGTCACGCCGACGACCATGCCGACGAACTGCGGCCGGTGCGTCGGCAACGTGCCGATCGACTCGGGGGTATGTCCTTGTGCGGCAAGCGAACCGGCGAGCGCGAGCGCGAGAATGATCGGGACGAAGCGGCCGAAGACCATGGCCAGGCCCAGCGCCGTGTTGTACCAGTCGGTATTGCCGGACAGTCCCGCGAAGGCCGATCCGTTGTTGTTGGCCGCCGAGGCGAAGGCATACAGCACCTCGGTCAGGCCGTGCGGCCCGGTGTTGGCCATGCTCGCGCGCTGTCCCGGCATGGCCATCGCGGCGGCCGTGCCCACCAGCACGATCAGCGGGCTCACCAGGAAATAGGTGGCGGCGAGCTTGATCTCGCGCGGCGTGATCTTCTTGCCCAGGTACTCCGGCGTGCGCCCGACCATGAGCCCGGCGACGAACACCGTGATCACGGCCAGGATCAGCATGCCGTACAGCCCCGCGCCGACACCGCCGGGCGCGACCTCGCCCAATTGCATGTTGAACAGCGGCCACAGCCCGCCCAGGCTGGTGTAGGAATCGTGCGCCGAATCGACCGCACCGGTCGAGGTGAGCGTGGTGGCCGCGGCATAGGTCGCCGAATTCGACACGCCGAAGCGGGTTTCCACGTCGGCCATCGCCGAACCGACCGCGGTGGGCACGGTGCCGTGGTGCAGCAGCTGGAACAGATTGGTCAGGGTGACGCTGATGATCGCGAGCGTGGCCATCACCGCGGTGATCGCGTAACCCTGCTTCGGGCTGCCGACCATGCGGCCGAAGGTGCGCGGCAGGGAGAAGCCGATCACCAGGATCAGGAAGATCTGGAGCCAGTTCGTCCAGGCGGTCGGGTTCTCGAACGGGTGCGCGGCATTGACGTTGAAGAAGCCGCCGCCATTGGTGCCCAGCTCCTTGATGACCTCCTGACCGGCGACCGGACCGCCCGGCAGGGTCTGCGATCCGGTACCGGCCACGGTCTGCGCGACCTGGTCGTAGACATGGAAATTCTGGATCATGCCCGCCGCCACGAAGACGAGGGCGAACACGAACGCGATCGGCAGCAGCAGCCGGATGGTTCCCCTCACCAGATCCACCCAGAAGTTGCCGAGGTCGCCGGTGTCGCGGCGCGCGAAGCCCCGCACCAGCGCCATCGCCACCGCGATACCGACCGCGGCCGAGACGAAGTTCTGCACCGTGAGCCCGACCATCTGCACGGTGTGACCGAGCGTGGACTCACCGGCGTAGTTCTGCCAGTTCGTATTCGTGACGAAGCTGATCGCCGTGTTCCACGCGAGGCCACCGGTCATCTCGGTGCCCGGATCGGTCAGATGCCACGGCAGATGTCCCTGCAGCAGTTGCAGGAAGAACAGGAACAGCACGCCGATCGCCGAGAACGCCAGCACACTGCGGGCATAGATGCCCCACGTCTGCTCGACGCCCGGCTCGACGCCGATGAGCCGGTAGATACCGCGCTCGAGCCGGGAGTGCTTCGTGCCCGCGTAGACCCGGTACATGTAGTCGCCGAGCGGGACGTGCACCACCGCGAGCGCGATCACCAGGGATACCGCGAACAGTATCCCCGCGGTAGTCGTGTTCACCTAGAACCTCTCCGGAAACAGCAGGGCCGCAAGGACATACAGGGCGACGCCGACGGCCAGCAGCAGGCCGATGATGTTCTGCGTCACAGCCGTTCGACTCCCCGCTGGATCAGGCCGAGCAGTGCGAAGACCGCCACGGTCAGCAGCGTGAACACCACGACAGACATGGGAAACAACCTCTCTCGACAACGGCGCACCCGAGGCGCGCCACAGCGAGTCAAGCGTCTGCTTTGGCCGTTTTCGAGGTCGTTGACGCCTTCTTAGCGTTCCGCCGCCGCGAATTGACGCCGCGCTTACAGGGGCGTGCGCGGTCAGCGCCGCAATGCCGTCAACGTCGGCCGGACGGCCGTCAAGAAGCCGTAAAGATCGGTCTGACCGCCACCGCCGCCGGTAGACAGTGGAGTGCTCGGCTACGGGATCGACCGGCCGGCTACGACAGCGACGGTAAGGAGAAGACAGTGCCGGATTTCGCGGTCACCACCGCGGTGCTCCTCGGGTTCCTGGCTTGCGCGCTGGCCCTGCGGGTACTCGCGACCGCGCAGCGCCGCCCGCGAGCGGCCGAGCGCGTGGCGCGAGACGGTCGCCGCGGCGCCCGCGCCATGATGGACGAGTGAAGCGCGGGCAGCTACGGATCTACCTCGGCGCCGCCCCGGGCGTGGGCAAGACCTTCGCGATGCTCGGCGAGGCGCATCGGCGGCTGGAACGCGGCCGGGACGTGGTCGCCGCCGTGGTGGAGACGCACGGCCGCGCGAAGACCGCCCAACTGCTGGCGGGCATCGAGCGCGTGCCGCCGAAGCTGATCGACTACCGCGGCGCCACCCTGCCCGAACTCGACGTGGAAGCGGTCCTGCGCCGCCGCCCCGCGGTCGCGCTCGTCGACGAACTGGCCCACACCAACGTGCCCGGTTCCCGCAACGACAAGCGCTGGCAGGACGTGCACGAACTGCTCGACGCCGGCATCGACGTGATCTCGACGGTCAACGTGCAGCACCTGGAGAGCCTCAACGACGTCGTGCAGCAGATCACCGGCGTGGTGCAGCGCGAGACCGTGCCCGACTGGGTGGTGCGCGGCGCCGAGCAGGTGGAGTTGGTGGACATCACCCCGGAGGCGCTGCGGCGGCGGATGTCGCACGGCAACGTCTACGCCGCCGAGCGGGTCGATGCCGCGCTGCGCAACTACTTCCGGCCCGGAAACCTCACGGCGCTACGGGAATTGGCGCTGCTGTGGCTGGCCGACCAGGTCGACGCGGCGCTGGCCAAGTATCGCGACGACCACCGGATCACCGATACCTGGGAGACGCGCGAACGCGTCGTGGTGGCGGTGACCGGCGGGCCCGAATCGGAGACGATCGTGCGCCGCGCGAGCCGCATCGCCACCAAGTCCAGCGCGGATCTGATCGTGGTGCACGTGGTCCGCGGCGACGGCCTGGCCGGAGTGTCCACCCAGCGCCTCGCGCGGCTGCGGGACCTGGCCGACAGTCTCGGCGCGGGACTCCACACCGTCACCGGCCAGGACGTGCCCGTCGCGCTGCTCGACTTCGCCCGCCAGGTCAACGCCACCCAGCTGGTGCTGGGGACCTCGCGGCGGTCGCGCTGGGCCCGCATGGTCGAGGAGGGCATCGGATCCACCGTCGTGCAGCTGTCGGGAAAGATCGACGTACACATGGTCACCCACGAGGAATCCAAGCGCGGGTTCCGATGGTCGGCGGTCACCCCCCGGTATCGCAGGCTGTCGTCCTGGCCGGCCGCGGTGCTGGTGCCCACGCTGATCACCGTGGGCTGCTACTTCTGGGTGGACCACCACCTCGACCTGGCCGGGGAGAGCGCGCTGTTCTTCATCGGCGTCGTCGCGGTGTCGCTGCTCGGCGGCGTCGCACCGGCCACACTGTCGGCGCTGCTGGGCGGGCTGCTGCTGAACTGGTTCTTCGTCTCACCGCGGCACAGCCTGACCATCGCCGAGCTGAACAACTTCCTCACCATCGTGGTGATGCTGCTGGTGGCCGTCGCGGTCGCGGCGCTCGTGGACGTGTCCTCGAAACGGCGGCGCGAGGCGCGCCGGGCCTCGCAGCAGGCCGAACTGCTCACCCTGTTCGCCGGTGCCGTTCTGCACGGGGCCGACCTGCACGACCTGCTCGAACGCGCCCGCGAGACCTTCGGGCAGCGGGCGGTCAGCTTCGCCACCGACGACGAGGTGATCGCCTGTGTCGGCGAGAACCCGCCGCGCCGGGTCGGCGATGCCGATGTCGCGATCGAGGCGGGCGACGACATGCACTGGCTGCTGCTCACCGGCCGCGCGCTGACCGCCGGCGACCGGCTGGTGCTGGGCGCGGTCGCCAATCAGGCCGCCGGATTGCAGCAGCGCCGCCGCTTGGCCGACGAGGCCCAGGCCGCCGCCGGCGTGCTCGAGGCCGACCGGTTGCGCCGAGCATTGCTGTCGGCGGTCAGCCACGACCTGCGCACTCCGCTGGCCGCCGCCAAGGCCGCGGCGTCCAGCCTGCGCAGTGACGATGTCGAGTTCTCCCCCGAGGACACCGCCGAATTGCTGGAAACCGTCGAGGAATCCGTCGATCAGCTCACCGCGCTCGTCGGCAATCTGCTCGACTCCTCGCGGCTGGCCGTCGGGGTGGTTCGGCCTCAGCTGAAGCGGGTCTACCTGGAAGAGGTCGTCAGCCGGGCGGTGGTCGGGGTCGGGATGGGCACCCGGGGCGTGCGCCGCGCGGCGATGGACCGGATCAAGGTCGAGGTCGGCGATGTCTCGGTGCGCGCCGACAGCGGCCTGCTGGAACGCGTGCTGGCCAACCTGATCGACAACGCGCTGCGCTATTCGCCACGCGACACCACCGTGCGTGTCGCCGCCGAACGCACCGGCCACCGCGTGTCGATCACCGTGGTGGACTACGGTCCCGGAGTGCCGACGGGCATGGAAGACCAGATGTTCGAACCGTTTCAGCGGCTCGGCGATCGCGACAACTCCACCGGCGTCGGATTGGGCCTGTCGGTGGTCCGCGGCTTCGTCGAGGCGATGGCCGGCACGGTGCACGCCGAGCCGACCCCCGGCGGCGGTCTCACCATGGTGATCGATCTGCCGACCGGCGAAGGACCGTCCGATTCCGGTGGTACGACAGAGCTTTCAGAACAGGAGAACCGGTGACTGCACCGAACACGGCGCCGACCAAGGTGCTCGTGGTCGACGACGAACCACAGATCCTGCGCGCGCTGCGGATCAACCTGTCGGTCCGCGGGTACGAGGTGATCACCGCCGCCAGCGGCGCCGCCGCACTGCGCGCCGCCGCCGAGAAACACCCCGACGTCGTCGTGCTCGACCTCGGCCTGCCCGACATGGACGGCATCGACGTGCTGGCCGGACTGCGCGGCTGGAGCCGGTCGCCGGTGATCGTGCTGTCCGCGCGCACCGACTCCGCCGACAAGGTCGAGGCGCTCGACGCCGGGGCGGACGACTATGTCACCAAGCCGTTCGGGATGGATGAGCTGCTCGCCCGGCTGCGGGCGGCGGTGCGGCGGGCGGCCGACGGCGGGGAGGGGACCGATCCGGTGATCGAGACCTCGTCGTTCGTCGTCGATCTGGCGGCCAAGAAGGTGACCAAGCATGGGGTCGACGTGCATTTGACGCCGACGGAATGGGGGGTTTTGGAGATGTTGGTGCGTAATCAGGGGAAGCTCGTGGGGCGGCGGGAGTTGCTGCGGGAGGTGTGGGGGCCTTCGTATGCGACCGAGACTCATTATCTGCGTGTGTATTTGGCGCAGTTGCGGCGGAAGTTGGAGGATGATCCTTCGCGTCCTAAGCATCTGTTGACTGAGGCGGGGATGGGGTATCGGTTCAGCGTTTGAGGGTCTGCTGTGTTTTTGGCCTCCGCTTCGCTGCGGCGGGTTTTCGGCGCCCTTGGTCTCGGTTTTCGGGTGCCGCTGCTGGCTCCTTCGTCGCTTCGCAGCGG
>NZ_JARWOP010000023.1 GCF_029868745.1 Nocardia wallacei | reverse complement strand
CTCTTCGCACTGGTCGACGCGCCGGGCTCCCAGCGCGACCGGATGGCCGAGCGCCGGGGGCCCGCCCCCCCGGGGGCCCCCCCCCCCCCCCCGCCGCCCCCCCCCGCCGGCCCCGGCGGGGGGCGGGGGGGGGGGGGCGGGGGGGGGGGGGGCGCCCCCGGCGGGGGGGGCCCCCCCCCGCTCGGCCATCCGGTCGCGCTGGGAGCCCGGCGCGTCGACCAGTGCGAAGAGCTGGCGGAGAAGATTCGCGCCGACGGGGGCGAGGCGATCGCCCTCCGTCTCGACGTCACCGACCAGGCATCGGTCGACGAATTCGTGACGGCGGCCGAACAGACGCACGGGCCGACCGAGGTCCTCGTTTCCGGCGCCGGTGACCTGGAGTTCTCGCTCATCCACGAGATGGATCCGGAGCGTTTCGCGGCGCAGGTGCAGGTGCATCTAATCGGGCCGCAGCGGCTCGCGCATCGGGTGCTGCCGGGCATGATCGAGCGGCGGCGCGGTGACTTCGTGATCATCGGCTCGGACTGCGCGCCGGATCCGCGGCCGCGGACGGGCGCCTACAGCGCGTCCAAGGCCGGTCTGGAGGCGCTGACCGACCAGCTGCGAATGGAGTTGGAGGGCACCGGAGTTCGCGCCTCGCTGGTCCGGCCGGGCCCGACCAAGACCGGCATGGGCGGCGACGCGTCGTCCGAGGTCATCGGCCCGCTGATCGACGACTGGGTGAAGTGGGGCTTCGCCCGCCATCCCTATCTGCTGCGCGCCTCGGATATGGCGGCCGCCGTCGTGGCGGTGGTCGGGACCCCGCGCGGGGCGCATCTCGTGCTGGTCGAGGTACAGCCCGAGGCGCCGTTGCGCGAGCTCGCGGAGCCTGCTCGGCAGGAGTGAGGGCGCGGCCCCCACGCTACGAAAGTCGCCCCGCCCCGGGGGGGTTTAAACCCCCCCCGGGGGGGGGTGGGAAGGGGGGGGGGGGGGGTTGCCCGCCGGCAAGCCCCCCCCCCCCCCCCCCCCCCGGGCCCCGG
>NZ_JARWOP010000022.1 GCF_029868745.1 Nocardia wallacei | reverse complement strand
TTGGGGTCCCTGGTGCTGTGGGTGACCTGCCGGCCGCCTTATAACCCTTACCGGGTGTGGGCCCCCCAGTGGCGGCGGGCCTCGCACGGCGCGACGCCACCCCCGTGGGGGCCGCGGGCGGCCGACGCGGTGGAGGTCAGGCCGATGGGCACGGCGACGAGAGCGCCGGCGACGGCGGCAAGACCGAGAGCGCGGGAGCTGAACTTACGGTTACGAGACATGTAGTGGTTCCTGCCTGCGCCCAGCCGGCCCGGCGGAAAAGCGTTACCGGGTCCCTGTCCCCAGTGATGTCGGGGTCGAACTCGAATCGCGGGACAGGGTTACCGGTGTTCGGCGATTCGAGCGTCAGCCCGTCGTTCCGGGCCGCGACCGACGGTAACGAACAAATCTCGATTGATCACGTTGCGGTAACAACCATAAAGTCTCGACCATGACGTGAGATGTATGTTGTTTATGCAGATGGAAAGCTGAAATCAAGCATTACATACTTGTAGTTACTTATTCGTTATGTAACCGAGATCACTGCGATATTGTGGTCCGGGTCACGTTTAGAGCAAGGTTTCTCCCGCTACCAGCGGACTCGGTAACGACTTCGCTGTCACTTCACCTCGGACGATCCGGTCGGCGCCGCAGCGATCGGTGGTCGCGACAGACCTCGGCTAGCTCCTGGCTCGGCCGAGAATATTCGGTTCGCCTATATCCGCCGACGAGGACGGCCCCCTCACAACCGAATATCCGGCGCCTCGATCAGGCTCTCTTTCGATTCCGGCAATGGAACTGAATTTCTTTGCGTCGCACGAAATATCCGCATCGGGCGGCGCGGTCGTCAATTCACCCGCGTCGACGGGCTCTCGTAATGCGCTGCGGCGCAATAAGTGTGCCCGACTCCGAATCGACCCGGTACGCCGCCATTCTTTCCGATCACGCTGATCGTGACACTGTTCGCCGCACCGCGAGCCCGACAGGATCGGGCCGGACGGTTGCGGCCCCGAACTCCGGGTGCGGGCTGCGGCCGTCCGAGTTCAGTTCGGCAGGAAGGCGAATCGCGTGAACGGCAACCGCGCAATCCGGCGAGTCCGGCAGCGCCGGATCGCATGACGAGCCCGCGCGGACGCGCGAGGACACCGGATGCGTGGGTACGACGAGCGACGGTGCGGCTGCTGTCGCCGGCGGTGTTCGTCGGGCTCTGGTGGCTCGCCGCCACCGCGAAACTGGTCGATCCGCAGTTCCTCCCGGCCCCGGACGCGGTCTGGGACGCGTTCGTGCGCGCGAACAGCTGGCATCAGCCGGCTCCCGGCGTACCGCGGGAGGTACGCGGGGAGCAGAACTACTTCCTCTGGGAGCACCTGGTGGCCAGCCTGCAACGCATCGGCGCCGGCGCGGGCGCGGCGGTGGTGCTCGGGCCGCCGGTCGGTTTCGCCCTGGGCACGTCGAAACGCCTTGCCGCCGTAGTGGAACCGTATCTGAACTTCCTGCGGGCATTGCCGCCGCTGGGTTACATCGGGCTGCTCATCGTCTGGTTCGGGATCGGCGACACCTCGAAGATCTGGCTGCTGTTCCTGGCGTCCTTTCCGCCGGTGGTGATCGCGACCATCGGCGGCGTGCACGGGGTATCGGCCGACCGGATCAACGCCGCTCGTTCGCTCGGCGCGAATCGCTTCCAGGTGGTCACGCGGGTGCTGCTGCCCGCGACGCTGCCGGAGGTGCTCGGCGGCATCCGGGTCGCCGTCGGATTCGCGTGGACCACCGTGGTCGCGGCCGAACTCAACAACGGCATTCCGGGCATCGGCGGGCTGGCGTATCTGTCCGGTCAGCGCCTGGACACCGCCCTCACCCTCGCCTGCATCATCGTCATCGGACTCACCGCGCTCGCCCTGGACGCGGCCATCAAGGGTGTAGGCGCTGTCGTCGCGCCGTGGAAAGGCAAAGTATGAGAAGGACAGTCGCCGCGGCGGTGGCGGGGATGCTGGTTCTGGCCCTGACCGGTTGCGTGGAGTCCGGCCGGACCGACTCCTCCCGGTACACCGGCGAACAGGTGGCGTGCCCGATCCCGGTCGACGAGTCGTTCACCGGCAGTGTGCGCATCGGCTATCAGGACATACCCAACGGCGACCTGATCGTGAAGGACACCGGCCTGTTGCGGACGTGCCTGCCGCACGGGACCTTCACCTGGTCGACGTTCGCTTCCGGCGGCGACGTCATCCAGGCATTCGGCGCCGGATCGCTCGATATCGGCCTGCTCGGCAGCGCGCCCACCGCGCGGGCGCTGTCGGTCCCGCTGCGCCAGGACCTGAAGGTCATCTGGATCCACGATGTCATCCAGGGCGCGGAATCCCTTGTGGCCAAAGATCCCTCGATCACCTCGGTGGCAGGGCTGCGAGGCAAGCGGATCGCGGTGCCCTTCGCGAGCACCGCGCACTACAGTCTCACCGGTGCGCTCGCGGCGGCTGAACTCGAACGAGACGTGCGGCTGGTGAACCTGGCGCCCGACGCCATTCTCGGCGCCTGGAAGGGCGGGCAGATCGACGCCGCGTTCATCTGGGAGCCGACACTGTCGCAATTGCTGAGCGACGGTCGCGTGGTCACCTCGGCCGCGCAGACCGCCGCGGCCGGTCGGCCCACCTACGACCTGGCGGGTGCGCGCGGCGAATTCGTCTCCGCCAACCCGAAATTCGTCGAGGTGTGGACGGCGGCGCAGCACTGGGCTGTCACCCGGATCATCAGCGATCCGACGCAGGCCGCCACGCATATCGCGGCGCAGCTCGGTGTCACGGTCGACGACGCCCGCAAGCAGCTGGCCGGGTACGGCTACCTCGATGCCCCCACCCAGGCGGGCGCCGCGTATCTGGGCGGGCAGCTCGGCGCCGACCTGCGCGGCACCGCCGAATTCCTGTTGAGCCAGGGCGAGGTCCAGGGCGTCCGCGAGCGGGAAGCGTATGCGGGCGCGGTCTATCCGGCGGCCGCGGCGGCGGTGGGCGCGAAATGACCGCCGCGGTCGATGCGCCGGATCGGGTGGTGCTGACCCAGGTCTCGAAGACCTACGAGACCGCCACGGGCCCGACGGTCGCCTTGGCGCCCACCGATCTGGTGATCGAACCCGGCGAATTCGTCGGTGTCGTCGGGCCGTCCGGATGCGGTAAGTCCACGCTGCTCAATCTGCTCGCCGGATTCGTGGCGCCCAGTACGGGTGAGTTGCTGGTCGGCGGGGACGCCGTCACCGGGCCGGGACCCGAACGCGGTGTGGTGTTCCAGTCGCCGACGCTGTATCCGTGGCTGTCGGTGCGGGGGAATGTCGAGTTCGGGCCGAAATGCCGTGGCGTCGATCGTGGTACGCGGCGCGCCGAGGCCGAGCGGCTGCTGGAACTCGTCGGGCTGGCCGACTTCGCGGGCAAACGTCCCTACGAACTGTCGGGCGGTATGCAGCAGCGGGTCCAGATCGCGCGGGTGCTGGCCAATGATCCGCGGATCATTTTGATGGACGAGCCGTACGGCGCGCTGGATCAGCTCACCCGCGAACGGCTTCAGGTCGAGTTGCTGCGGCTGTGGCGGCGGGCAGGGAAGACCATCGTGTTCGTCACCCATTCGGTGGCGGAGGCGGTGTTCCTGTCCACCCGGGTGCTGGTGATGAGCGCGCGGCCCGGACGGGTGATCGTCGACCGGTCCATCGAGTTGCCCGGTGACGACCCGGCCGGGGTGCGGGAGTTGTCGGTCACGGCCGACCCGCAGTTCCAGGCGATGAGAACGGAACTGGCCCAAGCTATTTACGACGCCCACGGCTGATCCGCGCGGGTCAGCTCAGGATCGCTTCGACGGCGGTGTATGCCAGCAGCGCCGCACCGAGACCGGCGACGACGCTGACGACGACGTTCAGCGCGGCGTACAGGTAGGCCCGCTCCTCGGTGAGCCGGACGGTTTCGTAGCCGAAGGTGCTGTAGGTCGTGAGCGCGCCACAGAAGCCCGTGCCGAGCAGCGCGAACACCGGAGTCGAGACCGCCGCGCCGGCCAGGCCGCCGAGGATCAGGCAGCCGGTGAGGTTCACCAGGAAGGTTCCCCAGGGAAAGGCGCTGTCGTGCCGGGACTGCACGGCGCGATCGGTCAGGTAGCGCAGCGGCGCGCCGATCATCGCGCCGAGGACCACGAGTATGACGGTCACGCCGCTCGCCTCCCTCGCGTGCGGTCGTGTACGCCGCGAGTGACGCGCATGCCGATGAGGGTGGCGAGGAGCGCGCACACCAGCGTGCCCGCGAGGTAGGCGAACGACACCGCGATCGTGTCCGGCCGCAGTAGTGCGCGGGCCTCGTTGGCGTAGGTGGAGAAGGTGGTGAAGCCGCCGAGGACGCCGACTCCGAGGAACGGGCGGACCAGGGGATGCGCGGTCCGGATGTCGGTGATCACGACCATGAGGACGCCGATGAGGAAGCATCCGGTGACGTTGGTGACGAATGTGGCCCACGGGAAGCCGTTCGGGGGCGTCGGCCACCACTGTGACAAGCCGTATCGGGTGAGTGCCCCCAGCGCACCGCCGACCGCGATGACCGGCAGCACCACACCGTGCGCACGGCTCAGTTCGCGGCGCTGCTCCGGTACTCCGAGATCGACATCCGGATCGACGGGCTCGGTCTGCCTACTGGTCACACACGTCTCCTACACGACTCGACCACACGGGTATTCATCGGGTAGGGACTGTTGGCGGCGTCTTCACCACGGTTGTTCCGGGCATGCCCGGAGCGGCGAGCCCCACCGCCGCATCGGCTTCCGAGTCAACCACACGCGCATCGGGTGGTGCGGCTCTGTGCGGCGGGTCACGCCAGGGCCACGGCCGCGTCGCCGCCGTCGGCGACCGGGAGCGGCCAGCGCTCGGCGCGGTCCAGGGGTGCGAGATCGCAGGCGCGCAGTTGTTCGCACACCGCGGTGCGATATCGGTGGGCGAACAGTGCGTCCGGGTGCCGCGCACCGGCTTCGGCGAGCCAGCCGCTCGCCTGCCGCAGCACCTCGCTCGTGTCGATCTCGCCGTCGAGCAGCAGACTCCCGTACTCCGGTGCGACCGTCATGGCCGAGCCCAGGTGCTGCAGGCAGCGGGCGGTACCGAGCCGATGGTCCAACTCGTTGTAGCGGGTGAGGGCGACCTGCCAGAAACGCAGCGCCCGCCGAGGTTCGCCGCGCACCCACCACAGCACACCCATCAACTCGAACGTGTGCGCGCGGCCGGACAGATCGCGGCCGCCGCGCGTCAGCGACTCCGCCAACTCCAGCCGATTGCGCGCGGCCACCAAGCGCCCCTGCTGCAGATGCACCACCGCGAGATCGATCAACGCACACACCTCCCCCGCCACATCCGCGCGAGGCAGCCACCACCACGCCTTCTCCAACTGATCGACAACCTCGTCCAGATCCTCCCGCCGCGCCCGCTCCCGCCGCTCCCCCAGCGAAAGTTCCTCGCCCACATCCCCTTTCCCCCACACCCGCGCCAGCCACGCGACGCCGCGACGCCACCGGACACCGATAGCCGAGGTCGAGGGCTGCCCGCCCGTCGCCGACTGTGCGTCGATCGGCAGCTCCATGCCACTCGGCAGCCGCGCGCCCGCTTCTGACTGCGTGCCCGTCGACGAGTGCGTGCCCGGCAGTGGTTGAGTGCCTGTCTGCGAGCGAACGTCAGTTGGGGGTTGCGGGACGGTCGACAACTGCGGGCTCGTCGACAGTTGCGGGTCGTTCGATACTTGTGTGCCGGGCGGCGACTCCGTGCGGATCGACGCTGCTGTGCCGGTCGACGATTGCGTACTCATCGGCGATTGCGGGTCGGTCGACGCTTGCGTGCTGGTCGGCGGGTCCGCGTCGGTTGGGGTCTGCGCGCTCGAGAACGAATGTGGGCCGGGTGGCGGTGTGTCTGTTGGCGTGTGAGCGTCCGCCGAGGGGTGTTTGCCGGTGGGCGATTGCTCATTTGCGAGTGGGTTGTCGGTCCTGGGCGGGTGGGGGCTTGTGGGCAGGAACTCGGTGTGGTCTGGGGTTTCGGGTAATTCTGGGATCTCCGGTTTCTGCAGGCGGTGTAGTGCCAGGCGGTGGGCGCGGCGGGCCTGGAGGGTGGTCGAGTAGCGGCGGGGGTGGTAGCGGCGTACGCGGCGGCCCGGGGCGCCTGCTCGGATTCTGGATTGTGCGCGTAGTTCCGGGTAGCGGTCACCCAGGGGGGAATCGAGCAGATTCCGCATGGCGGCGGCGATGCCGTCGGTGTTCTCCGGCCAGCCGTTGTCGGCGAACCACAGGTCCAGTGCGTCGGCGATGCGCGCCAGGGCGCGAATGTCGATGGTGTCGCGCAGGTCTTCGGGCAGCCGCGGCACAGGTTGGGCGGTATCCGCGGTGAGGGTGCTGGTCGCGCTGGGCGCGGGCTCTTGTCCCGCTGACTCATGGCCGGGCTCCGGCGATGGCATCGGCTCACGCATGTACGCGGTCTCGGGCGGGGACGCATGCGCGGCTTCGGGTTCGGGGCCGGGTTCGGGTTCCGCCGCGGATTCACGCTCGCGATCGGGGTCTGCTGGGGATTCACCCTCGGGATCGAGGTCTGCTCGGGATTCACGCTCGTGATCCGGGTCTGCTGGGGATTCGGGGGCGCAGGCTCGGACGAGTTCTGCCAGACGCGGCCATTCGTCGGTGAACCAGCGGCGGGCGCCGGGACCCAGGCGGGTGGAGTCGAGGGCGATCGCCCAGCGTTGTACGCGGTCCGCGTAGTGGCGCAGCAGGGCGGGGGCCATGACCTGGCGGGCGGCGCGTTGCCAGAGTCGCAGTGCGGCAGTGTTTTCGGGGGTCGCGGTGGGTTCGGACGCAGCGTCGGGTGCGGGGATGCCGGTGATTCGGAAGACGTCGGCGGTGCGGCGGGTTTCGTGCGGGGCGGCGGGTTCGGCGCGTCGCCGGGTGTTCGCGAATCGATCGTCGGCGCAATGCACGAGGACTCGGTGGGCCATCAGGCGGCGGATCACCGCGTCCGCCGTCGGCCTGTGCTCCTCGGGGTGGCGCTGCTGGGGCAGGAGGTCGGCGGCCGAGAGCATGGCGCTCACCACGTCGTAGAGCGCCGCCGATTCGTAGTCGGGCAGCGACAGTTCGCGCAGTGCGGTCGCGACGACGAGGTCCTCCGGACGCAGCGGCGGTCGCTGTTCGGGCGCTCGAAAGCCCGTGGGCGCCAACAGCAACGGCACCGGCGCCGCGGGCTCGACGAGCGTCGCGGTCATATCGAGTTCCCTGCCGCGGCGGACCCGTTCGCGCATCTCGAAGACCCGCCGCCACACCAGATATCCCGCGGCCAGCACCACCACCAGCACGACGATCCAGCGCGCCGCGCCCACGACGCGGGTGACCACCTCGTTCTCGCCGACCGCGCCCTCCAGCAGTTTGGCGACGACCTCGAGCATGATCGAGGACGCCACCACCCACGCGCTGCCCAGCAACCCTTGCCACACAGAGGATTTGGGCGTCGAGATCAATGTCTCGGCGGACTCGTGGGCGGGCGGGCGGCGCTGTTCGCCGTGCGGTTCGCTCATCGCAGCACCCCGCCGGTGAGGCCGGGCACGAGGAACCGGCGCCAGGTCGCCAGCAGCAGCAACGCCGGTGGCACGGCCGCCAGCAGCGCACCGGCGGCGAGATGGCTGGCGTTCTCGTTGAACTGCCGCGCCTCACCCCACAGCAGCAACGACCACGGGCTCACGTCCGAGCCGCTGACCAGCAGCCCGACGAAGAAGTCGTTCCACACCTGCACCAACTCCAGCACCGCGACCGCGCCCAGCGCCGGTCGCGCGGTGACCATCGCCCGCCACACCACCGTCCACGGCCCGACCAGCCCGTACAGCGCGTCGGCGGCGGGGCTGTCCGGCGGCGCCACCAGCGCGCCGCGCAGGATCAGCACCGCGATCGGCAGCCCGATGGCGGCGTGCACCACGATCAGCGACGACACGGAAGTGGCGGTGAGACCGGACAATTCGATGACGCGGCGGATCGGCCCGGCGTACATCTGCGCGGGCAGCACCGTGAACACCACCAGGAACACCACGGCCACCTTCGACACCACGCTGTCCGACCGCAGCGCCGCCAGATGGTGCGCGACCGGTATCGCCGCGGCCAGTACCAGCAGCGTCGCCCACAGCGCGACCCAGCCGGTGTTCGCCATGCCCTGCAACAGTTCGGTGTCCCGCCACACCGCACCAGACCCGTTGAATCCGGGCCCGTCCGCACCGATCCACGCGAAGACGGCCAGCGCCACGAGCGGCCACACCGCCAGCAGCGAGACCACCGCGACGCGCAGCACGCCGAGCGCGACCGGCGGCACCCGCCGCACGCCCACTGCCTCGGAGGCCGTCCACCGGCGCGGCACCGCCGCCCGCGCCGGACTCCGCGACCAGCCGGTGCGATGGCGGCGCACATTCGTCTGGAGAATGTAGGCGGCCAGGCCGACCAGCACGGCCAGCGGCAGCGAATAGGCCGCCGCTACACCGGGATCCAGTCCGTCGTCGCCGACCAGACGCCACCAGTGCACGGTCGCGCTGTCCAGGGAGTATTGCAGCGATCCGGGCACCGCGATCAGCACCACGTCGAACACCCGCGCCGCGGCCACCGCCACCACCAGTCCGAGGACCAGGAACACCGGCCGCACCAGCACGAAAAGCCGCTTGCGGGAAGGAAGTTCGGGCCGCCGAGCCGACCAGGCCCGCTGCCGCCGCCGGAGCGTGATCCAGACCCGGCGCGCAGTGCGGCGGCCGCCCAGCCACCGGACGAGCGGACGCGGCCACCGGACGGCCGAGGACCGTTGGCCCGCATCCGAATTCGGCGACGCGTCGCGCCGGTACACGTAATCCCGGCGCACCGGATCGGCCTCGATGGCCGCCACGGCGGCCCGGAACAGCGCGAACAGCACACCGAGCCAGCTCCACGCGAAGACGGCCAGCAGCAGCCCGAACAACCAGACCTGCTGCCCGAAGACGCTGTCGAGCGGCAGCCGTCGCTGCGGATATTCGAACACCAGCCGCAGCGCCACCCCGGCCGCGAACGCGGAGATCCCGAACGGCAGGATCAACGGCTGCCACGGCCACCAGACCCGGCGGCCGAGCCGGGCGAATTCCAATGCGGCGCCGAGGATTCCGGCGGCACACAGCACCCACAGCAGGGTGCGGCCGTACGCGCCGCGACCGTCGGCGCCCAGCGCGATCGCGATCACCCAGCCCGAAACCGCCAGTGTCACCGCGGATCCCAGCGCCAGCAGCGATCGACCGACCGACGTCCGAGTCCTGTTCCGCAGCAACGCGATATCCACCAGCGTCCGACGCACCAGCCGCCACTGCGACCGCCGGACGCCGCGCCACAGCCGGTGCACCCGCTCGTCCCGCCGGCACACCAGCCGCAGGCCGACCGCCGCGGCCACGAACAGCGCACAGGCCGCCACCATGCCCGGCCGCACCCGCGCCGCCGTCCACACCGTCGTCGCCGCCGGACCGACCAGCAGGATCGCGACCAGCGCCGCGGCCGGCAGTTGCAGCACCCACGGCACCCACCGGCGCGGCGGGCTGCCGCCGACGAGCGGCCCGGCCATCCGCCGCGTCGCCAGCTCCAGATCCAGCCCGTTGGCGTAGATCCGCTGCGCCGACATCACGATCTCCGCTCGAACTCGTCGAGGGCGGCGACGGCGCGGTCGGTCGCGTCGTCCATCCGGTCCAGCCGGCCGTCGCCGACGGTCACCAGGAAGTCGGTGAGCACGCGCCACAGCCCGTTGCGCAATCCGGCCTCGCCGATGAGGTCGGCCAGATCGAACGCGGTCCACGAATTCAGCTGATCGGCAACGGGATCCAGGGTGGACGGATAGGTGGGCCGGGTGCGCAGGCTGGGCGAGAGGAAGCCGCCGTAGGAGTCGATCCACGGTTGCGCGGCCGCCGGAGCGGCCAGCTGTGCAACCACCCTGTCGACCGCCGGGTCGGGGTCACCCGTGATCACCAGCGCGTCGCCGCCGCCGATCAGCGGCCGCACCCCGCCCGACCCCGCCGGGAACGGCATCACCCCCACCGCTTCCGGGCCCCGGTGGGCGCGGCGCAGGCTGCTGCGCACGATCGCCTCGGCGAAATCCGGGGCCACCACCATGGCGGCGTCGCGCAGCTCGAACACCTGCCGTACCGCGTCCGGATACTGCCGGGTCAGCGCGCCGGGCACGCCGCCGGGGAACGCGTCCGGCTGCCCCCAGACGGCGCCGAGCTGACGGAACGTCCGGCGCACGGCGTCGCTGTTCCAGCACCGGGGCGGCGACCCGTCGTCGCGGGGGGCCGCCAATCGCGTGTAGTCCTCGGCGGATTCGGCGTACAGCACGTTGGCGAACATGTACGCCAGCACCCAGCCGTCGGCCGCGCCCCGTGCCAGCGGCCGACGGCCGTGTGCGGCGACGCGGCGCAGCTGCTCCGGCCATTGCGCCAGCGTCCACTCCTGCGGGTCGTCGCGCGGGCCGGAGCCGCCGAAGGCGTATCGGTCGTACCACACCAGCGATTTCTGCGCCGACTTGAAGGGCACCGCGTACGGAATCCCCTTGTGCCACAGCAGGTCCTGCCAGACCTCCGGATAGCGCAGTCCCTGGTCGTCGGTCCACAGCGACTCCGGGACCGGACGCAGACCGTCGCCCGCCATGTCCCGTACCCGGCCGACATGCGGGAGCATCACCAGATCCGGCTTCGAGCGGCCGCGCGCCAGCAGGGCGGTGTCGATGTCGTCGCCGAGCGGCAGCACATCGACCTCGTCCTGCAGGCGCAGTCCGGCCAGTACGGCGCGGAAGGCCGCGAGTTCGGATCCGCTCCAGGGCACCGCGATTCGGATCACGTCTGGGTTGCCGAGCAGGGCGCTCGGCGCGCACGCCGCCAGGGCCGGAGCGAGCACGCCTGCCTGGAGTACTGCCCGTCGCCTCATCATCGTCCCCCCGCGTCACTGCTGCCGGTCGAGTCGGTTCCAGGGGCCGGGGCTACGCGCCGGCCACCTGGAACATCGTCGAATCCGGCTCGCCGTTAATGGCCCTGCGGCGGCGTCCACGGCCGGGTCTCGCCGGTCCCGGGCTGGTAGGGCTGCTGGACCGGCGGCGGCTGCGGCGGCTGCTGGTCCGGCTGGAAGGTGGGCCTGCTGCCGCCGAGCGCGCCCTGCGACGGCAGGTTGCGCGAGGGTACCGTCGGCACCGGCGATTCCACCGGAGTGGCGGCCGCGGCCTCGGCGGCACGCACGGCGCGTTCCGCGGCCGGGTCGGTCTTGACGTCGAACCAGTCGGCGACCTCGTCGGAGTCGTCCTCGGGGCGCGGACCGCCGTCCCCGTCGGGCGCGGGCTCGTAGCGGAAGACGCCGTCCTCGCCCTGGGTGCCGAAGTTGCGGGCGAACCCTTCCAGCGCCTTGCCGAAATCGCTGGGCACCATCCACACCTTGTTGGCGTCGCCCTTGGCGACCAGCGGCAGCGTCTGCATGTACTGGTAGGCAAGCAGTTCCGGGGTGGGCTTGCCGGACTTGATTGCGGCGAAGACCTTTTCGATCGCCTTCGCCTGGCCCTGCGCCTGCAGGTAGGCGGCGGCGCGCTCACCCTGAGCGCGCAGGATGCGGCTCTGCCGGTCGCCTTCGGCGCCCAGGATGGCCGACTGCTTGGAACCCTCGGCCGACAGGATCTGCGCCTGCTTGGCGCCCTCGGCGGACTTGATCTGCGCCTCGCGGTTACCTTCCGCGGTGAGGATCATGGCCCGCTTCTCGCGGTCCGCCTTCATCTGCTTCTCCATCGACTCCTGGATCGACGGCGGCGGATCGATGGCCTTCAGCTCGACACGCGCCACCCGCAGGCCCCACCGTCCGGTGGCCTCGTCGAGGACGCCGCGCAGCTGCGAGTTGATCTGATCGCGGGAGGTCAGCGTCTCCTCCAGGGTCATGCCGCCGACCACGTTGCGCAGCGTGGTGATGGTCAGCTGCTCGACCGCGGCGATGTAGTTGCTGATCTCGTAGACCGCTGCCTGCGGGCTGGTGACCTGGAAGTAGACCACCGAGTCGATCTGGACGGTCAGGTTGTCCTGGGTGATCACCGGCTGCGGCGGGAAGGAGACCACGCGCTCGCGCAGGTCCACCTTGGCCCGGATGCGGTCGGCGAACGGCACCAGGAACGTCAGCTGACCGGACACCGTGCGCGAGTACCGGCCTAATCGCTCGATGACCGCGGCCTCCGCCTGCGGCACCAGCGCGATCGACTTGAACACCACGACCACGACCAGCAGGACGAGGACGACGGCGACGATCAGTACAGCCATTAAGGCCCCTTCCACACGACGGCGTGCGCGCCGTCGATCTTCATGACGTAGACGGTTTCACCCTCGGCGTACTCCTCGCCCGGGTCGAGCGGGCGCGCGCTCCACACCTCGCCGCCGATCTTCACCTGGCCGGTGTGTTCGTTGACCGGCTCGAGCACACGCGCCGTCTTGCCCGGCAGGGCGTCCACATTCGTCGGGGTGGGCGGTGGAGTCGCGAAGCGCCGCAACAGCATCGGACGCACCAGGAATATCAGCACCGCGGAGCTGGCACCGAACACGATGGCGTCGACGATCAGTGAGGTGTCCGCCAGCCCGGAGACACCCGCGGTCGCGAGCGCGGCCGCCCCCAGCATGAGCAGCGTGAAATCACCGGTGAGCATTTCGGCGGCCGCGAGCAGGATCCCCGCGACCAGCCACACTATTGCGGCCACGCCGATCACTCTAGTGGGCGCCACCGCACGATGTCGGGATACACACGCAACATCGAACGGCTCGAGTCGCCGCGCAGCGCGGAGTTCGCCGTTCGCAACGGAATCGGCATCCGACCGGTACGGTGTTGTGATCCGATACGGCCCGTCGCCGCCGGGAAACGAACCATCACAGGTATTTTCGAGCGCGTGAGTGCGCGGAACTACGGGAACATCTACGGCGGGCACGCCCGCAACGAGAAGCGGGCCGTGCCGCGGGTGCCGGCCGAACGCGACCTGGTCGTCGAGGACGCCGCGACCGGATTCTGCGGCGCCGTCGTGGGATTCGACCGCAGTTACGACGGCGAGTTCGTGAAACTCGAGGACCGGCACGGCAAGGTCCGGCTGTTCGCCCTGCGGGAGGCGGCCTTCCTCATCGACGGCCGCCCGGTCACCCTCGTCCGCCCCGCGCCCGCGGCGCCGGCGCCGCCGCCCCGGGCGGCGGCCGGCGGGGCGGGCGGGGGGGGGGTGGGGGGGGCTCCCCTCCGCGTGGGCCGCGCCCGCGCTGCTCGACGGGCTCACCGATGTCGTCTACACCGAGGTATCGCTCGAACGCTGGAAAAACGCTGTGGCGCACTCGGAACGGGGCATCCGGC
>NZ_JARWOP010000021.1 GCF_029868745.1 Nocardia wallacei | reverse complement strand
GTGTTCGATGCACCCGGGTTGGGTGGCGACGCGGTGGTAGCACCCGCCGACGGATTGTCGGCGTTCGTAGCGTTGGAACCCGCGGGGTCGTGTGCAGGTGCGGTGCCGGTCTCCACTTGCGGCACCGACTCCGGCTGTGTGGGCGTCGTCGGCGATGCGGCCGTGGTCGGCGCTGTGGACGTGGCGGGGGATGCGGGCGATGTCGGGGTGGTCGGTGATGTGGTAGCGCTCGCGTTGGTGTCTCGTGGCGTTTGTGTATTGGTGGGGGCGGGGGTGTTCGATGGCGGAGGCGTGCCGTTGTTCGGTGCCGAAACAGGCTGCGTGGGAGCTGGTTTCGCGTCGGGAGCGGACGGGGAGGTGGCTTCGGTCGGGCCGGGCGCTGCCGCCGGGGCTTCACGCCCGGGCGTAGGCGGTGCATCGCGGCCGACGGCCGGGCGTGGTCCGGGGGTTTCGGGCGTCGGCGACGTCGGTCCGTCGAGGAAGCCGAGATCGAGCAGTGAGGCCCAATCCCCGTCCGGCGGTAACTCGCTCAGGCCGCCACCGCGTGCGGGGCCTCGCGGCCCGGGACCGGCGGGGGGCAGTGAACCGCCCTGCGTCGCAGCAGGTTCCCCCGCGAAGGTCACTCCGCCGCCGCCGAGGTCCCGCGCGGCGGCGACGTGCGGGCCGGTGCCGCCGGTGCCGGGCATCGGGCCCTCGGCGTTCATCATCGGTCCCAGTGCGCCGCGCACCGCTCCGGGACCGCCCTCGAGGCCGGCCCCCGCACCGACGTGAACGACGTTGCCCGCCAGGGCCATCAGTGGATTTCCGGCATCGCCACCGATCGCGGCCGCGGGCGGTTCTCCGGTGGCGGAGCCGGATCTGCCCGGCATACCCGCGGCGGGCGCGGCCGACTCGGACCCCACCGCCCCGGACTTCATATGGTCGAAGATCTTGGCCCACACATTGTTCTGCCCGGACCCGGCCGGACGTCCTCCCCCGGACGGGCCTTCCCCACCGGCAGGAGACCCCGACCCGCCCGCCGAAGGCGACGCCGGAGGCGACGCGGCGGTCCCGGGCGGAGCCTCCGTGCCACCCTGCAGCCCGGCGAGCATCCGATGCGCCTCGGCGTCGGCCATCTGCTGCCACTGGTCCACGCCGATCTCCCGATACCTGCCGGAGCCGCCCGGCGCGTCGGGAGCATGCGTCGCGGCGAACTCGAGCGCACCCGGGCGGGCCTCCGGAGCGAAGTCGTCGGCCCGCACAGTGCGCGCGAACTCACCCGCGATCTCGTTTCCGGCCCGGACCATTTCAGGTGACAACTCCGGGCGCGGCGCGTGCCCGTCACCCCCTGCCGACTCGATCCGGGGTCCGGTCGACTCGATCGGGGGTCCGTCGGAATTCCCCTTGATCGGTTCCGGACCCGGCGACCGGGCAAGGCTTTCCGAGCTTTCCGAGGTAGTGCGCGGTACCACCTCGCCGGGCAGCCGCATCCGCGCCGCCGCGCGGGCGGCGTGCAGGCCGATACCGAGCCCGGCCGCCATGCCGCCACCCGCGCCCACGAGCATCAGTTCGGCCAGATTGACCTCGCCGCCGGTCAATTCGTGCACCGTCAGGCCTCCGGTGAGCGCACCCGCTGCGCCGCTGAGGCCACCGGCGGCCAGCGCGGCGAGTGCCGTCGGCATGGGCAGGGCGGCATCGGCGGCCAGACGTTGCAACCCGGGCGCCACCCTCCGCGCGACCAGCCCGCCGGTCGCGCCGCCCACGCTTCCGGCGAGAGTCGCGATTCCGACGTCTTTCCAGTTCATCTCGGTCACGCGGCCCGGCTCGCCCCGGCCGTTCACGATCTGGGCGTACTGGGCCGCGGCCGTCGCCCCGCCCATGGACAGCGCCCCCAGCACGAGCCCGCCGGCCGCCGCCGCCAGATGCGGGAACGCCTCCCTGAACGCCGTGCCGCGTTGCACCAGCCAGGTGAGCGTGCGGCGCCGCGCCTGCCCGGCAGCGATATCGGCATTGATGCGGGCGGTCAGGGTCTGTGTGCCGATACTCCCCGCGATGGTCGCCACCATCGCGATGCCGATCGCGCGCAGCGTGTACTGCTCCAACTCGACAGTGTTCGCCGACTCGTACATGAATCGCGCGAGCGCGTCGAAAGCCTCCGCCTGCGCGCGGCCGTTCTCGATCTGCTGCCCCA
>NZ_JARWOP010000020.1 GCF_029868745.1 Nocardia wallacei | reverse complement strand
TCAACATCACCCCCACCCCGGTCTCCCCCCCCGCGGGCGAGTATACCTGCGCGCCCGCCATCCCCCCCGGCCCCCGGCCCCGCGGCTTAACCCCCCACCCCCCCCCCCCGACCGCGGCGGGGGCACTTCTTTTTTCGAGGGGTGTGCTCAGTCCGCGGCGACGGCGAAGAAGTCGCGGGAGTGGGCCGGTCGTTCGATCTCGTCGACCACCGCGCGGGCGAAGTCCGGGTAGGTGATGCGCAGCTCGAATTCGGCCGGGGCGAATCGGTAGCGGCCCACCGGCTCGCCGGTGTGGTCGAAGTCGCCGGACGGGGCCACGACCGTCCAGTCGATCGTGGTGTCCGCCGAGCGCAGGGCGTCGGTTCCGGCGCTGTGCCCGAGGATGAACGGGAGGTGCTCGGGGGGAAATTCGATGGAGTCGCGCAGCAGCACGCCGTCGGCGTTGGGCACGTTGGTGGCCAGGCCGATCGCGACGAGCCGCGGGACGCCCGCGGTGGTGAGCCCGGTGAGCAGGGCACGGACGGCGGCCGGGAAGAACTCGCCCGCCGGGACGTCGAGAGTCGCCGCGGCGTGCACCGCGACGTCGTGGCCAGCGGCCAGCTCCGCGACCCGGTCGGCGTCGGTGACGTCGCCGGTCGTCGCGTCGAGGTCCGCGTGCTTGGACGGGTCGTGTACCACTCGTGTCACCGCGTGGCCCCGGGACTGTGCCTCCGCCGCGATGGTGCGGCCCGCGCGGCCGCCTGCTCCGAAAACGATGATTTTCGCCATGGCTGGGACGGTAGCGGGGACCATGGTTACCGCCCGGATACCTCATGTCTCGCTAAGCTGGGACGATGCGACCGCTCCATCCGCAGATGTTCGACGAACTGTGCCCGTCGGTCTTGTCGCCCGTTCGCATCGGGGACAAGTGGGGCGCACTGGTCGTGGCCTGTCTCGCCGACGGGCCCCGCCGGTACTCCGAGCTCCGAATTCCATTGGCGCGCATCACGCCCAAGGTCATGACGCAGTCCCTGCGGACCCTCGAGCGGCTCGGTCTGGTGGCTCGGACCGTGGTGGGCCGCCAGGTCACCTACGAGCTGACCGCTCTCGGCTACAGCATGCTCGAACCGCTGGAGGCGATCTGCGTGTGGGCGGCCGAGCACTGGGACGAACTGGTCGACGCCGTGGACCCGGACGGGGAGTCGGAAGCGCTGGGGGCCTGAGTGCCCGTCGCCTCAGGACCTTTGCCGCGCCGGGTGTTCCGTGCCGTTCCCGGCCGTCTCCTCCTGGCGCAGGTCGCGTACGAGCAGGGTGGCGCCCGCGACCGCGCCGGGCATGAGGAATACCGCTACGAACGGGATGAGGAAGGCCGCGGCCAGGGGAATGCCGAAGCCCCACACCAGCATTCGGCGGGTGCGCAGCAGGTTCAGTTGATCGCGGAGTTCGACGCCGCGCCGGGCGAGGGCCACCGAGGTCAATTCCTGGGCGAGGAACCAACCGGTGACACAGACTCCCAGCACGGGCACCACGGTCTGGCCGACCACCGGCAGGAATCCCGCGGCGAACAGGAGTACGCCCCAGCAGACCGCGCGCGCCACGATCCGTAGCCCGTCGCGTACCGAGATCCACAGTTCGCGCAGGAACGGCAGCCCCGATTCCGGCGCGGTGCCGTCGGGCGACTGTGACCGGTCCACCTGCTCGGACAGCGCCTCGTAGAACGGCTGGCCGATCACCAGCGTCACCGCGGTGAAGGTGACCACCGACAGCAGCAGCCCGAGCGCCACCAGCAACACCGCGAGAAAGCCCCGCAGCAGCCCCGGCCACGGCGACGCCCAGGAGTCGGCGAACGGCGTCGCCCAATCGACGATATCCCCCGCGAAGACCACCAGCGCCACCAGCGCCGCCACGTACAGCACCAGCGAGATCAACCCAGGAATCAACCCCAACCCGAGCGCCCGCCGATGCGCCCCCACCCACCGCTGCCCGCGCAACAGATACCCGAACCCATTCGCCAGATCACGCACCGCCCCAGGGTAATCGGGTCTCATCCGTACGGGCCGGTTCCGCACCGGTCCGGCGTGGTCGGATCCCGTCCGTGTGGCCCGGTTCCGCACCGGTCCGGCGTCGTTGGGTTCCGTCCGCGCGGCGGGCATCCGCACCGGGCCAGTGTGGTCGTTCCTCCGTGTGGTCTGGTTCCGCACCGCTCGGTGTGGTCGGGTTCTGTCCGTGCGGCCTGTTTTCACTCCGGCGCAGCGTGGTTGGGTCCCGGTCCGTGCGGCGGGCTTAGGTCGGCGTTGGTGATGAGAGTGCGGGCGCCGACGTCGGCTGCCAGCAGGATGATGGCGCCGATCAGCACGGAAAGGGGATCAGGACGCGGTGGGCGGGGCGGACGGCGCACCGGGCCGGTGTGGTCGGTTCCATCCGCGTGGGCTGGTTCCGCACCGCTCTCGGTGTGGTCGGGTTCTGTCCGTGCGGCCTGTTTCCCCCGGCGCGGCGTGGTCGGGTCTCATCCGTACGGCCTGCTTCCGCACCGGGTCAGTGTGGTCGGGTCCCGTCCGCGTGGGCCGGTTCCGTATCGCCCCTGCGTGATCGGATCTCGCTTGCGTGGCTCGCTCGCACAGTGTCCCTCGGTATGCGTCTGCTGTGTCTGTTCACCCAGGGACCGAGCCGGTTCCATACCCGGGGCCGTGAGTGGTGGACATCGGTGGTTACGGCTGCCGGAGGTTGTCCATCTGCTGTGGCCGGGCGGTGGGCTGGTTCCACCGCTGGTACGGGGTTGCTGTCGGGCCGGTGGGGTGTGGGTTGCGAAGAGTTGTGTGCGTGTGGGGGTTCACAGGAGGGGGTTGGGGTCGGGGGTGGGTGGCGGGCCTAGAGTTGGGGCCGTGTCCGAATCCCGAACCACTGTGGGTCCGCATTCCGATGGCGCGTCGGCGCGTGAGGGGGAGGCCGGGTTTCCGTTCTCGGCTGTGGTGGGGCAGGAGCGGCTGCAGTTGGGGTTGATCTTGTGCGCGGTGCATCCGGGTATCGGCGGTGTGCTGGTGCGTGGGGAGAAGGGCACCGCGAAGTCGACGGTGGTGCGGGCGCTCGCGGAGTTGCTGCCGCCGGTCGTGGACGAGCGTGGGGAGCGGCCCGCGCGGCTGGTGGAGCTGCCGGTCGGGGCCACCGAGGACCGGGTGGTCGGTTCGCTGGATCTGCAGCGCGTGCTGCGCGACGGCGAACAGGCGTTCCGGCCCGGACTGCTGGCCGCCGCGCACCACGGCGTGCTCTATGTCGACGAGGTGAACCTGCTGCACGACCATCTGGTGGACGTGCTGCTCGACGCCGCGGCCATGGGCCGGGTGCACATCGAACGCGACGGGGTGTCGCATTCGCATCCGGCGCGGTTCGTGCTGGTCGGCACCATGAATCCGGAGGAGGGGGAGCTGCGCCCGCAGCTGCTGGACCGCTTCGGCTTGACCGTCGATGTGGCCGCCTCCCGCGACGTCGATGTGCGCATGGCGGTGGTGCGCCGGCGGCTGGACTACGAGGCCGACCCGGCGGCCTTCGCGACTCGCTACGCCGAGGCCGATCGTGAGGTGGCCCAGCGCATTCGGGCTGCGCGCCGCCGACTCGGGGCAGTGGCCCTCGACAATGTGGAACTGCGCCGGATCGCCGCGCTGTGTGCCTCCTTCGACGTCGACGGTATGCGCGCCGACCTGGTGGTGGCCCGTACCGCGACCGCACACGCCGCGTGGCGGGGCGGGGAGCGGGTGACGGCCGAGGATGTGCGTGTCGCGGCGGAACTGGCCCTGCCGCATCGTCGTCGGCGTGATCCGTTCGACGAGCCGGGCATCAGCGAGGAGCAGCTGGACGAGGCCATGCGGCAGGCCGACGAGGAGGTTGCCCGCGCTGAGCCCGAAAACGGCGGCGGCACAGGCGAACCGGATGCGTCGCAGGATGGCGGTGCCGACTCGGACGGCGTGCCCAGTGATGGATCGGGTGGGGCGAACGGTGATCCCGGTGAGTCGAGTGATGGTTCGCGGGGGCCGCGGGACCGCACCGACGAACCGGGTGACCGAGGGCCGAAGGGCGACCCCGACGACCCGAGCGCCCGTCTCCGCGATTCCGATAACGGTCCCGGCGATCCGGACCTGCACAACGGACCGGACGACCCGGACAACGGACCCGGTGATCCGGACAGCGGGCCCGATGGCCCGGACGACGGACCTGATGGTCCGGACGGTGGGCCTGACAATCCGGATGGTGGCCCGGGCTCCGGGCGCGGGCAGTCTCGCGCGGGCAATGCGGGTACGCCGGTGAATGCCGGTGCGCGCCCGCCCCGTTGGGAAATTCCCGGAATCGGCGAGGGCGCTCCCGGCCGTCGCTCCCGTGCCCATACTCGGCACGGCCGGGTGGTGCGCTCCACGGCCGACCCGTCGGCGGGACTGCACTTGCTGGGCACCGTCTTCGCCGCCGCGCCGCACCAGAACGCGCGCGGCCGCGTCGCCGGACCGCTGGCCCTCGAACCGGCGGATCTGCGCGGCGCGTATCGCGAAGGGCGGGAAGGCAATCTGGTGGTGTTCGTGGTGGACGCCTCCGGCTCGATGGCGGCCCGCGACCGCCTGTCCGCGGTGACCGGCGCGGTGGTGGCGCTGCTGCGCGACGCCTATCAGCGCCGCGACAAGGTCGCCGTGATCACCATGCGCGGCGCCGAGGCCGAACTGGTGCTCCCACCGACCTCCTCGGTCGATATCGCGGTGCGCCGCCTGTCCGGCCTCCGTACCGGCGGGAAAACCCCACTGGCGCAAGGACTTCTGAAGGCGCGCGAGATCGTGCAGCGCGAGCGGGTGCGTGATCCGCGCCGCCGCGCGCTGCTGGTGCTGCTCACCGACGGCCGCGCCACCGGCGGCGTCGACCCGCTGCCCCGCGCCCGCGCCGCCGCCCGCCGACTCGCCGGTGACGGTGTGGCCGGAGTGGTGGTCGACTGTGAACGGGGCATGATCCGGCTCGGCCTCGCCGCGGAGCTGGCGCGCGAGCTGCGCGCGACCTATCTGCGGCTGGCCGAACTCACCGGTGACTCGGTGGCCGGTGCGGTGCAGGCGGCGAGGTCTCCCAGCGCGGCCTGATCCGGCCTGCGCGGACACAATTCGCGCTCACGTGGTCGAATTTCGCGCTCTCGCATCGATCTGTGTCCGCTTAGGCCGAGCGCCCACGGGTCGCACCTGTCCGAGCTTTCAAATATTCGATGCCACCCATGGCCGGAACAGCATTCGGCGGCAGAACCCGCAGTCTTCCGCGCGGGCGATGCTAGCCGACAGGATGATCAGCGCGTTTGCGGCCGGGCGGCCGGGGGCAGGCCTTCATCTACATTGACGGCTTCCGCCGCCGTCGTAATTTCATGATCATGTCTGGCAATCCCCGCCTCCCCGGCCTCTCGCTCTCCGAGGCGGATCTGGCGGCGTTCTGATTGTCGACGGCGATTTGATCATCGGCGCCGCGGGCGCGTCCGCGGCACCCGCCGATTCATGCCGCGACAGAGGCGCTGCGCTCGGCCAATGCGGACAGCACGTCGGAGCAACTCGCGTCGACCGTGAGCGTGGCGAGGTCGTCGCCCCGGGTGCGACCGCGATTGAGGATGACCACCGTCCGCCCCGTCTTCGCGGCGTGCCGGACGAACCGCAGCCCCGACATCACCGTCAGCGAAGACCCGGCGACCAGCAGCACCTCGGCCCGGTCCACCACCTCGAACGCGGCCGCCACCCGGTCCTTGGGCACGTTCTCCCCGAAGTAGACGATGTCGGGCTTCAGCATCCCGCCGCAGTGGGCGCAGTCGACCATCCGGAAGCTGCCGGTGTCGATGACCACGGCGTCGGCGTCGGGCGCCACCTCGAGACCGTCGAGAGTGGCGGCCTCGGCGAAGCCCGGGTTCGCGTCCTCGAGCCGGTCGGCCAGTGTCATGCGGGAGATCAGGGCGTCGCAGCGCAGGCAGCGCACCCGCGCGTAGGTGCCGTGCAGGTCCAGCACCCGGCGGCTGCCGGCCTTGGTGTGTAGCAGGTCGACGTTCTGGGTGATCACGCCAGTCACGATGCCCGCGCGTTCCAGCCGTGCGAGGGCGCGGTGCCCGGGGTTCGGCCGCGCGGCGTCCATGCGCCGCCAGCCGACGTGGTTGCGGGCCCAATAACGCTGCCGGAACACCGGATCGCCGACGAACTGCTGATAGGTCATCGGGGTGCGCGGCGGCGAGCCCGGACCGCGGTAGTCGGGAATACCACTGTCGGTGGAGATCCCGGCGCCGGTCAGCACGGCCGTGCGGCGGCCCGCGACAAGCTCCAGCAGGGCATCGACGGGTGGCGGCAGATCCGGCATGCCATCCAGGGTACGGGCGGGTCAGCGCAACCGCGGCGGTCGCGATATGGCACCGTGGAGCGGCAGTGCAGGTGCGAGAAGGAGCGAATTGATGCCCAAGGGTGTTCCGGAGACGATTCCCGACGACGGACTGACCACCCGGCAGCGGCGCAATCAGCCGGTCCTCGCGGTGCACACCGGGCCGGGCAAAGGCAAGTCGACCGCGGCGTTCGGCATGGCGTTGCGCGCCTGGAACCAGGGCTTCGACGTCGCGGTGTTCCAGTTCGTCAAGAGCGCCAAATGGAAGGTGGGGGAGGAGGCGGCGTTCCGTACGCTCGGCCGCCTGCATGCGGAGACCGGGACCGGCGGGGCGGTCGAATGGCACAAGATGGGCGAGGGCTGGTCGTGGGTGCGCAAGGCGGGCACCGAGGAGGACCACGCCGCCGCGGCGCTGGCCGGCTGGCAGGAGATCTCCCGCCGCCTCGCCGCCGAGCAGCATCGGTTCTACGTGCTCGACGAATTCACCTATCCGTTGAAGTGGGGCTGGGTCGACGTGGACGAGGTGGTCGAGACCCTGCGTACCCGGCCCGGCAACCAGCACGTGGTGATCACCGGCCGCGATGCCCCGCCCGCGCTGATCGAGGCGGCGGACCTGGTGACCGAGATGAGCAAGGTCAAGCATCCGATGGATGCGGGGCGCAAGGGTCAGCGGGGCATCGAGTGGTGAGATCGGAACCGTCCGGGCGTCGGGGGATTCGGTGAGCACTCCGGCTGTGGTGATCGCCGCGCCCGCCTCGGGGAGCGGAAAGACCACTCTCGCAACGGGTTTGATCGGTGCGCTGCGGCGCGCGGGGCATCGGGTGGCCCCGTTCAAGGTGGGGCCGGACTACATCGATCCCGGTTATCACGGACTCGCCGCGGGGCGGCCGGGGCGGAACTTGGATCCGGTGCTGGTCGGCGTGGACCGCGTGGTGCCCCTGTACCAGCACGGTGCCCGCGGCTGCGACCTCGCCGTGGTCGAGGGGGTGATGGGGCTGTTCGACGGACGCATCGACGACAACCATGCGTCGGCCGTCGCGGAAGGATCGACCGCGCAGGTGGCGGCGTTGCTCGGAGCCCCGGTGGTGCTGGTGGTCGACGCGCGCGGACACAGTCAGAGCCTCGCGGCGCTACTGCACGGATTCGCGACCTTCGACAGCGAGATCCGGCTCGGCGGAGTCATTCTCAACCGCGTCGGCAGCGAACGGCACGAGGAGGTCCTGCGCGCGGCCTGCGACCGGGTCGGCCTGCCGGTGCTGGGCGCACTGCCTCGCATGGCCGAATTATCGGTCCCCTCACGGCATCTGGGCCTGATCCCCGCCGTCGAACACGGCTCCGCCGCCCGAACCGCGGTCGACGCAATGACCGAACTCGTCGCCGCACACGTAGATCTGGCCGCACTGGCACGACTGGCCGCAATGCGTGCGTCCGCCCCCGCATGGAACCCGGCCGACGAGGTCCGTTCCGCGGTAGACGGCGTGATCCCCTCACCTGGTGTGGGCGCGTCACCTGCCCCCGCGATCGCGGGCGAGCCCGAGCAAGAGGGGGACGTGGTGGCGCGCAGTGCTTCTCGGTCGCCGATCATTGCGTTGGCGGGGGGCGTGGCGTTCACCTTCGGGTACGCGGAGCACCGCGAGTTGCTGGAGGCCGCGGGGGCAACGGTGGTGGTGATCGATCCTTTGCGTGATGAATTGCCCACCGGCACAGTCGGTCTGGTGCTGCCAGGTGGGTTCCCGGAGGAGCATGCCGCCGCGCTCGCCGCCAACGAACCGTTGTTGGCCGCGGTCGCCGCGGAGGCGCGGCGCGGGATGCCGATCCACGCCGAATGTGCCGGGCTGCTGTATTTGACGCGTTCGCTCGACGGCCACCGGATGGCCGGAGTAGTAGACGCCACAGCGGAATTCGGCTCCCGACTCACCCTCGGCTACCGCGATGCCGTGGCCCTCGCGGATTCGCCGCTGTGGCCCGCCGGTACTCGCGTCCGCGGCCACGAATTCCACCGCACCCACCTCACCACCGCCGACACCGCCACCCCCGCATGGGCCTGGCGCGCACCCACCGGCGCCACCATCCGCGAGGGCACCCTCACCCACCGAGTCCACGCCTCCTACCTCCACACCCACCCCGCCGGAAACCCCGAAGCCACAACCCGTTTCGTCACGACAGCCACCACCCACGCCACCCACCGCGCCGACGCATGAACCACCCACCCCAATTCACCCCCGACGACGGCCGAGTCCACCCACGCCCGCACGCGAGCCTCCCCGCCCAGCGGCAACCGAATACGCACCGACCTGCCCGAACTCTCCATCGCACGTCGCCGCCACCCGCGCGATCGGCCGCAGCCGAATGGGTTCCGCCTTGGCGGGACTCCGTGCCACGGCACGTCGGAGGCGAGGCGGTCTGCCGCCGTATTGGCTTGTGCCGCATGTTTTTCGTGTCCGGACGGTCCTCTCGTGCCGGGGAATGAACTGGTGGTCGGGATCGGTTTTCGTCCGGATACCGATGCTGCGGTAATTCTTGCGGCCGTGCGGGAAGTGGTGGGGGACGGCGCGGTTCGGTGTTTGGCGACGGTTGAGCGGCGGGGTGGGGAGGCGGGGCTGGTTGCTGCGGCGGGGGAACTCGGGGTGGGCATAGTGGCCTTTTCCGCGGAGCGGTTGGCGGCGGTCGAGGTGCCGAATCCGTTGTCTCGCACGGCGTCGGCTGTCGGGACTCCCAGTGTGGCCGAGGCCGCGGCCTTGTGTGCCGCCGTGGACGGAGTGCTACTTGTCCCGAAACGGGTGGTACGCGGCGTTACGGTCGCGGTGGCCCGCTGAGCCTGCTGGCCGCGGACTCAGCCTCGCCAGGACTCCAGGACGCTGTCGAGGGCCGGGCGGATTGTGGTGCGGGCGTCCATGCGGGGGACGCCGTCCATCAGGAGGCGGTCGTAGTCGGTGTCGCGGTGGCGGATGGAGGCTATGACGGCGAGGGTGATGGCCTCGGGGTCGAGGAGTTGGGCGGCCGCGCTGCGGCCCACGCGGCCGCTGCCGCGGACCGCGGCGTGGGCGGCGATCTCCTCGGCGCGGGTGGCGGGGCAGCGGGGGAACAGGCGCAGGATTTCCGCTGCCATCCGGGCTTGGAATTCCACGTCTTGGGCGGCGCGCCGGATTCGGTCGCGTTCGCGGCGTCGTTCGCGCAGGTCCTCGTCGGCGAGACACTGTTCCTCGGCGCGGGCGAGCGCGGCCTCCTCGACGAGGATGCCCTGGCGTTCGTACCGGCGGCGGCGCTTGTTGAAGCGCATCACGACCGCGGCCAGCGTGCTCTCCTTCTTCGCCCGCCGGCTCAGCGCCGCGTCCCCGGCGGGCAGGAACTCCAGATGGTCGAGGTCGGCGCAGGTCAGGCAGAGCGCACCGGCGGTGGACATGATCAGGTGCGGCCCGGTTTCGCCGCATTCGACGCAGGCCCACACCTCCTGCGCCTCGACCACCACCAGATCCGGCGCCTTGTTCTGCCGCCGCACCAGCTGTTCGCGTCGCGCGGGGCTGAGATCGCCGGAGAGCCAATGCATTCGGAACGCGGTGTCGTCGCCCTCGGCGAGGAATCGGAGCGGCTGCCGATCCCGGGTGCCCGACAGGTACGCGGTCTCGCTGGCGGTCAGGCCCCGGTCCCGCGCCCAGTCGCGCAGGATGTCCACCGCGTCACCGAGCCGTCGCGCGTCCACCGCGGCGAGTTCCTCCAGCGAATCGACCCGGCCCTGCCGCCACCGATCCACGTGACTCGAATGCACCCAGCCCACCCCGGTGAACACGTCGATCGCCGACACGTACCGCTGCCGGGCCAGTACCGCCTCCGCCGCCTCGACCACCCGCCGCCGCAGTTTCGCCACGTCGGTGAACACTAGGACTACGGCGCCACCGAGGTCCAGTCGGCGAAGCCGGTCGGGTCGTGGCGGCCCAGGCTCGCGTGCTCGAACAAGCCCCAGCCTTCGGCCCCGTTGCAGCGCGCCCGGGCGACATGATCGATCACACCCCATGGAATGCGCCCGGCGACGGCCGGATCGGTGAGATCGTAGGCGGCGCTCGCCGACCACCCCGCGCCCTTCCACTGGCCGTGCCCCCAATCCGGATCACCGCCGTATCCGCAGCCGATGTGCAACGCCATGAAGGTGTGCGGTGTGATCTCCACCTCGAGCGGTGTGCCGTCGGGCGCGGTCAGTTCCAGCCGCGCGGCGACGGGAATCCTGGTGCCGGAACGGTATTCGATGTGCACCCGCGGCCAGCCGAGCTGCTCGACCCGGCCGTCCGGCCAGATCCGGGTGGCGTCGTTGAGCGTGCGGAAGCCGTCCGGGTTCTCCTGCACGATCACCACTATCGCGAAATCGTCGAACCGCAGCGGTACGTACAGCCACCAGAACCCGCCCGCCCCTTCGGCATTGGCGCGCCCGGCCGGTTCCGCCTCGCCGACGGGGCGGATGCCCCACGAGCGGTCCCGCGTCCCGGTCCACAGCCGCGGGTCGACGGCGATGTCCGTGCCGTCCACGCGGAGCGTCCCCGCCCACGAACCGACCTGCGCGAAACGCGACGCGTCGATGATCGGCCGACTGCCCGCGAGGATCAGATGCGGCTGCTCCTGCACGGCGGGGAAGGCGCCCGTCCAGGTGAGGTCGAAACCCAGATCGTCGTGCTCGCAGACGATCCGGAGCCGCCGCAACGGCTCCAGCACCTCGATGCGGTACCCGCCGACGCGCTGGTCCAGCCCGCGTTCGGCCAGCGCGTCGGAGAACCGCACCACGCGTTGCGTATCGCCTCGGCGCACGGCGGCATACGCGTCGACCACGCCCAGGTTCGGATACACGCCGAAACCCGTGACCAGCAACGTGCCGCCGTCGCGGTCGTGGGCGTTGAAGTAGCTGCGGTCGTAGAAGTTCCGATCGCTGCTCGCGACCCGGGCCAGCGACAGCGGGGTCTGATGGATGGGGTATTCGTCCAGTGGTACCGGCGCGGACATGCTCGCTCCTGTTCGAGGTCAATCCCAGTGGTAGGCGCCGGCGAGCAGGGCCTCCAGGCTCGGCCGGTGCATGACGTAGTCGTCGCGGTCTTCGGTGTCGGTGTCCTCGCCGAAATGGATCATCCGGCGCTTGATGCGGGCCATCACGATCCCGTGCCGCAGCGCGGCGTAGACCACGTACCAGTCCAGGTCGCGCACGGTGTGCCCGGTGCGCTGCTCGTAGCGCCGCACCACGTCGTCGCGGCGCAGGTAGTCGGGCAGGCCGGGCTGGTCGAAGCGGACGGCGAGATCCTGGAAGAAGCGGTGGATGAAGATGATCCAGGCGATATCGATCTCGCGCGGCCCCAGCGCGGCCATCTCCCAGTCCAGGACGGCGACCGGGTCGAACTCACGATAGATGATGTTGCCCGGCCGGGCATCGCCCCAGTTGAGCACGTCCGGCCCCGGATCGGCGGGCCAGTTCTCCTCCAGCCAGTCGAACGTTCGCTCCAGCAGCGGAATGCGATAGCCGTCGTCGGCCAGCGCCCAGCGGTACCAGGCGCGCTGGGCGTCGACGTGGCGGCGCAGCGCCGAACCCGGTCCGTCCAGCACGGGAAACTTCGCGGCCGGGTCGGGGATGGCATGGATCCGGGCGATGATGTCGACGGTGTTGCGGGTCAGTCGCAGCCGCTGTTCGGGCGTTGCGTCGAACAGCCAGCCGACGAACACGTACGGCGGATTGTCCTCGGGGATGCGCCCGTCCACCCGTCGCATCACGAAGAACGGCGCACCGAGTACGGAGTCGTCGGGCTCCAGCCAGCACAGCGGCGGCACCGGTACGTCGCTGTGCTCCGCCACGCCGGACATGACCGCGTACTGGGTGGCGAGATCGTAGGTCTCGAAGACCGGGAAGGACCCCTCCTCCGGGGCCATGCGCACCACGTACGAGCCGCTCCCGGCGCGGCCGTCCGCCTCCCATTCCGCGTCGAACAACACCGACGAACTCGACATGCCGCCGGCCTGCGGTCGGGACGCGCCGGTGATCCGCGGCGGGGAGTCGCAGTCCAGCCGCGCGCCCAGCCAGTCGGTTAGGCGGCCGGTGAGGTCGTCGAGGTCGCGGGCGCTGGTGGTCAGCTGCCGTCGCCGGCCGGGATCGGATTCGGGCTCGGCCGCCATGGCACGTCCTCCTGGCATGTGAAAAACATTGTGCACCAACGTGTTCCGTGCGGCTCCGGGTGAGCGGCGACGGGCGTGGTGGAAGAAATGTAACGCGTTCTACCCCGCCGTGGGTGCGGAATCCGGCGGCGAGATTCCCGCGCGTCCGGTGACCGGGACGGCCGATTGCCGCGCCGGTGCACTCGTACCCGGGTATCGGGCCGCACCCGCGACTCACCCGGAGGTCGGTCCGGCATGTCGATCCTCCGGGGGACGCGCGTGCGGCGATACCGCACGTAACCTGCGCTGAGTTCGGACCACGCGGCACGGCTCCACCCACGGCACGGGTGTAAATCGGGGTCTTCCCCGAGGCGTGCGGCGGGGTGCGGCCCGTAGTTTCGATGAGCGATTCTTTTCGGAAAGGGGACGAGCGTGAGCGCAGTCGCGACAGCGGCCGAACCGGTGGCGGCGCAATCGGGGACCGAGGAGCCGCCGCGCACCGGGTGGCACCCGGCGACGCGGATCGCGTTCCGCTTCACCTTCTTGTACTTCGGGCTGTTCTGCGTGGTCTATCCGCAACCGATCTACGAGTTCGTGGGCTGGTTCGGCACCTGGCTGCCGGACGACGCGGTGCTGTGGCAGGCGCGTGTGCTGGAGCCGGTGCTGTCCTGGGTGGGCCGCACGGTCTTCGGCGCCGACGTGCGCCTGCACTTCAACGGCAGCGGCGATCAGGGCATCTTCTGGGTGCTGCTGTTCTGCCTGCTGGTGATCGCGGTAGCGGGCACGCTGATCTGGACGTTGCTGGATCGCCGCCCGGAGTACCGGCGGCTGTCGGGCTGGTTCCTGCTGTTCCTGCGGCTGTGCGTGGCCGGGCAGATGGTGAATTACGGTCTGGCCAAGGTGATTCCGACCCAGATGCCGGAGCCGGCGCTGTCGACGCTGCTGGAGCCCTACGGCAACCAGCCGCCGTTCGCGGTGCTGTGGAACCAGGTCGGGGTGTCGCCGGTGTACGAGATCCTGCTCGGCTCGGCGGAACTGCTGGCGGGCCTGCTGCTGTTCATCCCGCGCACCGCGGTGCTGGGCGCGATGCTCACGCTGGTCAGCATGGCGCAGGTGTTCCTGCTGAACATGACCTTCGGCGTGCCGGTGAAGATCCTGTCCGGGCATCTGCTGCTGATGAGCCTGGTGCTGCTGGCCCCCGAGGCGCGCCGGTTGACCGCGGCCCTGGTGCTGAACCGCGCGACCGGTCCGTCCACCACGCCGTATCCCTTCCGGACGGTTCGCTCCCGGCGGATCGCCGCGTGGGCGCAGGTAGCGCTCGGGATCTGGGTGACGGCCTCGGTCGCACATCTCACCTGGGGTTTCTGGCAGGAGAGCGGCCCGGATCGGCCGAAGCCGGCGCTGTACGGCATCTGGTCGGTGTCGGAGTTCACCCGGGACGGGCAGCCGGTCGCGCCGCTGCTCACCGATGAGAACCGGTGGCGCACAGTCGTGGTCGACTACCCCGGCATGATCAGCTACCAGCGCATGGACGGCACCATGGTGACCGTGCCGGGAACGGTCGACGCCGCGACGCATCGCATGGAGATCACCGGCGGACCGCAGCAACCGGCCGCGCTCACCTTCGAACAGCCCGCCCCCGACCGGGCCGTGCTGACCGGCGAGCTGAGCGGGCACCCGGTGACCATCACGCTGCAGCGCGTGGACCCCGACAGTTTCCCGTTGCGCAGCACGAAGTTCCGGTGGGTGCAGGACGCGCCCGCCGAATGATCAGCGTCCCGCCGCGCCGATCTGGTTGGCCCAGTTGGGATTCGGCTGATAGAACTCGCCCGATCCGGGTGTGAAGGCGCCGAGCGCGTACGCGTCACCCCACAGCTGCGCCACCAGCCAGGCCGTGGGATATCCGAGATAGCCGAAGACGCCGGTGGTGCACGGCGCCGAGGCCCGGGCGCAGTCCGGCTGCCCCTGGACGTCGTTGTGGTTGGCGCGCACCAGCGTTCCCCACGCCTTGGTCACCGAGCCGGGCAGGGCGTCGTAGTAGGCGCGGTTCGACTGCAATCCCTGCGGTTGCCACGGTGGCTGGTTCGACGGCGAGATCAGCGCGTCGTCGGCGCCGTTGACGAACAGCACCGAACCGCCGCCGATCCTGCGGGTGTCGGCGCACCGAGTGGGATCTTTGCAGAACGCCTGTGCCGGAAGTTCCACCGGGACAGCCGTTTTGATCAGGCCACCGGAGTCGGCCAGGGCGTTGAGGACGCCGGTGGCCCCCTGCGAGTGACCCATCGCGCCGACCGCCGCGGTGTTCAGCCGATCGTGGAAGACGCTGGACGGATCGGCGGCCGCATCGATGAGATGCCGTGCCGCACTGGTGATATCGGCCCCGGTCCCGGTGTTGCGGTTCGCCGTGGCGACCACCACGAAACCCCACGACGCCAGGTGCTCCAGCAGGTGCGCGTACTGGCTGGGCACGGCGTTGGTGCCGTTGCCCCAGGTGATGATCGGGTGCCGCATCCCGCCCGCGCCCAGATTCGCCGGATACCAGACGTCGAAGGGGGCGCCGGTGGAGTCGCAGCAGCCGACACCGGGCTGCGCGGTGACCGGCCACGGACCGTGCTGGGAGAACACCGTCTCCACCACGCCGACCGGCCGATACGGCGGATCGGCGTGCGCGACCGGCGCCGCGGCCAGGACGAACGCGGACAGGGCCACCAGGATCCGGAAGACGCCTCGTCGCATAACGGGAGCATAGAAGCAGACCGCCCGGGGCGCGCGGGACCCGCGGAATACGCGCGCGGCGTGCAGGGTTCGTTCCGAAGGTGACAGCCGAACTTTCCGACGAACTGAAGAAGCACCTCGACAACGAGAAGGTGTTCGCCACGATGGCCACGATCGGCCGCGACGGTCAGCCGCATCTGACCGTCAACTGGATCGAGCGCGACGGCGACGAACTGCTGTATTCCACGACGGTGTCGCGGCAGCAGTACAAGAACCTCGCCCGCGACCCCCGGATCACCGTCCTGATCAACCCGCCGGAGACGCCGTACGTGTACGCGCAGATCCGCGGCACGGTCACCATCACGGCGGACCCGGCGCGCGAAATGCCGGACCGGTTGTCGCTCGAGTACACCGGCAAGCCGTACGCCGAGTTCAACCCGGCCTCGGTCGAGGACGCCGACCGCGTGACCGTGCGTATCACACCGACCAAGGTGCTCGGCCGCTTCTGAGCGGTTACCGGACGCAGTGGGCGATTGCCGGACTCATCGGCGCAGGCCGTAGGCTCGAACCTTGTGCCGAACACGCCAGCCGACCCGCATGCAGGAGACCCGAACTACTTGGTCGGGCTCGATCTCGCCGGCCGTCGCGTCGTCGTGGTGGGCGGCGGAACCGTCGCCCAGCGCAGGCTCGGGCTGCTCATCGCGTCCGGCGCCGACGTGCACGTGATCAGCCGCGCCGTCACGCCGGCCGTGGAGGGCATGGCGACTTCCGGGCAGCTCACCCTGCACCTGCGCGACTACGCCGACGGTGATCTCGAGGATGCCTGGTACGCCATCGCCTGCACCGACGAACCGGAGACCAACGCCGCGATCGTCGCCGAGGCCACCGCCCGCCGCGTCTTCTGCGTGCGCGCCGACGTCGCGCGGCTCGGGACCGCCGTCACTCCGGCCACCGCCCGCTACGACGGCATGACGCTCGGTGTGCTGGCGGGCGGCCAGCATCGCCGGTCGGCCGCCGTGCGGACGGCCCTGCTGGAGGCGTTGCAGTCCGGCGTCGTATCCGACGACGCCGCGCCGCCCACCCCCCGCGTCGCGCGGGTAGGCGGCGGGCCCGGGGGTACCGGTAGTGAAACCGTTCGCGGGCGGGCGTTCGAGCGGTGTACGGGGGGGGGGTGGGGGGTGTGGCGCGTGGGAGGTACTGGGGGGGGAGGGGGCCGTCGCGGCCGCAGTACGGGCTGCCGCGCTCACCGGCGGGGGGCTGCACATCGTGGTGTAC
>NZ_JARWOP010000019.1 GCF_029868745.1 Nocardia wallacei | reverse complement strand
CCCCAATGATCGTCGAGGCTGGGCTCGTCCTGCCAGCACCGGTCCGGCCCGCGTCGATTGTGGCAGCGCCCGTCCGGGGTGAGCGCATCGATCACGAAGTCGAAGTACACCCTGGTGAGGTCGAGCAGCTCCGGGGTGGGCGTGGTGGGGGGGCGGCGGGGGCGCCCCCGGCCGCGCGCCCCCCCCCCACCCAAACCCGCGACACGCGCCGAAAACCGTGGTGGTTGCGAAGATTGAATGTGGTGGGCGGGGTTGCGTGGTTTGCTGACGGTGCTGGGTGGGGTGTGTGGGCGGCTCGTGTGCACCGCTGGGCGGGGGTAGTTCGACCTGCGATTAGGCTGACAGGGTGAGTATCGAGATCGCCAACGAGTCGGGTATGGATGTATCCGAGGAAGAGCTGGTCAGTGTCGCGCGGTTCGTGATCGGGCGGATGGATGTGCATCCGGCGGCCGAGTTGTCCATGGTGCTGGTCGATCTCGACACGATGGCCGACCTGCACATGCGGTGGATGGATCTGCCGGGGCCGACCGACGTGATGTCGTTTCCGATGGACGAGTTGGAGCCCGGTGGCCGCCCGGACAGTGGCGAGCCGGGGCCGTCGATGCTCGGCGACATCGTGCTGTGCCCGGAGTTCGCGGCCGCGCAGGCGACCAAGGCGGGGCACGCGCTCGACCACGAGCTGGCGCTGCTCACCGTGCACGGCGTCCTGCATCTGCTCGGCTACGACCATGCCGAGCCGGAGGAGGAGAAGGAGATGTTCGGCCTGCAGAATCGTCTGCTCGCCGAATGGTACGAGAGCCTGCGCGAGGCGCAGCGGCGTGCCGAACTCGCCGAACGCGATCGCCGGTTGCTCGGCAAGACCGGTTTCACCGCGCCCGGGGACCCCTTGGACCCGGCATGAGCGAAGGCCCCGAACCCCCCGCGAAGGGCGACGCGTGAATTCGCTGACCCTGCTGCTGCTGGCGATCCTGTTGGTTCCCGTCGGTGGCGTGTTCGCGGCCATCGACGCGGCCCTGGCCACCATCTCGCCGGCGCGCGTGGACGATCTGGTGCGCGCCGATCGCGGCGGCGCCCGTCGCCTGGCCCGCATCGTGGTGGACCGACCCCGCTACGTGAATCTGATGGTGCTGCTGCGCCTGGTCTGCGAGATCACCGCCACCGTGCTGCTCGCCGCCGCGCTGGCCGACTGGCTGAGCACCGGTTGGGCGCTGCTGGTGACCGCGGTGGTGATGGTGCTGGTCGACTACGTGGTCATCGGTGTCGGCCCGCGCACGCTCGGCCGGCAGCACGCCTATTCGATCTCGCTCGGCGCGGCACTGCCGCTGCAGACGATCGGATCGCTGCTGGGACCGGTGAGCCGCCTGCTGATCCTGATCGGTAACGCGATCACCCCCGGTAAGGGATTCCGCAACGGCCCCTTCGCCTCCGAGGTCGAGCTGCGTGAGGTCGTGGACATGGCTCAGCAGAGCGGCGTGGTGGATTCCGACGAGCGCCGGATGATCCAGTCGGTCTTCGAACTCGGCGACACCCCGGCCCGCGCGGTGATGGTGCCGCGCACCGAGATGGTGTGGATCGAGTCGGACAAGACCGCGTCGCAGGCGATGTCGCTGGCGGTGCGGTCCGGACACTCGCGCATCCCGGTCATCGGCGAGAACGTCGACGACATCCTGGGTGTCGTCTACTTGAAAGACCTTGTGCCCTACGCGGATCGGGGTAAGAAGGTGCGGGTCGCCGAGGTGATGCGGCCGCCGGTCTTCGTGCCCGACTCCAAGCCGCTGGACGCGCTGCTGGACGAGATGCAGCGCCGCCGCATCCACATGGCGCTACTGGTCGACGAGTACGGCGGCATCGCCGGACTGGTGACCATCGAGGACGTGCTCGAGGAGATCGTGGGCGAGATCGCCGACGAGTACGACACCGACGAGATCGCCCCCATCGAGGATCTCGGCCACGGCAAGTATCGGGTGGCGGCGCGGCTGTCGGTGGACGACCTCGGCGAGCTGTTCGACATGGAGATCGAGGAAGAGGACGTCGACACCGTGGGCGGCCTGCTGGCGCACGCGCTCGGCCGGGTTCCGCTGCCGGGTTCGAAGATCGTGGTGCACGGGTTGCAGTTGCGCGGCGAGGGCGGCGCCGACGCGCGCGGCCGGGTGCGGGTGCACACCGTGGTGGTCAAGCGCGCGCCGGAGAAGGTGGACGCGAGAAGCAAGGGGAACAACGGGTTTGCCGGACACGAGGATGGAGATGGCGATGACTGACACCGCGGGACTGGACGCCGAGGACAACAAGCTGCTGGTGCTGGCCCGCGGCGCGATGGGCCGCACCGGCGGCGGCAGCGGCGCCGCGGTGCGCGACACCGACGGGCGCACCTACGCCGCCGGCGCGGTGGAGCTGCGGGCACTGTCGCTGACCGCGTTGCAGGCGGCGGTGGCGGCCGCGATCTCCAGCGGCGCAGCGGGTTTCGAGGCGGCGGTGGTGGTCGGCGGGCAGCGGCAGGACCCGGGCGCGGCCGCCGTGCACGAGGTGTCGCGGCAGGCGCGGATCGTTCTCACCGATCGCAAGGGCGAGGTCGTCGAGACGTTCACCGGCGCGGCGGGCGGCGGTACGAAGGAGAACCCGTACGGGGTGGAGAACCCGATCGGCGGTGAGGTGACCGCTCCGCGCCGGGGCAACCTACCCGACGATTTCGATCCCGACGCCGAATCCGGGGTGTTCGAATGAGCGACGAATTCCGTTCCGGCTTCGTCTGTTTCGTCGGCCGCCCGAACACCGGCAAGTCGACGCTCACCAACGCCATGGTGGGTCAGAAGATCGCCATCACCTCCTCGCGCCCGCAGACCACCCGGCACACCATCCGCGGCATCGTGCACCGCGAGCACACCCAGCTCATCCTCGTCGACACGCCCGGTCTGCACCGCCCGCGCACGCTTTTGGGACAGCGGCTCAACGATCTGGTGCGTGACACCTACTCCGAGGTCGACGTCATCGCCCTGTGCATCCCCGCCGACGAGAAGATCGGTCCCGGCGACCGCTGGATCGTCCAGCAGATCACCCAGATGGCGCCCAAGACCACCCTGCTCGGCGTGGTCACCAAGATCGACAAGGTGAGCCGGGACCAGGTCGCCCAGCAGTTGGTTGCCGTATCGCAGCTGCTCGGCCCGGACGCGGACGTGGTTCCGGTGTCGGCTGTGAAGGGCGAGCAGGTCGAGGTGCTGGTCGACGTCATCGCCTCGAAAATGCCGGAGGGCCCGGCGTTCTACCCCGACGGCGAGCTGACCGACGAGCCCGAGGAAACCCTGATGGCCGAGCTGATCCGCGAGGCCGCGCTGGAGGGCGTGCGTGACGAACTGCCGCATTCGCTGGCGGTCGTCATCGAGGAGATCCTGCCGCGCGAAAACGAGAAGGAACACGAGGCTGTGCCTACTGGCCTCCGCTCCGCTCCGGCCATGCTCGACGTGCACGCGCTGCTCTACGTGGAACGTCCCAGCCAGAAGGCGATCGTGATCGGCAAGGGCGGCTCCCGCCTGAAGGAGGTCGGCACCGCCGCCCGCAAGCAGATCGAACTCATCCTCGGCACCCGCATCTATCTGCACCTGCACGTCAAGGTCGCCAAGGACTGGCAGCGCGACCCGAAACAGCTGGGCAAGCTCGGCTTCTGAGCCCGGCGCGGCGACGTCCGCGGGCCGCGAAGCCCGGCACGGTCCGGGATTACCTGGCACACTCGGTTTTTCGGCCGTACCGCGGCGGCGAGCAGCACGGTGCGGGCGAAAACGTCGTACCGGGCGGGGTGATCGCCGCGCCCGCCACGCGCTGCACGATGGGGACTGAGGGTGCCGGAAATCGTCGTCGAGTATTTGGCTCTGCTGCGCGCGCTGTTCGTGCCGGACGAGAAGCCGCGGGTGTGGCCGCATTTCTGGCGGACCCTGCTGCGGCACCGCCGCCGGCCGCTGCCGCCGCCGATCGTGTGCCTGGTCGGCGCGAAGGCCGCGGAAAGCACACTGCTGGAACGGACCTCGGCATGGTTGGTGCGGGGGAACGGGCGCGCCGCCCCGCGGGTACTGGTGACCGCCGATCCGCCGACCGGAGCGACATCCGCCGATTCCGCCCTCACCGCGCTGGTCGGATTACTCGACCGGCTGCGGATCGGGCTGGCTATGGACAACTCCGGCGCCGGGCCGATCACCTTCCCGCGCTACCGCATCGCGGCGTGGCTGGTCGGCCGCGAATTCGCCGCCGATGTCGATGTCACGGCGGAACTCGAGGATTGTGTGCCCGAGTTGCTGCGAGTGGCGCGTGGCCGTCCGCAGGGAGCGGTGCACGATGCGGCCGATGCCGCCGCCGACAAGACCCCATGGCCGGTACAGGTTTTGGTGCGGCTGTGGCCGGCGCTGCAGCTGTGGCTGTTCGTCAGCGGGCGGGCGCCGGGTTTGTCGCGGGAGGCGCGCTGGTTCATGGGTCAGCGGTACCTCAGCCCCGAATTGTCGGTCAGCTTCCTGGGTTTCGCGGGCCGCCTGGTCCAGCCCAACCGGCGGCACGAGGATCCGGAGCAGGTCGCGAAGCTGCTCGTACACGCGTTTCTGGAGGATCTGCGGTGCGCGTATCGACGCCGCCTGCTGCGGCCCTCCAGTTGGCGGCGCACGGCCTATCCGGTGGTGCTGCTGCAGTCGGTGGAACCGGGCAGCGTGGCGGGCGAGTTCCTGCGCACGATCAACGACATCCGCAACGACACCGGCATGTTCGATCCGCTGGCCGTGGTCGCCACGATGACCGATGCCCCCGACAACCGGCCCGTCGGCGAGATCGAGGAGTTGTTCGCCGAACCGCCCGGCCGCACGGGAGCGTCGCGCGGACCGCTCGCGCAGTGGCGGGACACCATCGGCGCGTTGCGCCGCCGGCATGCCGACGGCGCCTGGTATCTGGTGCTGTCCCTGCCCGATTCGCTGATGCGGTCGGCCGGCGCGCTGCCCGCGGGGCCCGGCTCGCTGCCGCCCCTGCCGCCGTTCTGGACGCGGCGGCGCCAGGTCGTCGCGCTGGTGGCCGTGGTCGTCCTGCTGGTGGCGGCGGTTCCGGTGGCCCGGTCGTTGCTACCGGAGCAAGCGCCGTGTGAATCCCACCCCGGCACCGTGATTCGAGCGGGGGAGTGCGTCGGCTACAGCGCCGACGACCGGCTGACCTTCGGCTCCGATCAAGTGCTGACCGATATGCAGCGAGAGGTATTCCGCCAGAACGAGATCGCCGCGCAGCGGCACGCGGCGAGCCCGCGGCGGCCGCTGGTGTCACTGATCTACTTCGCCGGATTGACGTACTCGACGAAAACGAACGAGCAGTATCCCCGCGCGCAGGTGGAGGAGCTGGCGGGCCTGGCCATGCGGCAACGGGAGTTGAATCGGGCGCCGCAATCCTCGGAGCCGCTGTTGCGGGTTGTCGTCGCCAACGGCGGCGCGAATATGGTTGCGGCGCCGTGGGTTACCGACAATCTGCTGCGTCCGCTGGTGCGAGCGGATCCCGGCGTGCTGGCCGTGGTGGGGATGGACCGCAGCAGCAAGGACACCCAGCAGGTCATCGGCAGGTTCGGGGAGCTGGGCGTGCCGGTCGTCCCCACCACGTTGTCGGGTGATGGCCTCGAGGACGCTTCGCCGCTGTATCTGCAACCGGTCCCGAGCAACGTGCAGCAGGCGCGGCTGATCGCCGATTATGTGCTGGGAGCGCGTTATCCGGCCGGTAGTGCGCAGGCCGGGCAGCGTCGCCACGACAAGGTGGTCATCTATTACCCCGATGCGCCCGACGATCTGTACGTGCGGTCGCTCGCGGCGGCGTTGGAAGCGGAGCTGCGGCCGAGACCCATCGGCTTCGACAAGCTCGTGTGGGCACATCAGGCCGGTCTGAACGGGATGGACTCGCTGTGCTCGAACGGCACGGCCGATACGCGCACGGTGCACGTGTTCGCCGGGCGCAACTACGATTTCGTGCCCTTCCTGAAGTCCGCGGTGCAAGGGTGCGGCAGCGCCGACCTGCCGACCATCCTCGGCGACGACGCGGTGACCCGGGTGATCGCCGATCCGCACGGTCTGGAGACCATCCCGATCGGGCTGCCGGTGCGCTACGTGACCAAGGGCGCTCCGGTCGTTCTGGGTGGTCGCCCCTGTGTCGAGGGCGCGGACCGGATCGGCACACTGCCTGCCGGTCCGGCCTATCTGGAGTTCTGCGCCCTGCTCGCCGAGTTGAGCCGGGACAACGCGGGATATCGGCCCGCATGGCCGGCCGACCGGACCGGGCTGGCGTACGAGGTGGCGGGAATGGTCCTCGACGCGGTAGGTCGCAACGCCGGTCGCAGTGCCCGGACCGGTGGGGTCGAAACGATCCCGAATCGCGCGGCCGTCGCCATGGAGATCCGCGAACAGCCCTACGCGGGCATGACCGGGACGTTGCGTTTCAGCGACGACCGCATCGCGCACGATGCGACGCTTGGCATTCTCCGCAGCGATAATGTCCGCGATCCGGGGCAGCAGCAGCGCTGTGTCCTGCTGCACGGCACCGCGATCGACCTGGGTCCCGGTGATCCGCAGTCGAACCGCTGCCCGGACGTCACGCGGGCCGACGACGAGACCTGGAGTCCGCCGTCGCCCTGACGCACCTGCCCGAGCGGGCTATCCTGCCCACCAGGGCTCGGGCCGATGGCGCTCCCAATGCAGTTCCGATTCCAATTGCGCGGCAACGGAAACGAGGAGCGGCTCGGATTCGGCCGGACCCATCAGCTGAGCGCCGACCGGAAGTCCCGTATCGGTGAAGCCCGCCGGGACGTTGACGCTGGGCCACCCCAGGACATTCCACGGCCAGGTGTAGGGGCAGGCGGCAGTGATGAGGGCGTCGGTGGCGGCCACGCCGAGGCCGTCCATGGCGTCGACCGGCGGTGGCGGGGTGGCGGTCGTGGGCGCCAGGACCAGGTCATAGTTGTCGAAGAAGCGGCCGATGCGCTTGCGCAGCAACGGTTCCGCCGCGCGCGCCGCGCACAGGGCCGGACCGCTCAGCAGCAGGCCTATGGTCGCGTTGCTTCGAGTGCGCGAATCTACTTGGGCGCCGGGTAGTTTCGCCAGTTCGGTACGTATGCCCGCCATCGAGCGCGGCAGGAAGGTGGCGCCCAGCAGGAGTCCGTAGTGCAGGTCGGCGACGATCACCTCGTGCCCGAGGCGGCGCAGGGCGCCCGCGGTCGCGTGTACCCGGGCGGCGACTTCGCGGTCCAGCGACGTCGGGGTCGCGGTGAACGGAATGCGCAGTGACAGGGCGATTTTCAGGCGGCCCGGATCGCGCCCGACCGAGTCGGAGACGCGCACCGCGGCCGGGGTGTGCTTGTCGCCCGGATGCGGTCCGGCGGCCACATCGAGCAGCAGGGCCGCGTCGGCGACCGTGCGTGCCAGCGGGCCGTGCACGGTGAGCCCGTTGAACGCCTCGGCCAGCGGCCACGTGGAGATGCGCCCGCGCTGCGGCTTGATGCCGACCAGATTCGTCCACGACGACGGGATCCGCACCGAACCGGCGCCGTCGGAACCCAATGCGGCCGGGACGAGTCCGGCGGCGACCGCGGCGGCCGACCCGCCCGAGGAACCGCCGGGCGTGTGCTCGGCGTGCCACGGGTTGCGGGTGTAGCCGAAGGCCCGGGCATCGGTGAAGGGCCACTGGCCGATCTCACAGGTATTGGTCTTCCCGACGATCACCGCACCGGCGGCGCGCAGCCGCCGCACCGATTCGGCGTCCTCGGTCTTCGGCGGGAAGTCACCGCCGCAGCCGAAAGCGGTTGACTCCCCGGCGATATCGGTATCGTCCTTGACCGCGATCGGGACTCCGAGCAGCGGCAGGCGCTCCCCGGCGGCGATCCGCAGGTCGGCGTCGGCCGCTTCGGCGAGCGCACGTTCGCGCCGCACCACCCGGAATGCGTTGAGCCGCTGCTGGGATTCCTCGATCCGGTCGAGGGCGGCGGTGGTGGCGGCCACCGCGGAGGTCGTGCCGGCGGCGATCGCGGCGGCCAGGTCGGCCAGGCCGAGGTCACGGGCGGGCGCCGAGGTCATGGTGGTCTCCCTCTCCTGGTGTCGCTCGCAACCTAGCGCGCATCTGGTCGCGCGTCCAGCTTCGTGTATGTTGCGGAGACGTGTTCGAATTGTGATGTCCGGATTCGGCATTTGCGCAGGTCGCTCGACCAGCTCCGTCGACGCCGACGGCGTAATCCCCCTACGATGCTTCTCCGTGAAGTGGATGTCCCGAGCGTTCGGCTCGAAAGAGCTACCGCTACAACTGCGTTCGGATCTCGAGTCGGAAGGGATCGTGGTCTTCGGCCCGGTCGGAGGGTCGGTGGCACACCGCAGTTATCGGACGACGCTGCACTACGCCTCCTCGAACTGGGAGAACATCGCCGCCGGCACGATCGCGATGAGCCGCCGCCGACTCATCGTGTGGGGCAACCGCACGGCCCTGGTAGACGTCCCGCTGGGCCACCCGGCGGTCACCATGGAGCAACAGGGCCCCGAGCGTATGCTCCTCGAGGCCGACGACTTCGCCGTAGACCGTTCCCGCACCGGCTGGACCACCCTGATGCTCCGCACCCTCCACGCGCCCCGCATCATCCAGGTGTACGCGGAGGGGGTCGGCGTGCAGCCGTGACAGTGTGCCCGTAACCGAGCGACGCCTGTACGTCCTGTGGCGTCGTGCGTAGCCTCGCGTCATGGGCGATATTGCGCCGAACGAAGTAGGACGCAGGCTGCGCGAGATCCGTGCATGGCGCGGGCTGAGCCTCGAGGTGGCGGCTGGCCTCGCCGGTATCTCGTACGGATACCTCGGCAAGCTGGAGCGGGGAGACAAGCACGTCGACAGCCGCCGACTGCTCGAGTCTCTCGCTACTGCGTTGCGGGTGGCACCCCAGGAACTGACCGGCCAGCCGTTCCCCCCGACCGACCCACTCACCGCCGAAGCGCACGCGGCTATCACCGGAGTCGAGGCCGCCTTGGAGACCTACGATCTCGGTGAGGACCCTGGTGTCGTCGTACGTCCCTGGCCCGAGGTGGTTCAGGCGATCGGCACCTTGTCCGATCAGTTGCGGGAGAACGCCGATTACGCCGCGATGGGCCACGTTCTTCCAGGTCTGCTCGGCGAACTGCATGCCTACCACGTGCGTGACCCTGAACACCGCCGAGATGCGTTGGTCGCCTTGATCTATGCGTATCGGGCCGCCGCATCGGTCTGCAAGAATCTCGGAGTCCGTGGGCTGCCGATGATTGCCGTACGGATGGCACACGACTGCGCGCGAGAGCTGGATGAACCCGAATGGCTCGGATATGCCGCCTATCTGCGCGGCATCATGGGCGGAACGGGAGCTAGGCAACGCCAGTACGATCTGGCCGTGAGGGCGATCGACGACCTGGCAGCCGCCCAGGCTCCGAACGCGATCCAGGTTGCCGGCACCTTGCACTTCATCGCTGCGTTGGCTTCCGCCGTCCAAGGGGACGCGGTACGCACCTACGACCATCTCACCGAAGCCGATGACTTGGCCCAGCGATTGCCCGAGCAGCGCGAGAACTTCGCCGGGCTGTACTTCGGTTCGGACAACGTGCAGCTGTGGCGGGTATCGCTCGCCACTGAACTGGGCGAGGGCAGCAAGGTGGCAGAACTTGCCCACGGTGCGCACCCCGCCGCAATTCCACTGCGCAGCTGGCAGGCCAGCTTTCACGGCGATCTCGGCCGAGCGTTGGCCACCGACCGTACGACCCGCGTTCAGAGTGTCCAGTCCCTCGTTACCGCTGAACAGCTCGCACCGCAGTACGTCCACAACAATGTCCTCATTCGCGAGACCGTGACTGATCTGCTGCCGACGGCTTCCCGCGATCACACGGGACGCGAATTGCGCGGGTTGGCTCACCGCATGGGATTGGCACCGCGGTAGCCGATTTCAGCTGTTGTCCTCACGGGACAAGCCGCCGCTCTCCCACGCTCAGCGTTCGATTCGTGTGGGTCGACCCGGCCGTCAGCCCGTGGTCGGAGTTGGAGATAGCCAGAATTCGCAGGCTCGCACGGCAACTCGGCTTTGTCCTGCACTGGCCCCGACCTTCGGTGCTCCCGCTGGTCGACCAGGTGCGCGCCGCCGATGTCGACGCCGTGATCACGCCGTCACCCAGCCACCTGGACGTAATCCAGCTACACGCGCTGATGTGCATCACGGATGTCGAAATGGCCTCGCCGCGAATGAGTTTCGCCCGCTGGACAACATTCCCTGTCAGGTGGGGCAGGTATGAGTACCGCGGTGGCCTGGGAAGCTTCGATGACGAGGCTGTAGCTCGGGAATGCCTGAAGGTATGTACTGACCGGATCGCAGAGCTGCAGGAAATGTTCGTTCTGGTGCGCCAAACAAAAACGGTGTCCGGGTTCGGCGACTTCGTCATGGCCAACGACCTTATGAAGAAGTTCGCCGAGCAGGGCATCGATATCGAGACCTCGATTCGTGAGCACATCGAGACGGTGATGAACATGCAGGAAGTCATGCGGTTGTCACTGTCGAAGCTCGTCGGCCAAGACGTGGACAACGCGGGCAATATCACTGGATCCGTCTGATCAGCACCCTCCACGCGCCCCGCATCATCCAGGTGTACGCGGAGGGAGTCGTCGTGCAGCCGTGACAGTGTGGCGTCTCGCATCGTCGCCGGGGCGTGGGAGGATGGGGCCGTGCGTTTGTATCGGGACCATGCGGTGGTGCTGCGCCAGCACAAGCTGGGCGAGGCGGATCGTATTGTCACGTTGCTCACGCGGCAGCATGGGCTGGTGCGGGCGGTGGCCAAGGGGGTGCGGCGGACGCGGTCGAAGTTCGGGGCTCGGCTGGAGCCGTTCGCCTATGTCGACATTCAGCTGTATCCGGGGCGCAATCTCGACACCGTTACCCAGGTGCATACCGTGGAGGCGTTCGCGTCGGGCATCGTCGCGGATTACGGCCGCTACACGACCGCGTGCGCGGTGCTCGAGACCGCCGAACGGCTGGCCGGTGAGGAGCGTGCCCCGGCCCCGCGGCTGCATACCCTGACCGCCGGCGCCCTGCGCGCGATCGCCGCGCACCAGCGGCCGCACGAGCTGATCCTGGACGCATTCCTGTTGCGCGCCATGGGTTTCGCGGGCTGGGCCCCGGCGCTGGACGAATGTGCCCGCTGTGCCACCCCGGGCCCGCACCGGGCCTTCCACGTGGCGGCGGGGGGAGCGGTGTGCGTGCACTGCCGGCCGCCGGGCTCGGCGACTCCGTCCGTCGGTGTGCTGGATCTGATGCATGCCCTCTATCGCGGCGAATGGTCGGGCGTCGACGCCGTTCCCGAACCGGTCCGCCGCCAGGCCAGCGGACTGACCGCCGCCCACCTGCAATGGCACCTGGAGCGCCAGTTGCGCACCCTGCCCCTCATCGAGCGCTCTCGCCCGCACGGGGTGGAGGAGGAGAGTCGCGTCGGCTGAGGCGTCCGCGTTCACTCAGCACGAGCGTGACCGCGGCGGGTACGTAGAACAGCGACATGAAAAGCAGGGAACTCGAGCCGCCGGTATCGCTCTCCAGCGCCGCCTTGCCGAGATATCCGTCGACCATGCCGAGCGCGGCCAAAATCGCTGCGGCCCAAAGAGTTCCGGTCCGAGCGTATTTTTCCGGCAGGACGAAGGCGATCGCGGGCAGTAGCACCACGAGGCCGGACTCGGTGACGTATTCGAGCCATTGCTCGGGCAGCGGTGGCGACGGCAGATAGGCCACCCCGATTACCGTCCCGTCGCCGGGGACCGGCGCGATGTCGCTGTACGTCAGATCCGGAAAGCGGGTGGCGAGCGTCTGCGGAAGTACGACCAGGAGGAGAGTCCACACCCGCCAGAAGGTGACCGAGGGCCGCCACAGTCCGAACCGTGTCATCGCGCCGCCGTCCCCTCGGTCGGCTCCGTGACCGCTTTCTCGTAGGCGAGCAGGGTGTCGATCACCGTCTGCCGCTGGGCGGGGGTCAATGGGGCGAGGGCGGTGCGCCAGGCGTCGGCGCCGCGGGCGAGCCAGTCCCGGATGGCCGGTAATCTCGCCTCGGCGATGCTGACGATCTTGCGGCGGCGGTCGGCGTCGTCCTCGGTGCGCTCGAGCACGCCCTCCCGGGACAGGTCGCTGACCATCAGGCTGACCGTGGTCGGCGCGACCGCCAGGCGGGCGGCGAGTTCGTTCACCGTCATCGGTCCGTCGAACAGCAAGTACGACAGCATCGACAGGTGGCGGGGCGCCAGCGAGCGCAGCTCCGCGGGCGGTTGGGTGCGCTTGGCCCGGCCGACCAGTCGGGGCATGAGCAGCAGCATCGCCCGGATCGCGTCGTCGGTATCCGGTCCCGCGTCACTCGCCGTTGACATCCGTCTCACCTCCATCTACCTTTGCAGTCAAAGGTAAATAGCTTTGACTGCAAAGATATATGCGCTTCGCTCGTGCCCGCGGCACGGCTCAACTGTAGGAGGGCGCCATGGCACATCGGGAATTCGACACCGACGAGGTCACGGAATGGATCCGCGGCGCGGCCCAGCCGTTCGGCGGCCCGGCGTCCGATGCGCCGCTGCCCTGCAACGACCGGATCGGCGACGCGGTCGTCGTCGGCCTGGGCATGGCAACTCGCGCCGCACACGAGATCTCGGTGCTCGCGCATCGGGTCTTGCGAGAACTGGTGGAGCGACAGGGTTTTCGAGCGCTGGCACTGCTGGACGATGAGACGGTCGTCGCCGCGCTGGACGATTTCGTCCGGGGCGGAAACGGGGACCCGGCAGCGCTCCTGCGCACTGCCTGGGTGCCGTGGCGCACCACCGAAACCCTTGCGGTCCTGGACTGGGCGCGCACGTTCAATCGTGCCCACCCGGACGATCCCCTGCGATTGTTCGGCCTGACGCCCGAGGCGGCCAAGCCGTCGCACTATGCGCTGGTATCGGACTTCGTCGCGCACGCGGCCCTGGAGCGCCTCGGCGAACTTCGCGCGCACTACGACCCGATCATCACCGCCCACCGGCTGGGAGAGCACATTCAGCGTGCCGACGGCACGCACCCCGGACGCCCCTTCGCCGAACATGCCCGGGACGCACTCGCATTGGTGGAATCGCTGCCCGGCTCGACCGACGTGCTGGACGCGGCGCGGCTGATCCTGCGATACCACGAGTCGAGTCTCGCGGCCGGTGGTCGTGACCTCGCCGCGGAGGCGGTGGCCGCGGCGGACCGCATCGCCGCCTGGCACGACGCCACGGGACAGCGGATCGTGTACTGGGAAGGCCTGTCGAATACCGTTGTCGCCGAGCGCCTCACGGTGTCGGCGCTGGCGCAGGAGTTCCCGACCACCGGATACCTCCTGCGCAAGCGCTTCGGAGCCGACTACCTCTCCGTGGGGCTCACCTTCCACGAGGGCCACCTGCGCGCGCATCTCACGGTGCCCGCCCCGGCGAGCGAGTTCGCCGATGCCGTACTCGATATCCCCGAACACGATGGCTACCTGCTCGATCTCCGCACGCCGCAACCGGATTCGGTCCGGCAGTGGCTGCATCGGCCCGCGCGCCTGCGCCTGATCGTCGGAACCTACCACCCCGACCGCGACGCCGATCACCACATCTCCGGTGCGGGGCTCGGCGACTGGTTCGATCTGGTGTTCCGCGTGCGTACCGTGACCCCGACCCAGCCCCTCGACCCGCCCCGTTCGACTCGCTAGCACCTCGTCTGCGCGTGCGAGATATCCGGCTCGGTCAGGTCGTCCGCCGATACCGGATGTCGCGGACGTAGGTGATCTCCGGCTTACCCTCGCCAGGACTACGGCCCTCGATATCGAACAATGTTGTGGCGGTGAACAAGTCGCCGAGCTTACGGAATCCGTAGGTGCGCGGGTCGAAGTCGGGACGCTGCTTGTTGATGATCGAGCCGACACCCGACAGCATCGCCCAGCCCGAATCGTCGGAGGCCGCGTCGACGGCATTGCGCAGCAGATTCATCAGTTTGGCGTCGCCCTTGAGCTGATTGGCGCCCGTGCGTTGCGGCTTGGCCGGCGCCTCTTCGGCTGTGTCGGTGAGGTTTTCGGTGTAGATGAACTTGTCACAGGCGGCGACGAACGGCTGCGGCGTCTTGCGCTGGCCGAAACCGTAGACGGTGAGCCCGGATTCGCGAATGCGGCTGGCGAGCCTGGTGAAATCGCTGTCGCTGGAGACGATGACGAAGCCGTCGAGCTTGCCGGTGTAGAGCAGATCCATCGCGTCGATGATCATCGCCGAGTCGGTGGCGTTCTTGCCGGTGGTGTATCCGAACTGCTGGATCGGCTGGATCGACTGCTCCAGCAGCCGGTCCTTCCAGCCCTTCAGGTTGGTGCTCGTCCAGTCGCCGTAGGCCCGCTTCACATGGGCGGTGCCATATTTGGCGACCTCCGCCAGCAGGCCGTCCGCGATCGCCGGCTGTGCGTTGTCGGCATCGATCAGCACCGCTAGCCTGGTCGTGCTTTCGCTGGTCACGGCGATACCCTTCGTCGTTCGGCGGCGGTCGACCCCACCGTATCGCGATGTCGCGGCCGGGGGCGGTTGCCCGGATGGCGGGTCAGTGGAGCAGTTCGCGGGCGAGCGTGTCCGCCCACCAGCGCTCGATCCGGTCGGGGGACCAGCCGCGTTCGCCGGTCAGGGTGTTGTAGACGTCGATGTTGCACAGCGCCGCGAAGATGTCGACGGCCGCGGGGATGTCGAGGTCCGGGCGCAGCGTTGCGGCGGGCCACGAGGAGAAAACCTCGACGCGGGTGGCGTCGGCCAGCCGCCGCGCCCGCCGGTAGACCTCCGCGAGCTCGGGTTCGGTGCGGCCCGCCTCGCGGATCAAACCGATGAGGTCTCCCGATCGTTCGAACAACCTCCGGTCGTAACCGGCCATCGCGGCGAGCTGCTCGCGGGGATCCGCCGAACCCTCCAGGCCGGCGAGCATCCGCGACATGTCGGCGGACAGGTCCGCCGCCTCGACGAGTGCCCAGACCAAGCCGGACTTGTTGGTATAGGCCGCATAGACGGTCGGCGCCGAGACCCCGGCCTCGCGCGCCACGTCCCGCACCGTGGTCGCCGCCCAGCCCTGGCGCACGAACAGCAGGCGCGCGGCCTCGGCGATATCGGCGCGGGTCCGGTGCGCCTGCTCCTGGCGGCGCAGCGAGTCGTAGCGCCGTCGTTCCGGCTGGGTCATTGCCCTCCCGTTCTTGTATGCCTATATTCAATATAAGTAGTGTAAATCCAATATCGGGCGGGTCGCCTTGCCTGGTGAAAGGGGTGCCCGCATGAGTTTCGCCGATCTGGCGGCCCTGGGCGGTCTCGGGTTCGTGCTCTCGGGGGTCGTCATCAACATCATCTATGTGCGCGGGCGGCTGCCCATGCCGATGGCGGGCCAGAGCCTCGATGCGGTGGTGGAATCCTTCGCGACCGTCGGCAACGCCTTGAAACTGCCGTCGGTGCTCGTGCCGACGCTGTGGTTGTGCACGACCGTTTTCGCCGCCGGGCTGGTCGACCGGCTGTGGGATGCCGGCTCGGCGGCGCGGGCCTGGGCGCTGGTGGGGTTCGCCGGTGTGCTCATGCAGAACGTCGCCTTCGCGTGCGTGGAAGCGCTGCGCTTCGCCATGGCCGCGGCGGCGCGGCACGACCGCGGGTCCACGGTCGCACTGTGGGGACTGAGCAATGTGCTGTTCGGCTACAACCAGATGTTCCTCGCGGTCGCGCTGCTGGGTTTCTCGGCCGCCGGATCCACCGCGGGATTCATCCCCGACTGGCACGCCTGGCTCGGATACGCCGGTGCCGCACTGCTGTTCGTCGCGGCGTCGGCCAGTCCGTACAACGTCGAGGGCACCCACCGGATCGCGCTCGCGGGCCTGGTCGGCTGGCTCGGGTGGATCGGCTGGATCGTCGTCTACAGCGTGACCTTGCTGCGGGGATGACCGGAGACGCGGGGATCCGCGGACCGGGCCGCGGCCGCGTGATGCAGGATGGAAGCCGTGATCGGTAACCGCACCCCAACCGCCGCGTCGCCCGCCCGCACGATTCGCCCGCCCACGCCGCACCCGTCGGGCGCGACGGCGCCCAACCTGCCGCTGGAATTCGTGCCCCGGCATGTGGCGCTGGTGATGGACGGCAACGGGCGCTGGGCGCAGGAGCAGGGGTTGCCCCGCACCGCCGGGCACGAGCGCGGCGAGGCGGTACTGATGGACACCGTCGAGGGGTGCATCGAGATCGGCGTGAAATGGCTGTCGGCCTATGCCTTTTCGACCGAGAACTGGCGTCGCAGCCCCGACGAGGTCCGCTTCCTGATGGGCTTCAACCGCGACGTGATCCGCCGCCGCCGCGACGAGATGCACGAGATGGGGGTGCGGGTGCGCTGGGCCGGACGCCGACCACGATTGTGGCGCAGCGTGATCAAGGAGCTGGAGGTCGCCGAGGAACTCACCAAGGACAACACGGTGATGACCCTCACCATGTGCGTCAACTACGGTGGGCGCGCCGAGATCGCCGATGCCGCAAGGGAAATCGGCCGCCGGGTGGCCGCCGGTGAACTCGACCCGGAGAAGATCAACGAGTCGACCTTCGCGCAGTACCTGGACGAGCCGGACATGCCCGATGTGGACCTGTTCCTGCGGCCCTCGGGCGAACTGCGCAGCTCGAACTTCCTGATCTGGCAGTCGGCATACGCGGAGTTCGTGTACCAGCACACGCTGTTCCCCGACTTCGACCGCCGCAACCTGTGGGAGGCCTGCGTGGAGTACGCCAAACGGGACCGGCGCTTCGGCGGCGTGAAGTGACCAGCGAGACGGCCGCGGCCCAGGAACTGCAGGTCCGCGCGGGCGCCTGCCTGACGGGCTTCGACATCGACGTCCGTGTCGAGGACGGCGGGCTCGGCTTCGAATACGACGGCGCGCTGTGCTCGCTGCGCGGGGTGAACCTGGCGCCCGGACTGGACGTGCTGACCCTCACCTGCCTGCTGGCCTGGGACCGCCCGCTGAAGGCGCAGCTGCACAAGCGCGTCGCCGACCGCAACGGCGCACTGCAATTCGGCTCGCTCACGGTGAAGGTGCGCGACAAGCTCGCCGACGTGATGCTGCGCTACACCTTCCCGGCCGCCGGGCTCGGCGACGACGCGCTGTCGACGATGCTGCTGCTCGTGCTGGCCGGGGCGGGGGAGGCCCGGAAAGGGCTGGTGCCCTGAGGGTTCCGCGCTAGCCCGCGGTCGGGGTGTGCCGATAGCCGGGCAACAGCGTGTCGAGGCCGCGACTCATCTCGTCCGGTGTGACATCGCCGAGCATCAGATGCTGGAGGATGAAACCGGGCATGATGCCCAGCAGCACCTTGGCCACGGCGTCGGTGTCGGCATCGGGCGGTAGCCAGCCGATCACGCGCATCCGGTCGGCGTAGTCCCGCCAACGGTCGCGCAGCGCGCCCATCGCCGTCCGCACGTAGTGTGCGGCCGCCTCGTCGGTGAGCGCGAGCGCCCAGGCCTGCGGGGCCAGGCGGACGCGACCGGTGCGCTCGCCGAGCCGGACGAGCTCCGTGGTCAGCGCGCCGACCAGGCCGCCGGGGGTCGGCAGCGGATCGCGATTGATGATGTCGTCCAGGATGCCGCGCAGCAGCTGTGTGGCGTCGGCGGCCAGGGCGGCGATCAGGTCGTCCTTGCTCTTGAAGTACCGGTAGACGGCGCCCGCGGACAGGCCCGACTCGGTGAACACGTCCTGCATCGAGGTGGAGTGGAAGCCCTTGTTCGCGAAACACGTCTGTGCCGCGTCGAGGATCTGCTGGCGACGGCGTTCGAGGTGTTCCTCGCTGACACGGGGCATGGTTCCAAAATAAAACGAATATCCGTTCTTGACAAGCTCGGCTGCCGATGCGACGGTGGGGACACAAAGAGAACGACCCTCCGATTTTTTTGGGAGCACGTCATGAATGCCACGTCGCGCGCCGTCGCGGTGGGCCTCGCCGCCGCCCTGGTGCAAGCTGTCATGCTCATCGCCTTCGCCTGGCCGGCCGCGAATATCAAGCCGCGCGAGCTTCCGGTCGCGGTGTCCGGCCCGGCGGCGAGCATGGTCGCCGGCAAGCTGGCCGAGCGCGATCGCGACGCTTTCGACATCACCACCGTGGCCGACGAGGCGGCCGCCCGCACGGCCATCGAGCAGCGCGATGCCTACGGCGCCGTGGTGACCGACGGCGGACCGCCGCGGGTGCTGGTCGCCTCGGCCGCGAGTCCCGCTGTGGCGCAACAACTTACGGCCATCGCGCAGCAGATGTCCGGCGCTCCGGCCGCCGCGGTGCAGGATGTGGTGCCCGCCGACCCGGACGATCCGCGCGGCACCGGCTTCGGCGCGATGGTGCTGCCGCTGGTGATGGCCGGTATCGCGGGCGGGGTGCTGCTCAGCCTGCTGGTGCCGACGGCCGCGACGCGGTCGGTCGGCGTGCTGGCGTTCGGGATCGCCGGGGGACTGCTCAGCATGGTGGTGGTGCAGACCTGGATGCAGCTGGTGCCCGGCTCCTACCTCACGCTGGCGGCGATCGCCGGGCTGGTGTCCTTCGCGGTGGCGGGAGCGGTGGCCGGGCTGGCGACGTTGATCGGGCGCGCCGGAATCGGTCTCGGCGCGCTGCTCATGCTGCTGGTCGGCAATCCGTTCTCGGCCGCGACCTCCGCCCCCGAACTGCTGCCGCAGCCGTGGGGCGCGGTCGGCCAGCTACTGCCGCCGGGCGCCGCCGCCACGCTGATCCGCTCGGTCGCCTTCTTCGACGGCCACGGCGCCGCCGCTCCGCTGATCGTGCTGCTCTGCTGGGCCGCCGCCGCGGTGCTCATGCTGGGCGCGGGCGCACTCCTGCCCCGCCGCTCCCCAGCCGCGGAGCCGGTGCCCGCCTGATCGGCAGTCGAGCGCGCCCCCGCCCCCAAGGCCCGGGGGCCGGTTTTGGCGGCCCCCACCCAACCCCCCCGGGGGGGGGGGTGAGCGCGGGGGGGGGGGAAGCGGGGGGGGGGGGGGGTTATAGGGCGA
>NZ_JARWOP010000018.1 GCF_029868745.1 Nocardia wallacei | reverse complement strand
CACCTTTCCCCCCCCTCCCCCGGGGTTATTTCCCCCCCCCCCGCCCCCGCGGGGGTCGCCCAACGCCTGCTGGGCGTGGATTCGAGGGTCGTTCCCGCAGCCGTCGCCCATGCGGGAGTCGACCATCAGAACGTCGGAATCTTCTACAGCGTCCGCGTCACCGGCGGCCGGCGCCCCGTCCTCCCCCCCCCCCCCCCCCCCCACCCCCCCCCCCCCCCCCCCCCCTCGTCTCGGCGGGCCTTTCCGGAGTGGAAGACGCGCTCGCCCAGCCGGATCCGGGGGCGGGTAGCCTGTGATCATGGTTCGGCACCGAGCCGTTCCCACATGTCACCGAGTGCACGTCTGATTCCGGGCGGGGGTAGTTGGCATGACACGCGAGCAGGCCGTCGCCGCGTTGGCCCGGCGGTGGCGAATTGCGGTGTCCGACACCGGTTTCGTGCCGATGCCGCTCGCCGAGTTGGAGGCGCTGCTGGCCGGTCTCGTCGAGCGCTTGACGACGGCGATCGCCGCCGAGCCGTTCGACGCGAAGGCCGCCGCCGAGGTGGGCGCCGAACTGGTCCGCGCGAACCTGACCGATCCGCAGGTCCTGGGCCGGACCGCGCGGGCGCTGGCCCCGCTGGCCGCGTCGATGGCGGCGCGGCAGGACCGGGTGATCGCCGCCCTCGGCGAACTCGCCAACGGGTACACCGTGGAACTGCTCGCCACCCGCGCACGCCACCAGGAAATGCTGCACGCGGCGATGGCCGACGCACGCCACGCCGCCGAGGTCCGATTCCGGGTCCTGTTCGACAACGCCGCCGTCGCCATCGGCATCGGCGACACCGCCGGCCGGGTCGTCGACGCCAATCCGGCGCTGGCCACCATGCTCGGCCTGCCCGTGAACCGGCTACGCGGGCTGGCGGTCTCGGAACTGGTCCATCCCGACGACCGCGCCGAGCTCCGGGCGCGCATCACCGACGAACTGCTGGCCGCCGGATCCGGCACCATGCGGCTGGAACTGCGCTACACCCGCCCCGACGACGGCGACGGGTGGGCGGCGTGGGCGATCACGCTGGTCCCGGCGGCCGGCGGACGCTCGGCGTATCTGCTCGTCGTCGGCGAGGACACGACCCAGCGCCGCGCGCTGCAGGCCGAGCTGAGCCGTCAGGCCCGCCACGATCCGCTGACCGGCCTGCCCAACCGCCGCCGGCTGGTGGAGTACATCTCGGAGATCATCGCTGCCGCGCATCCCGGCGACCGGATCGGGCTGGGCTTCATCGACCTGGACGGTTTCAAGACCGTCAACGACACCTATGGGCACGGCGTCGGCGACCGGCTGCTGGCCGCGGTGGCGCTCCGGCTGGCCGAGCGGGCCGGGGGCGCGATGCTGGCGCGCGTCGGCGGCGACGAATTCGTGGTGCTGTTCCCGCCGCCGTGCGATGCCGCCCGGGTCGCGACCGCGACCACCGCCCTGCTGGACGCGCTGTCCGAGCCGATCCCGGTGGACGACCTCCGGCTCGCCATCTCGGCGTGCATCGGCGCGGTCGTCACCCCGGTGGCCGGGGCGGATGCCGAGCACTTGCTGGATGCCGCCGACGCGGGGCTTTATCGGGCCAAGGCGGCGGGACCGAATCGGTGGGTACTGCACAATCACGACATCACCGCGGGTGCGGTCCTACCCGGCTTACGATGAGCCCGTGCAACCTCTGTTACCCGACTGGGCGGCCGATGTTATCGACCCCCAGAGGCCCAGCCCCGCAAGGGTTTACGACCATCTCCTCGGCGGCCTCACCAACTTCGACGCGGACCGCCGGATCGCCGCCCGACTGGTCGAGATCGTCCCGGAACTCGCGCATACGGCCCGGGCCGGCCGCGGATTCCTGCAACGCGCCGTCGAATATCTGGCCGACGCCGGTATAGATCAATTCCTCGATCTCGGCTCCGGTATTCCGACCGCGGGAAACGTGCACGAGATCGCGCTGCGCGCCGATCCGGCCGCGCGCGTGGTGTATATCGATGTCGACGCGGCGGCGGTGGCGGTGAGCCGCCGATTGCTCGCGGAAAACTCGCAGGCCGCGATGGTGCAGGCGGATTTCACCGATATCGACGGCGTGCTGGCCCATCCGCAGGTGACCGCGATGCTCGATTTCACCCGCCCGATGGCGATACTGCTGGTGTCGGTGCTGCACTCCGTCACCGACGACGCCGCCGCGGCGACGCTGTTCAAGCGATTGTCCGCCATGATCGCGCCGGGCAGCCGGGTGGTGCTGTCGCATCTGACCGCCGAGGGCGACCGCGAGCCCGTGGACCGCATGTTCGCGCTGGCCGAGCAGGCCACCGGCCGTGGCATTCGACCGCGGTCCCGCGCCGAGATAGCGGAGTTGCTCGGCGATCTGACGCTCGTCGATCCCGGCCTGGTGCATATGGCTCGCTGGCGGCCGGATCCCGACGCACCGCTGCCCGAGGTCCGTGCGCTGGACGGCTACGCCGCGGTCGCGGTCAAACCTTGACACCGGAAACCGGGGCGGCCGCGAACGCCGCCCCGGCCCGCTCATCTAAGGAATCAGCAGTTTGCCGAGGAATTCGGAAATCGTGCTCATGAGCTGATCGATGAAATGCGGGATCATCCCTCATCCTTCCCGTTCGCGTTACGGTTATCGATACTCCGGCCCTGGCGATTCACGTGGAATCAGCAGGTACTGCCCGATATTCGGCGCGACACGCGGCACGGATGGGTGCTGATCGGTTGCTGGGTCGTTTGCCTGGATCGGCTCAGTCGGCCACGGCGCCCGCATCGAGGTAGGCGCGCAGCACCTCCGCCGGCACCCGGCCGCGGGCCGAAACCGTCACGCCGTTCTCGCGGGCCCATTTGCGCGCCGCCGTCGACTGCACGGCGACCATCGTCGTCGGTTTCCGCGCCGCGATCGTCGTGCGGCGCACCCGGCGGGCCCGTTCGGCCCACTGCCGCAACTGTTCCCGTAGCAGTGCCGCGTTGTCGGCCGACAGATCGATCTCGTACGTCGTCCCGTCCAGTCCGAACACCACGGTCTCGTCGGCCGTCGATTCCCCATCGAGATCATCGACGCGCGTGACCAGTACTCGATGTGCCATGCGTGCTCCTTCGCACCCCGTCCCCCGCACTACTCCCCCAGCTTCGTAACTTACTGAGCGGCTCGAACATTCACGTCGCCGTTGGGAAGGTTCACCAACCGCGGGCCGCGGAACGTCGATCCGCGACAATACTATGCGCCCGCGCCCGGCTCCGCGCGGCGGCGGGCGCGAGACCCGCAGTCGCACAGCGATCTTCCCGTGTCCTAGGGCAAGTGAGCCCGCGGGCCGAGGCCCGCCTCCGCAAACCGCCGGCGCACGACACCCGCGACCGGCTCACAAACCCGGGCCGGGTTGCTCAGGGAGTCGTCACAACTATGGGCAATACGACGCACAGCAGGTCGGCCGCTCGGTAAAATGCGCAGGTATAAGGTGGTAACACGTCCGACTCGTACCCCGGAATACGCTTCGGAAGGCCGTTCCCGAGCGGCGCGGACCCCGCCGGTTACAAATGAGTTCCCGCCGGTCCGGCCCTTCGGACCGGCCTGCGAGAAGTGTACGGAGTTGGCTACCGACGTCATCGATGCGACCGTGGAACTGCCGGTCGCCCGCAAATCCGTGTGGAATCTACTCAGAGATCCGCAGAGCTATTCACGAGTATTCCTCGGTATCGGCGCGTGCCATCGGCTCGAGACGATCGCCGGTCATCCGCTGTGGCAGTTCCGGATCGGCACCCCCGCGTCCGGGATCAGCACGTTCGCGGCCACCGTCATCGTCGCCCCGGCCGCCCAGACGCTGGAGCTGGAGTGCGCCGCGACGGGCAGCTTCGCGGCAGTCCGGTTGCGCAACACCGAATCCGGCGACGGCACCCGGCTCACCCTGACCTTCTTCGCACCCGGCCGCATTCACCCCGCGGTGGCCGCCATGTCCAATGCCGACATCGTCGCCTGGGCCGAGGACGGGTTGCGGCGGATGACCGAATTGATCGTCGGCGCACCGACATCGATGGTGGTCAACGGCGAGAACACGCCGCTGCGCCGCCATGCCGACGTCGCGCGCCAGATGGTCGTCACCGGCGTGCTGCGCAGCTACCGGCCCGGCCGGAGCGCGAAACAGCTGAGCCGCCTTGCCAAATGGGGTTTCAATCTGGCGGGTGGCTATGCCGCCGCGGCGGCGTACACACCGGAGCGGACCGCGCTCGTCGACGACCACGGCACCCGCACCTTCGCCGAGGTCCACGAGCGCAGTCACGCGCTGGCGGCGGCGCTGGCCCGGCTCGGCCTGGGCGCCGGCGACGCCATCGGGCTGCTGGCCCGCAACCACGCCGGCATGGTCGAAACCATGGTCGCCGCAGGCAAACTCGGTGTCGACGTGGTGTTGCTGAACGCCGGGCTGTCCGCACGGCGGATCGAGGAGATCGTGCAGCGGCACCGGCTCGAGCATCTGTTCGTCGACACCGAACTGGAATCGCTGGTGCACTATCTGCACTCGGATATCCAGCGGGTCTTCACCGACCGCGGTCCGGGTCCCGGCCACGACACCATCGACGACCTGATCGCACAGGGCCACAGCAGCTTCCGCAAGCCGGCCCGCGGCGGCCGGTTGATCGTGCTGACCTCCGGCACCAGCGGCACCCCCAAGGGCGCCCGCCGACCGCATCCGAAGGGTTTCGCGACCATCGCGGCGCTGCTGTCGCGCATACCGCTGCGGATGAACGAGGTCATGCTGATTCCCGCCCCGCTGTTCCACACCTGGGGCCTGGCCGCGCTGCAACTGAGCACGCCGCTGCGGTCCACGGTGGTGCTGCCGGAGCAGTTCGACGCGCGCGACACCCTGCGGTTGATCGACGAAAACCAGATCACCACACTGATTCTCGTGCCCACCATGGTGCAGCGGATCCTGGATCTGCCGACCCATGTGCGGGCCCGCTTCGACACCTCCAGCCTGCGCGTCGTCGCGAGCTGCGGTGCGCCGCTGGCCGGCGCCACGGTGCTGCGCTTCATGGACACCTACGGCGACATCCTCTACAACGTCTACGGTTCCACCGAGGTCTCCTGGGCCACCATCGCCACCCCGGAGGATCTGCGCACCTCGCCCACCACCGCGGGGCGGCCGCCGCTGGGCACTCGGGTCGGGGTCCTGGGACCGGACCTGCAGCCGGTGCCCGTCGGCGTCACCGGGCGCATCTACGTCGGCAATCACATGCTGTTCGACGGCTACGTCAACTCGGCGCCGCCGGAGGAGGCCGAGGGCATGCTCGATACCGGCGATCTGGGTTACCTGGACGCTGCCGGAAGGCTTTTCATCGCCGGCCGCGACGACGAGATGATCATCTCCGGCGGCGAGAACGTCTTCCCGCGCCCGGTCGAGGAGGCGCTCGCGCATCTGCCGCAGATCACCGATGTCGCCGTGGTGGGCGTGCCCGATCGCGAATTCGGCCAGCGCCTGGCGGCTTTCATCGTCAAACGTGAAGGCTCGGGCCTGGATCCGGACATGATCCGGACCTATGTGCGGCACCGGCTGAGTCGCTTCTCCGTGCCGCGGGACGTGACGTTCCTCCCGGCGCTGCCGCGCGGGGAAACGGGCAAGGTACTCAAGCGCATGCTCACCGGCATACCGGCCAATCAAACGATTTTGTGAAATATGCCGGGCGGCGGCGGACTAGGCCACTGTGACCGCTCACGAGGTACGCCGGAGGGATTCTCCACAATTGTCACGAACGGTTGTGAAACCTGCACTGCCGCATATCGAAACGGTTACATTGTTACCGCACGGTAGTTAACGGGGGTGGAAGGAGCTTTTCCTTGTCTGTTGCCACTCCGGGCCGGGCCGGCCTCACCATATCCGGACACCCCCTCACCTCACCCCTCAAAGACGTCCGCACCCTCTCCCAACACATCGTCGGCCACTTCATCGAACACATCGCCCCCTGCGCCACCCTCCCCG
>NZ_JARWOP010000017.1 GCF_029868745.1 Nocardia wallacei | reverse complement strand
GGGTCCACGGCAGCACGGCCGTGGCGCGGACATTGCCCTCACTCATCCGGCCACCCGCGGGCACCGGGGGGCGGGGGGCGGGCGCGGGGGGGGGGCGCGCGCGGCGCCGCGGCCGGGGGGGGGGGGGGGGGGCGCCGCCCCCCGGGCGGGCCGCGCCCCCCCCGTGCCCGCGGGTGGCCGGATGAGTGAGGGCAATGTCCGCGCCACGGCCGTGCTGCCGTGGACCCAGCGGGAACTGCTGCGCCTGATGGATGTACGGCCGGAGGGTGAGGGGCGCTATCTCGCCCCGGCGCACGGTCCGACGGAACGCAATGTGGTCGAGGCGGGCCAGCTGCTCGGCGCCGCGGTGGTCGCCGCGGCCAAGGAGGTACCGCACCAGCGGGTGACGTCGGTCTCGATGATCTTCTCGCGGATCGCCGAACACGAAGCGCCGCTGAGCATCTCGGTCGAGACGCTGCGCACCGGACGTACCTTCACCACCGCGCAGGTGCGGGTGTATCAGCACGAGAAGCTCTGTGCCGCGGGCACTGTGCTGCTCGACGCCGGTGCGCCCGATCTGGTGCGGACGACCGAGGAGCCGCCGCGGGTGCCCCCGCCCGAGAGGCTGCGCTCGCTCGCGATTCCGGGCGCCGAGGTGGCGGGCCGCGACATGCGCGTGGTCGACGACGCCTACGACCCGGATCCGGATCGGATCGGGCCGCCCGAGCTGTTCGTATGGACTCGGTTCCGGGACGCGCCCGGCCCGGAGCATCTGCACGCGGCATTGCTGAGCCAGTCGACCACGCACTGGACCGTCGCGGCGGCGCTGCGCCCGCACGCCGGGTTCGGCGAGGCCATGGCACACCGGTCGATCTCGACCGGAATCACCATGGCCACCATTACCTTTCACGATGAAGCAGACGTGTCGCAGTGGCTGCTGTACGCCACCCGCGCGACGTATACCGGCCGAGGGCAGGCGCACAGCGAGGGGCGGATACACACCGAGGACGGCCGGTTGGTCGCCTCCTACACCGTGCACGCGATGGTGCGCGGCTTACCGTCCAACGGCCGTGCGTCCGGTCCCCTGCTCTGACCCGAGGAGACAGCCGTGCAACCGTCAGGTTATGTCGAGTGGCCCGATTACCGTGTCGATGTGCGGCGGGTCCGCAATTTGATTCGCGTGACGTTCGGCGCGGACGTGCTCGCGGAGACGACGGCGGGACTGCTGGTCGCGGAGCAGGATCACGGGATCGCGTTCTACGTGCCGGAGGCGGACGTGCGCTTCGATCTGCTCGTACCCGTGCCGCTGACCAGCCGCTGCCCGTTCAAGGGCACCGCGCGGTACTGGCGTCCGGCCGAGCATCCGGATCCGGTGGCGTGGGAGTACCCCGAGCCGTACGCGGAGGTCGCGCTGCTGCGCGGGCATATCGCCTTCTATCAGGACCGCGCTCGTGTCGAGGTGGGCGTGGCCGTGCCCGCGGTCAGTGCGCCGTATGCGAAGAATCGCTGACGGCGTCGGATCGCCGCCGTTCGAGCCGGTCCAGGTGCCGCTCGACCCAGTCGAACGTTTCGGCGTGGCCGCCGGTCACGTCGAGCGACTCCTCGATCATCAGTAGCCGCGACATCCCGGCCGCCATTACCGCGAACACCGCCGGCGGGTAGGCGTCGGTATCGATCCGATACTCCTGCAACAGCTTTCGCAGCGCGGTGATCTCGGCTTCGCGGAATCGCTGCGAGTACTCGGTCAGCGCGGTCCGGATCACCTTGCGGTGGTTGGCCATGGCGGCGAACTCCATGACGAGCTGGGCGGCGCCGGGCTTGGTGCCGAACTGCCACAGCGCGCGCAGCGGTTCGGGCCCCGCCAGCGCCTCCGCCTGGCGGCGTAAGCCCTCTTCGGCGCGGCGCTGGAACACCGCCAGCAGCAGGTCGTCCATCGTGCGGAAGTAGTAGTGCACCAGTTGGTACTTGAGGCCCGCCTTGCGGGCCACGCTGCGCGAGGTGACCGCGGCGTACCCTTCCTCGAGCATCAGCTCTTCCACGGCATCCATCAGCACCGCGCGGTTCTTGGCGTCGGGCGCACCGATCCTCCTCGGCGATGCCATGTCGACAACCTCCCTAACTCGCCCCCCAACGACAACGTCACCACGAACGGCCTCACCGCGGCCCGCCGCAATGCTAATCACCCGACCAGATCCAATCGTTACCACACCCGAGCGTACGGTCCGCAGCTACCAGGGTCGCATCCGATTGGAAGTACTGTCCCGGCCCACCCCCTGAGTGGCGGGCAGTCAGCGCGGGGGCGCGGCCGAACAGCGCCAGGATCGTGGCAATCACAGGCAACGCCGTGCACGCCGCGATAGATGAAAAGTACACGCTCCCAGGGCCGTTCAGTGCACAGCCCGATCGATCGGGCGATCGGTAGAGCCTGGGCGGTGAGGACAATCCGGCACCGGACATGGCCTAGCAGTGCTGCTCACGTCCGGCTTGCGCCGCTAGAGGGAACTGTTCAAGGGTGCGGAGCAAGCGCGCGGCGACCTCCACATTCGACCTAGCCCCCGTAGAGGCGAATAAAGTCCTGAGCCGGGTCGACAGCAGGCACCGTGTGGCTCGACGAACCCCCGTCGACGTTGGTCTCCTCGACGTAATGAGTCGGTTCGGCAGGCAGATGCCGCCAACGAGCGCGCGGATCATCAACCTGCTCCGAGTGACTGTCCGATGACATCCCTCCCCCTTCCAAACCGTTTCACCACATCCTACCCGGGTTAAAACTTCCGGTACGGAACGCTGGGTGGGTCAGGGGAGTTCTACCTTGCTGGCGAGCCAGTGGTTGTCGACCTTTTCCATGGTCATGAGGATGCGGTTGCGGTCTATTCGGGGTTGGGGGTTGGTGACGTTGGTTATTTCGGCGTCTACGAAAAGCATTATTACGGCTTGGGTTTCGGAGGCTGATTGGATGCTGGCGGCTACTACGCGGCCCTTGCTGACCGACTTGGCTTGCAGGAGCATGGGTTTGAGTTGGTCGGCGGACTTGCTGTACATGTCCTTGAACTCGCCGGTGGCGCCGTTCAGGACGGTGGCGATGTCGGGGTCGAGATGGGACGAGTCGATGCTGGTCAGGGCGACCGCGTAGTTCTGGGCGGCGGTCAGGGCGGCGCGGGCGGCGTCGGTGCGGTCGTTACGGTTGTCGAGCTTCCAGCCGAAGACCACCGCGAAGACCACCGCCACCACCAGCAGCGCGACGAGCGCCGCGGTCAGCGGGCGCGGCAGCCATCGGCGCCACGAACCGTCGCGGTCCCCGTCCGCCTCGGCCACGCCCGACCCCGACGCTCCGGCCGGAGACGACTCCGAGACACTCGCCGCCTCTTCCGGAGCGTCCTCACTCACAGCGTCGGATGTCGTTGCGGCGGCGTCCTTTTCCGCCGTCACCACGGATGTTCTGTCCATTGTTCTCTCCCATCGTCACGTTCTCGGGCGCCCCCGGGCTGTGGTGCGTCACCCTCCCGGCACGTACGGGCCGCCGTCGGCGTGCGGAACGGTGTAGGGACCGGTGGGCGTCGGATCCGCGCGCTGCAGCGGGTCCACGCCGGGGGCAATGGTGGCGGTGTTGTCGCCCGGCGGCCGGGGCGCGTTGGCGGCGCCGCGGGGCAGGATCGACGGATCGGGATTGGTGCAACGCGCGTGCAGGAACGGTTCCGGATAGTCGGGCACCGATCCCGGATCACGGGGCAGGTCGTAGTCGCAGGAGTAGGCCGGGTAGGGGCTCACGATGGCCCACACCGCGCCGTCGTGCATCGCAGAATGGATCGCGTCGAGCGTCGAACCCGTGCGCTGCTGCGGCCAGAAGAATTCCTGGAGCGCCGGAATGTGCAGATACGCCATCTGCGCCGTCGTGGTCAGGTTGCCCAGCAGCTGCACCATGGTCGGCGAGTTGTCGGCGATGACATTGTCCACTCCCGCAAGAAGATTCGGCGCGTTGTCGACCAACGTCCCGTAACCGCCCGCCATCGACCCGACGCCCGCCATCGTCTGCGACAGATTCCCCGCGGTCGCCTGCAGCCCCGGCGCCACGTCACCGAGCGTGGTGAGCACCGCCTTGCTGTTGTGCAGCAGCGAAACCGTCTGCGGCAGCACGGAATCCAGGGTCGAGAGCAGGAACATCCCGCCGTCGACGATGGCGGCCAGCTTCTCGGGCGCGGCCTCACCCCCGCCCAATTCGCGGACGATGCCTTCGATCTTGGCCGGATCGATCTGCGTCAGGGTGCCGCTCATACTGCCGAGCACGGTGGCCATGGTGACCGGTATCGCCGTGTGGTCCTGGGTGACCACATCGCCGTCGGACAGATACGGCCCGCTCTCCGCCGCGGGCAGGAAATCCAGGAACTGTTCACCCGCCGCCGACAGCGACGAGACCCGGACATCCCCGCCTACCGGAATGTGCACGCCGGAGTTGATGGCGGCGACCGCCACCACCTTGTCGCCGTCCACATCGACGGTCCGCACCCGACCCACCCGCACCCCGCGCAGCGTCACGTCCTGATCGGGCAGCAGCCCGCCGGACTGCGCCAGCTCCACCCGCACCCGGTACTGCGACCGGAGCGGGTTGATCTGCAAGGAGCCCAGCAGCAGATAGCCGATGCCGAGCGCGAGGACGAGCAGCAGTCCGAGCCCGGAGGTCAGCAAGCGGTGCCGCGCCAGCAGCCGCGCCGAGTACACCAGCACCCGCGCCGGCGGCTCCAGCACCACATTTCGTACAGCAGCTGTGTTCATCGGCCCGGCTCGACTCTGTCCTTCAGACGGTTGAGGGTGTACGCCAGCGACCCGATGAAATTCGTCCAGTCCGTCGCGTCCGGCGGCCGGCCACCGGAATCGGCGGGGCTGCCCGGATCGGGTACCGCCCCGACCGCCAGCTTGGCGATATCGACGTTCACGTGAGCGGACGCCGCGTTGGTCACCTTCATGATCAGCGGAACGTTCGAGATCAGCGCGTCGAGGTTCGCACCGGGCGCAGTGGCCGCGATATTCAAATTCTCGGCCAGCTTGTTCACCGACTGGATCAGGCTGCGGTCGTTGGCGCCCTGCATCGACGGGAACTTGGCGAGCTGATCGGTGATCCGGTTGACCTGACCGATGAGATCGACGATGTTCTGGGTGTTGTCGCCGATGACTTGCAGCGCCGGACCGGCGGCGGCCATCGCGTCGGTCACATCCGTGCGCTGCCCCGCCAGCGACGCGCTCAGATCGCCTGTGCTCGCGAGGATTTCGCGGATCCGGTCGGAGCGGGTCGCGAGATTGTTCACCAGATCCCGGGTCTCCCGGATCAGGGTGGCCAGGCGGTCGCCGCGCCCGCCCACCGCCTCGCCGAGACTGTTCGCCAGGCTCGTCACGTTCTCGATGGCGCCGCCGTTGACCAGCAGCGCGGCCCGGGTGAGCACCTCCTCGATGGTGGCCGCCGCGGAGGTCGCCTGCAGCGGAATGCTCGCGCCGTCAGCGAGATTCGGCGCACCTAGGTCGGGATGGACCGGGGGTGTCAGCGCGACGAACACGTCGCCCATCGGTGTGGCCGAACGCAATTCGGCGGTGGTCCCCGCGGGCAATTGCACACCGGATTGGATGCGCATCGACACCACTGCCGTGTAGTCCTTCGCCTGCATCGATTCCACCTGACCGACGTCGGCGCCGTTGAGCCGGACCTTCGCCTTGGTCGGCAGGTTGAGCGCGTTGGCGAACGTGGCCGTCAGCGAATAGCCCTCGACACCCGGCGCGGGCAGCGGAAGTTTGTCCAGGCTCACCGAACAGCCGGTGGCCGACACGGTCACCACCGCGGCGATACCGAGCAGCCAGCGCCGTGAACCACGGTGTCCCGGAGCGAATTTCATCCTCATACTCTCGCCATTCCTGCTATTTCGGCGGTGCTCCCGCGATCACGGAGAGCATTTGGCCGATACCGAAATCCGGACCCATGTCGCGCGCGGTTCCGGTCGCGCAGCCGAGTTCCCGCAGCCCCAGCAGATTGCACACCGACTTGAGCATCTGGCCGTCCAGCAGGAACCTGTCGAGCCCGACCGTGCCGCGCAACGCGTGGAGGTTCGGGTCGATCGCGTTGTAGGCGTTGTCGGTCACCAGCGGGAAGACGTCGAGGAATTCGGCGAGATTGGTGTCGTAGTCCGCCAACGACTTCGTCATGGTGTTCGCATTCCCCGCCAGATTTTGCAGACTGCCGCGGTTGCGCTCCATCAGATCGGCCATCTGGGTGACGATCTGATTGAGCTTCGCCCCGGTGTCCCCTGTGCCCAGATTCTGTTCCGCCAGAATGTCACTGAGCGTCCGGACGCCGGAACCGAAATCGCGCAGCGCCTGGTCGTTGCGCGAGGCGGCCGCGGTGAGGGCGTCGAGATTCTGGACGACCTTGGTCACGGCGGCGCGGGTCGCCTCCCCGTTGTCCGGGCCGAGTTGCAGCGCTCGCGCCAATTCGCTCATCGCGTCGCGCAGGTTGTTGCCGTTACCGGCGGCGATCTGCGATCCGATGTCGAGCAGACCGGCGACCGGGCCCTGCCCGTTGTCGTTGGTGCCCAGCGAGTTCGACAATTTGTCGGCCATCGCCAGCAGGCTGTCGAATTCGACCGGCGTCCGGGTGCGATCGATACTCAGCACGGCGTGATCGGCCAGCACCGGACCGCTGCGATAGACGGGGGTGAATTCGATGTGCCGATCGGTCAGCACGGAATCGGAGACGGTGACCGCCTGGGCGTCGGCCGGGATCTGCACCCACTTGTCGACGTCCATGGTCACGTCCACGTGGCCGCCGCGCGGCTGAATTCCGGTGACCTTGCCGATCCGCATGCCCAGGACCGAGACGGGATTGCCGACGTACAGGCCGTTCGCGTTGGCGAATTGCGCGGTCACCGTGATCGACCTATCGGTCAGCCCGCCGATCGGGCCGCTCGAGCAACCCGCCAGCACCGCGCCGAGCAATGCCACGGCCGCCAGCTTCAGCCCTCGAATCGCCGTACTCATTTGCAGTCCTGGAAGTAGGTCGGCTGGTTCACGCGCTGCGCGTAGCCGCTCAGCGCGCACATGAAGGAATCGATGAACGCGCCGTCGGGCCCGTTGCCCACCAATTCCTGACCGGTACCGGTGGCATTGGCGAACAGCCGCCACGGCACCGGCAGGATCTGCAGAATGTTGCGAAGCAAATCGTCATGACCGGCGATCATTCCGGTCATCTGCGCCAGATTGTCGAGCAGCTGCTGGATTTCGGGCTGGTCGTCCACCGCGATCGGCTGCAACTGCTGCACCAGGGTGGTCGCGGCGTTGAGCAATCCCGTGATGGCCTGCTGCCGGGAAACCAACTCCTGCAGCACGTTCCGGCCCTGGGTGATCATCCCGGCCAATTCCGCCTGCTGGTCGCGCAGCAAGGTGGTCACCTGGTCGGTGCTGGTGAGCAGCTGCCCCAGCTGCGCGCGCCGGTCGCCGATCACCGTCGCCAGCGTCCGCATGTTCTGCAGGGTGTCGGGCACCAGCGCCGGGGTGCCGCGCAGCTGATCGGTCAGCGCGCTCATCGTCTGCGCGACCCGGTCGGCGTCGATGCTGGAGAAGGTGGTGGTGGCGTTCTGCAGCGCCGTCTCCAGGTCGTAGGGCACCTCGGTGCGCGCGAGCGCGATGGTGTTGCCGGGCAGGCGGCCCGAGCCCGAGGGCCGCAGTTCCACATAGCGCGAACCCAGCAGCGTGGTCAGTTTGATCGCCGCCCCGGAGTCGGCGCCCAGCGGCAGCCCGCGCTGCAGTTTCATGGTGACCACCACATGATCACCCGCCAGCCGGGTCCCGGTGACGGTGCCGACCTGGATGCCCGCGAGCGTGACGCCGTCACCGGCGCCGAGGCCCGCCGCCTGGGCGAAGTTCGCCCGGTAGGTCTCCTGACCGAGATGCAGCGAATTGACGAACACGGTGACCGCCACGACCATCGCGAGCACGGCCACCGCGACCAGCCCGATCCGCAGCTTGCTGTACTCCTCGAGCGGCCGGCCACGCCGCCGCGGGCCCCTCCGGAACAGTTGTCTCACCATCGCCACCTACCTACAGATCCCGGAGTTCTCGACCTTGCCGCTGGGGGTGACCTGCCCGAGGATCGCCGACATCAGCGGATCGATGCCGGGGATCATGCTGACCTTCACGTCACAGACGTACGCGTCGAGGAAGGCGCCGTTGTTGGTGATCCGGGCCAGTCCTTTCAGCAGGTACGGCAGGTTGAATCCCACGTACGCGAACTTGTCCTTGCCCGTCACGAAGTGCTGGGCGAAACCCGGTTCGCGATCGACGAACTGGTTCAGCGCCGGGCTCGCTCCGCGCACTACGGCCGCGGCCCGGCCCAGCGTGCCGGAGATGGCCTCCATCTGCCCGAACAGCACGTCTCGATGCTGCGCCAGGCCGTCGAAGATCCGGCGGGTCTGCTGCAGCACGGTGCGCAGCTCGCCGCTCTGCCGCGACAGGTCACCGAGCACGGCGCTGAGATTGTCGATCACCTGCCCGAGGATCTGGTCCGGCCCCGCGAATGCCTCTGCGAGCGAGGCAGTTTCGGCGATCAGCGTCGTGATGGCGCCGTCGTCGCCCTGCAGCGCGCGGACCACCGCCGCGCTGATGTTGTCGACCTGCTGCGGATCGAGCACGCTGAACAGCGGCTCGAAACCGTTGAGCAGCCGGGAGATATCGAACGAGGGCTCGGTGTGCTCGACGGGGATCTGCCCGCCGGGCCGCAGCGCCTGCGGATCGCCGAAGTCCCGCAACGACAATCCGACATAGCGCTGCCCGATGAGATTCTGGTACGTGACCGACGCCGCGGTATTCCCGTACAGTTTCTGGCCCCGCTGCACCTCGAAGGTCACCTTCGCGCGGACGCCGTCGAGGTCGACGGCCCGCACCCGGCCCACCCGCACCCCGGCCATCCGGACGTCGTCGCCCGCGTGCAGCCCCGACACGTCGGTGAAGACCGCCGAGTACGTCTCGGTCTCACCACTTACGCTGCGCGACAACGTGACATACATCGTCCAGGTCAACCCGACCGAGACCACCAGGAACAAGATCAGGATCAGCAACGGTTTGCGGTAGCTCATCGCGGCTCTCCTGCCGGTGCGGGCGCGGGTGTCAGCTTGACGTCGTTACCTCGTAGCAGCGGACCGAACAGGATGTCGGCCGCGGCGTTGGGCGCCCCGCCGAGGATCGAGGCGATCTGCTCCTGCTCCTGGCGGCTGCCGATGGCGCCGACATTGCCTCCGACCAGCGCGGGACTGCTCGCGGGGGCCGCGTTGGGCCCGATGATGGTGGGCCCGCCGGGCGGGCCGGTCCGGCAGCTCGGTCCCTCGAGGTCGCCGTAGCGTGGGCAGTCGGCCCGCGTGTACTGCCGGTGCGGCGTGAGTTCGAGAATGATCTTGGCGTTCATGTTCTGATCCGCGGTGTCCCACAGCTTGATGAAGTCGTAGGACATCTGGCTCTGCGAGACCGCCATCTGCGTGAAGTTCGGGCTGCCGTCGGCGATCGTGCCGAGTGCCGGGCCGAGCTTGCCGGTGATGCCGGTGAGGGTGCCGGTGTTGTTCTCCAGCGCCGTCGCCACCGTCCCGGTGGTAGCCAGCCCGCCGGTCAGCAGGTTCGCCAGCTGGTCGCGGCGCTCGGCCACCGCGCGCAGCGGCGTCACCGCGCTGTGCACCGCGCCGAGCAGTTCCGGCGCCGAGGACCGCAGCCCGTTCAGTGCCTGCGTGAGCGCGTCCAGGGTGGAGCCGGTGCCGTCGGGGGCCATCGCGTCGTTGAGCGCCTGGGAGATCCGGGTCAGCTCCGCACCCGCCCGGACCGCTTCGCTGCCGTGCCCGGCGGTCGCGCGTTCCACGACGGCCAGGATGCCCAGCGCCGGATCCGAGCCGGAACGTCCTGCGGCAGCGGCGATTCGGCTGAGCGCCGTCAGCGAGGTCTGCAGCCGGACGGTCTCCTGGCTGCGGTCCTCCGGGATGCGCGCCCCGGGCGTGAGGGGCGCGCCCTTGCCGTTGTACACCAGCTGGATCGACGGCACCGCGAAGACGTTGCTCGGCACGACGCGGGCGGTCACCGTGGCCGGAATCCCCGACAGGTGACCGGGTTTCATATCGATGTGCACGTGGTTGGGGCCGCCGTCGGTGGACGGCGTCACCTCGGTGACCTGACCGACCAGGACGCCCTGATACTTCACATCCGACTTCGCGGGCAGGCCGTCACCCACGTTGACCAGTTCGGCGGTTACGCGGATGGTCTCCCGGAAAGCGCCCTGGGACCGGGCGATCATCAGACCGCCCACCGCGGCGAGCACCACCAGGAAGGCGAGGCCGCGCAGCAACAGCTGCCAGTTCGGCAGTACCTTGCCGTCGGATTCGAACGCAATCGACATCTGTTGCTACCCACTGATTCTCGCGCCGGCGTCGAAGCCCCACAGGGTCATCGTCATCAGCAGATTCACGAAGATCATCACGGTGATGCTGGCGCGCATCGCGCGGCCCGCCGCCACCCCCACGCCCTGGGGGCCGCCGGAGGCGTAGAAACCGAAATAGCACTGGATCGTCGTGGTGAGGATGACGAAAACGATGGCTTTCGACAGGGAATAGATGATGTCCGTGCTGCTGAGCACGAGACGGAAATAATGCTCGTAGGTGCCCGGCGACTGCCCTCCCGACAATCCGACCACGATTTCCACGGCGAGGTAACTGAATGCCAGGCAGGCCAGGTACAGCGGGACCATCGCCACGATCGAGGCCAGCATCCGGGTGGTGACCAGATACGGGATCGGGCGTATGGCGATGGAGTCGAGCGCGTCGATCTCCTCGGAGATGCGCATGGAGCCCAGCTGCGCGGTGAATCGGCAGCCCGCCTGCGCGGCGAAGGCGATCGAGGCCATGATGGGCGCCAGCTCGCGGGTCGCCGCGGTGGAGGCGATCATGCCGGTCGCGGGGGCCATACCCAGCAGTTTCAGCGCGCTGAAACCCTCGATGCCGACGATCGCACCGGCCGCCGCGCCGAGCACCAGAATGACCTGCCCCGTACCGCCGCCGACGACGATGGAACCGTTGCCCCACGTCACATTCGACAGCATCTTCAGGAATTCGGCGCGATAGTTCCGCAGCACCACCGGAATTCCGCCGAGCACCCGGAGGAAAAAGGTGGCCATATGTCCGATCCGCATGATCGGAGCGGACATCGAAGCCCCGGCGACGAGGATCGGCCGCACCCCTGGCGGATAGTATCGCGAGGCCATCAGAGCGTCGTCCTCGGAAAGAGAATGGTGTACAGCTCGGTGAAGCCGGCATTCACCAGCATGAGCAGGATGATGGAGGCGACGACGGCGGCATTGACGGAGTTGGCGACACCGCCCGGCCCGCCCTTGGTGGTCAGCCCCTTCTCACACGAGACGATGGTGACGATGACGCCGAATACCACGGCCTTCACCATGGCCAGGTACAGATCACCGACCCGGGCGAAGGACGAGAACGTGGCGAGATAACTGCCCGGCGTGCCGTCCTGGATGTAGACGTTGAACAGGTACCCGGCCAGGAATCCGACGAAGGCGCTCAGGCCCGTCAGCCCGAGTGCGACGACGACGCCCGCGGCCAGGCGCGGCACCACCAGTGCGCGCAGCGCGGAGACGCCCATGACCTCCATGGCGTCGATCTCCTCGCGGATCTTGCGGGCGCCCAGGTCCGAGCAGATCGCCGACCCCACGGCCGCTGCCAGCAGGATGGCCGTCACCAGCGGCGCGGCCTGCCGGATCACCGCCAGGCCACCGGCGGCGCCGGCCAGCGACGTCGCGCCGACCTGACCGGCGAGCAGCCCGAACTGGATCGACATCGTCGCGCTGATCGGCAGCGCCACGGCGATGGTGGGCACGTACGCCGTCTTCGCCATGAACACGGCCTGCTGCACGAATTCGCGGAACGGGAACTGCCCGCGGGCGATATCGACGAACAGGTACTGAATGGCCCGTACGGCCAGAACGAACTGTCCCCCAACGGTTTCCAGCGAGGCGCCGGGATGGCGGCGCAGATACCCGCCCACCCACTGCCTGACCTCCCGGGCCGCCGACCGATCGGCGATCCGGTCCGGCGCGACCGACGGCGCGGCCATCACGAGCCCGCTTCCCGCGCGGCACGGTCCTCAGCGTCGGTCATCGTTTCCTCCCTGATGCCCGATGGGCTGTGGTGTTCCGACCAGGAGATGCGCCGGCCACGCCCGATGCTGTGCACTCGCACAGCATGATGGCCGCGCATCTGTGTAGCATCTGAGGCCGAGGGGGTCAAGAGAACCCGTGACATCGCGCCTCCTCATAGCTTCGGAAAGTTTCATTCTCGCTATCGGAGAATGATACATTCGTCACACGAGGACTGTAGCAACATTCCGACCACGGCAACACCCTCGGCGAACGGCCGCCGGGCCGCCCGGCCGACGCCTCGGCAAAGTCCCACAGGGCCGATTCGATACTTGCTTCCGGAAGCGATCAGAGAGTGTCGTTCTCTCCCATGAAATTTGGATTCTTTCTCACGAGTATGGGCCCCCGCTTCTGCTCCGGTGTGCAGAATGGGAGCGAGGAGGCCGGCGCCTCCGGAGTGGAGCACCCAGGTGAGCGACGAGACGGCGACCGACACCGAACGCAGACAGCCGGTCTTCCACTTCGACCGGCACACCCCGCACTACCGGGAGCAGTTCGCCGACATCACCCGGCGCATGCAGCAGTCCTGCCCGATCGCCTGGTCGGACACCTACGGCGGGCACTGGGTGGCGGCGGGCAACCGGACGGTCTTCGAACTCGCGCGCTGCCCGCACGTGTCCAACGATCACGATCCCGACGGCGCCCGCCGCGGCTATCAGGGCATTACGATCCCCCGGCCGGATCGCGGGCAGCACATGCGGGCGGGCATCCTGGAAATGGATCCGCCCGAGCAGCGTGAACTGCGGGCGGTCCTCAATCCCTACCTCTCCCCCGCCGCCGTCCAGCGCTGGGTGCCGCTCGTGGACGAGGTGGTGCGGGCCTGCCTGGACGAGCGCATCGAGGGCGGGCGCATCGACTTCGTCGACGATCTCGCCAACGTCGTGCCCGCGGTGCTCACCCTCGCGATGCTGGGCATCCCGCTGCGGAAATGGACCGTCTACAACGAACCGGCGCACGCGTCGGTGTACACGCCGCCCGATTCACCGGACAACGCCCGGGTCGCCGAGATGAACCAGGCGATGAACGCGGACCTGCTCGCCAATTACCTGGAGATCAAGCAGCAACCGCGGCCGGGCCTGATCCACGCGGTGGGCCGGGCGCGACTGCTCGGCGCCCCCATTTCGGACATGGACGCGCTGGGCATGCTCGGCCTGATCATCGGCGGCGGGTTCGATACCACCACCGCGCTCACCGCCCATGCGCTCGAATGGCTGTCCGAGCATGCCGATCAACGCGAAACCCTCAGCCGCGAACGCGATCTCATGCTGAACTCGGCGACCGAGGAGTTCCTGCGCTACTACACCCCCGCGCCTGGCGACGGCCGCACCTTCGCAGCGGACTGCGCGGTCGCGGGGGCCCGGTTCAAGGAGGGCGAGCGGCTGTGGCTGTCGTGGGCGATGGCCAACCGGGACCCGGAGGTGTTCGCCGACCCCGACCGCGTGGATCTGGAGCGAAAAGGCAACCGGCACTACAGCTTCGGTCTCGGCATCCACCGGTGCATCGGGTCCAATGTGGCCCGGACGGTGTTCAAGCGAATGCTGCTGGCGGTGCTGGACCGGATGCCGGACTACCGCTGCGACGCGGAGACGACCGTGCACTACGAGACCATCGGCGTCATTCAGGGCATGCGGAACCTGCCCGCCACCTTCACCCCCGGGCCGCGGCTGGGCGCCGGTCTCGACGAGACCCTGGAGAAACTGCAGCAGGTGTGCGACGAACAGCGGCTGGCCGAACCGGTCACCGTCCGCAAGGGCGCGGCCGAGATATGAGTGGCCTCACGAGCGCTCGACACGGGCGGCGCGCAGACAGAACGCGGTGATGCGCTCGACGTCCGGCTGTGCGGGCTCGACCTGCCGCCACAGGAACTCCGCCAGCTTGCCGATGGTCGCGTGACCGGCCAGGGACGCGTCGAATTCGGGGTCCGCACTGCCCAATTCGGCGAACGGCTCGTGCAGCAGGTGGGCCAGGCGGACCCCGGCCGTCCCGGCGCCCGAGGCGACGCCCTGGCTCGCACCGCTGCCGTTCCACAGCACCGCGCGGGTGGTGGCCGCGATGTCGGCGCCCGCCTGCACCATGATCGCCGACGCCCACGCGCGGACCTTGTCCTCGGCGGTCGCGGCCTTGCTCATGCGGTGCGCGACATAGCCGTAGAGGCGTTCGGTCCCGTCCTCGAGCAGCGCCACCACCAGTGCGTCCTTGGACCGGAAGTGCCGGTAGAAGGCGTCGTTGGACAGCCCGGCCGCGGCCACGATGTCGGCCACCCGAGGCGGCGCCGCGGCGCCGCCGGGCCGCCTCAAACCCCGGGCGGCATCGAGCAAGCGGCGTACCTC
>NZ_JARWOP010000016.1 GCF_029868745.1 Nocardia wallacei | reverse complement strand
CGCCCGGGGCGGCGGGGGCCGCCGCTCTTTCCTCAAACACCCCCCCTCCACACCATCCCTCGGCGGGGGGCCCCCGGCCCCGGGGCGGGCCCCGGGCGGGGAGGGGGCCGTGCGCATGGGACCCGGCGGCGCGGGTCCGCGGTTCGTCCCGCGCGCCGGGTGCGCGGGAACACGGAATGGGTGGTGGTTGTGGGTTTGCAGGCGAACAACGACATGCCGGGCGGGGCAACGGATCTGGTGCGTGCCCGAGACCAACTGCTCGACGGCGGTGATGCCCGCCGGCCTCGCCTGGACGCCGAGTCGCTGCGCCAGGCCCTGGTGGATCTGCACGATCTGTGGCTCACCACCAAGGGCGCGGAACTCGGCATCACCGCCGACAGCGGCCTCGCGGTGGTCGCAGTCGGCGGACTGGGCCGCCGGGAGATGATGCCGTACTCCGACCTGGATCTGGTGCTGCTGCACGACGACGTGGACCCGAAACGCGTCGCCGAGGTGGCCGATCAGCTGTGGTATCCGCTGTGGGACGCGCACATCAAGCTCGACCACAGCGTCCGCACGGTCCCGCAGGCGCTGCGGGTGGCGTCGGAGGATCTCACCGCCGCACTGGGCATGCTCGAGGCCCGGCACATCGTCGGCGATCAGGAGCTGAGCAACCTGCTGATCGGCGGGGTGCGCCGGGAGTGGCGGACCGGAATCCGTTCGCGCTTCGGCGAATTGGTGGAGCAGGCCCGGGTCCGGTGGAAGCGCGGCGGCGAGATCGCCCATCGCGCGGAACCGGACCTGAAGAACGGCCGCGGCGGGCTGCGCGACATCCAGCTGCTGGACGCGCTGGCCATCGCCCAGCTGACCGACGCCATGCCCGGTCTCGGCCCGGACGTGCCGGGCGGCGGACTGAAGCAGGCGCATCGCCGCCTGCTCGACGTGCGGACCGAGCTGCACCGGGTGGCGCGCCGCTCCCGCGATCAGCTCCGTGCCCAGGACGCCGACGAGATCGGCGCCGCGCTGCGCATCGGGGACCGTTTCGATCTGGCCCGCACGCTCAGCGACGCCGCGCGCACGGTCGGCTATTCGGTCGACGTCGGGCTGCGTACCGCGGGCAATGCCCTGCCGCGTCGAGGACTCGCCCGGCTGCGCCGGGTGCCGGTGCGTCGACCACTCGATGAGGGGGTGGTCGAGCACTCCGGCGAGGTGGTGCTGGCTCGCGACGCGCGGCCGCAGAAGGATCCGGGCCTGATCCTGCGGGTGGCCGCCGCCTCGGCGCAGACCGGGCTGCCCATGGCGGCGACCACGCTCAACCGGCTGTCCGAGGACGCCCCCGAACTGCGCGAGCCGTGGCCGCGCGAGGCGCTCAACGACCTGCTGGTCCTGCTGGGCGCCGGGCGCGGCACCGTCGACGCGGTCGAGGCGCTGGATCGAACGGGCTTGTGGGGCAGGCTGTTTCCGGAATGGGGGGCGGTGCGGGACCTGCCGCCCCGCGACCCGATGCACACCTGGACCGTGGACCGCCACCTCGTCGAGACCGTCGCCTACGCGAGCGCGCTCGGCACCCGGGTGTCGCGCCCCGATCTGCTGCTGCTGGGCGCGCTGCTGCACGACATCGGCAAGGGCCGGGTCGAGGACCACAGCGTCGTCGGCGCCGAACTCGCCACCCACATCGGCCGCCGGCTCGGGCTGTGGCCCACCGACGTGCGGACCGTGTCGGCGATCGTCCGCTACCACCTGCTGCTGCCGGACACCGCGACCAAACGCGACCTCGGCGATCCCGAGACGGTGCAGCGGGTGGTCGACGCGCTCGACGGCGATCCGCAACTGCTGGAACTGCTGCACACCCTGGCCGAGGCCGACTCCCTGGCCACCGGTCCCGGCGTGTGGGGCGACTGGAAGGCCGCCTTGATCGGTGAGCTGGTCCGGCGCTGCCGCCTGGTGATGGCGGGAGAGCCACTGCCACAACCGGATCCGATCGCCGACGAACTGCTGGAGCAGGCGAAGTCCGGCGGCGTGCACGTCCAGCTGGTGCCCGGCGAGGGCCGCTACACCCACGTCGTCACCGTCATCGCGCCGGATACACCGGGACTGCTGTCGGACGCGGCCGGGGTGCTGGCGCTGCATTCGCTGCGGGTGCTGTCGGCGTCGCTGGCCGGTGCGGACGGGATCGCGATCGACCGGTTCGTGGTGACGCCGATGTTCGGCGACCCGCCGGACGCCGGTCTGTTGCGGCAGGAATTGATCCGGGCGGTCAAGGGCGATCTGAACACCGGCGCGATGCTGGCGAAGAAGGAACGCGAGGCGAGCGTGCGGGTCGGCCCGTACGCCCAGGCCCAGCCGCGGGTGATCTGGACCGACACCGCCGTGCCCGGCCAGGCGCTGCTGCAACTGCGCGCCGAGGACCGCATCGGGCTGCTCAGCCGATTGGCCGCGGCACTGGCCGCCGCCGGGGCGAGCGTGCGGTGGGCCAAGGTCGTCACGCTGGGATCGGCCGTGGTCGACGCCTTCTGCCTGGACCTGGGCGACGACGACACACCTCAGCGGCGCGCCGGGATCGAAACCGCGGTGCTGGCGGTGGTTCCCCAGCCGGAACCGAAGAAACCCGCCGAAACGGACAGCGGCACCGACTCCGGAGCGATTTACTGAGCGGTCGCCCCGCCCGCATATTTTCGCGCAAACTGGTCATTTGCTGGTTGATCAGATCGTTGCGCGCAATTTGCTACAACCTGTAGCTCGTGTGACGCGGGCCACTCTAATATCGGAACCGTTTGATGTTCTTCCGTCGGAGCTGTCGCAGTACCTGTCATGGTGTCCGGAGCACGAGGGGAGCAGGTCGGTGGCTATTGAAGTGGTATCCGCAGCAACGATGACCAGCGATCTGACCCGGCACATCGCGCGCTGCGTGGGCGGGGACCGCTGGGTGGTGTCCTGGCTACCCGGCCGCACGCTCACCGGTCAGCAGGCGGTGACGGCCATGACCATCGCCTCCACGGGCACCGACCACGACCCCACCGACGCGGAGTGGGCGATGCTCGACAACATGGCTCTCGAACTGGGGCTGACCGCCCGCGAGGCGATGTACATGGTGGCCTCGGAGGACCACGACATCCGGCAGGCTCCGCGCCCGCGGCGACGCTCGCTGGACTGACCTCGGGGCGGACCCGATACCCTGGTAAGTCGAGTGACGTCCGTCGAGATACCAGGAGCGCGATCGGTGTTCGAATCCCTGTCCGACCGGTTGACCGGTGCCCTACAGGATCTGCGCGGCAAGGGGCGGCTGTCACCGGCCGATATCGACGCGACCGCTCGCGAGATCCGGTTGGCCCTGCTCGACGCCGACGTCGCACTGCCGGTGGTGCGGCAGTTCATCGCTCGCATCAAGGAGCGCGCCAAGGGCGCGGAGGTCTCGGGGGCGCTGAACCCAGCGCAGCAGGTCGTCAAGATCGTCAACGAGGAACTTATCGGGATCCTCGGCGGCGAGACCCGCCGGTTGCAGTACGCCAAGACCCCGCCGACGGTGATCATGCTCGCCGGTCTGCAGGGCGCCGGTAAGACGACCCTGGCGGGCAAGCTCGCGAAATGGCTGAAGGGGCAAGGGCATACGCCGCTCCTGGTGGCCTGCGACCTGCAGCGGCCCGGCGCGGTCACGCAGTTGCAGGTGGTGGGCGAGCGGGCCGGTGTGCCGGTGTTCGCGCCGCACCCGGGAACCTCGATCGGCGGCGAGCACCCGCAGGGCATCTCGGTCAGCGAACCGATCGACGTGGCGCGCAAGGGCATCGAGGAGGCGCGCGGCAAGCAGTACGACGTCGTCATCGTCGACACCGCGGGCCGCCTCGGCATCGACGCGGAGATGATGGGGCAGGCCGCGGGCATTCGCGATGCCGTGCAGCCCGACGAGATCCTGTTCGTCCTCGACGCCATGGTCGGCCAGGACGCGGTCAGCACCGCCGAGGCGTTCCGCGACGGCGTCGGGTTCACCGGTGTGGTGCTCACCAAGCTGGACGGCGACGCCCGCGGTGGCGCCGCGCTGTCGGTGCGCGAGGTGACCGGTCAGCCGATCCTGTTCGCCTCCACCGGTGAGAAGCTCGAGGACTTCGACGTCTTCCACCCGGACCGGATGTCGAGCCGCATCCTGGGCATGGGCGATCTGCTCACGCTGATCGAGCAGGCGGAGCAGGTCTACGACCAGCAGCAGGCCGAGGAGGCCGCGCGCAAGATCGGCTCCGGCGAGCTGACTCTCGAGGACTTCCTCGATCAGATGCTGGCGATCCGGAAGATGGGTCCGATCGGCAACCTGCTCGGCATGCTGCCCGGCGCGGGCCAGATGAAGGACGCGCTGGCTCAGGTCGACGACAAGCAACTGGACCGGGTGCAGGCCATCATCCGCGGCATGACGCCCGCCGAGCGCGCCAACCCCAAGATCATCAACGCCTCCCGGCGGCTGCGCATCGCCAACGGTTCGGGTGTCACGGTGACCGATGTGAACCAGCTGGTCGACCGCTTCTTCGAGGCCCGGAAGATGATGGCGCAGATGGGCCGCCAGATGGGCATGCCCGGCGGCGCTCGCCGAAATGCCAAGGGCAAGAAGGGGAAGAAGGGCAAGAAGGGCGGGCGCGGGCCGACGCCGCCGAAGGTGCGTGGTGGTTTCCCCGGCATGCCCGCGATGCCCCCGGGCGGCATGCCCGGCGGTATGCCGGACCTGTCGAACATGCCCGCGGGCCTCGACGAGCTGCCCCCCGGCCTCGAGGGCTTCGACCTGTCGAAGCTGATGAACCCCAAGCAGAAATAGCTTCCGCGCCCGGTCGGAGCGGGCCGTGGCACCGACCGCGTGTGAGGCACACCGTTGCGACCAGGAGGCGCGATGCGACTGCACCTGCGGGGAGTGGTACTCCCGGGAGACGAGGTCCGGGACCTGTGGGTGCACGACGGCCTGATCTCCTTCGAGCCCGTGCGAGACGCCGAAACCCTGTGTCGCACAGGGTGGATCGTGCCGGGCCTGGTGGACGCCCACTGCCACGTCGGCATCCGGTACGGCGGCGGGCACGAGGACCGCGCGGGCGCCGTCGCCCAGGCCGAGACCGAGCGTGACGCGGGCGCGTTGCTGCTGCGCGACGCGGGCTCGCCCATCGACACCCGGTTCATCGACGACCGCGAGGACCTGCCGCGGATCATCCGCGCGGGCCGCCACATCGCCCGGCCCAAGCGCTACATCCGCGAACTGGGCATCGAACTGGACGACGAGCGCGACCTGCCGGACATCGTCGCCGAACAGGCCCGCGTCGGCGACGGCTGGGTCAAGATCGTCGGCGACTGGATCGACCGTTCCGTCGGCGATCTGCGGCCGCTGTGGAGCGACGCCGTCCTGAAGGAGGCCATCGACGCCGCGCATCGCGAAGGCGCCCGCGTCACCGCGCACGTCTTCGGCGAGGACGCGCTGCCCGGCCTGATCGGCGCCGGTATCGACTGCCTGGAACACGGCACCGGCCTCACCGACGAGACCCTCGAGATGATGGTGCGCCACGGCACTGCCCTGGTACCCACCTTGATCAATATCGATACCTTCCCCGACATCGCCGACAGTGCGGCGAAGTTCCCCGTCTACGCCGCGCACATGCGCGATCTGCACCGCCGCGTCCGCGACACCGTCGCCGCCGCCCACGCCGCCGGGGTGCCCATCTACACCGGCACCGATGCCGGCGGCTCGATCCGGCACGGCCGTATCGCCGACGAGATCGACGCGCTCGCCGGTGCGGGCCTGACGCCGGACGAGGCGCTGGGCGCGGCCTCGTGGCGGGCGCGGGAGTGGCTGGGCCGTCCCGGCATCGAACCGGGCGCACCGGCCGATTTCGTGGTCTACGACGCCGATCCCCGGACCGGGCCTGAGGTCCTCGCGGCGCCCGCGTTCGTGGTGTTGCGCGGGCGGGTCCACAATCGCCGCGACCCGGTCACCGCCCACCGCTGAACTCGCGCATCGGGGGCGATCCCGGACCCCGGCCGAGCCGATTTCATGTGGTCGGGGGGAGTCTGGCAGAATGATCGACCGTCCTCCTCGGTGACCACGGCTCGTGCCGCGGGCGCCGATCTCGGGACAGTGTCAGCCCGTCTCCGGTTACGTACCGCGCGGCGGTCACACACTCTACGCAAAACCGGGCCCGCATCCGTGTGGGTCGCTGAATTGCGCCGTGACCAACCGGCTGCCCGCGGGCGGCCACCACCGAAAGGCAACAGCCATGGCTGTCAAGATCAAGCTCACGCGGCTCGGAAAGATCCGCAACCCGCAGTACCGCATCGTCGTCGCCGACGCGCGCACCCGCCGCGACGGCCGCGCCATCGAGAGCGTCGGCAAGTACCACCCGAAGGAAGAGCCCTCGCTGATCGAGGTCGACTCCGAGCGCGTGCAGTACTGGCTGGGCGTCGGCGCGCAGCCGACCGAGCCGGTCAAGCGCATCCTCGAGATCACCGGCGACTGGCAGAAGTTCAAGGGCCTGCCGGGCGCCGAGGGCACCCTCAAGGTCAAGGCGGCCAAGCCGAGCAAGCTGGACCTGTTCAACGCCGCGCTGGCCGCCGCCGACAGCGAGCCGGTCGCCGAGGCCGTGACCCCGAAGAAGAAGGCCGCGAAGAAGGCCGACGAGGCCGAGACCGAGACCGCCGAGGCATGAGCGCCGTCGTCGCCGATGCCGTCGAGCACCTGGTGCGCGGCATCGTCGCCAATCCCGACGACGTCCGCGTCGAGCTGATCACCAGCCGGCGCGGGCGCACCGTCGAGGTGCATGTCCACCCGGAGGATCTGGGCAAGGTGATCGGCCGCGGCGGACGCACCGCGACGGCGCTGCGCACCCTCGTCGCCGGTATCGGCGGCCGGGGGATCCGGGTCGACGTGGTCGACACCGACCAGTAGATGGAACTCGTCGTCGGACGGGTCGCCAGGTCGCACGGCGTGCGCGGCGAACTCGTGGTCGAGGTGCGTACCGATGATCCCGAGGCGAGGTTCGCGCCCGGCACGGTGCTGCGCGGGCGATTGCCCCGGTCGCAGCAGACGCAGCAACACACGGTGGAGTCGGTCCGGGAGCACTCGGGCCGACTGCTGCTGTGCCTGCGAGGCATTGCCGACCGTACGGCCGCGGACGCGTTGCGCGGCATGCTCTTTCTCATCGATACCGCCGATCTGCCGCCGTCGCAGGATCCGGACGAGTTCTACGACCACGAACTCGAGGGCCTGACCGTGCGGCTCGGCGACGGCACGGTCGTCGGCACGGTGACCGAGGTGCTGCATTCCGCTGCGGGAGAACTGCTTTCGGTGCGCGCCGCGGAAGACGGGCGCGAGATCCTGGTGCCGTTCGTGACCGCGATCGTGCCCACCGTGTCACTGGCCGAGGGCCTGGTCGTCATCGATCCGCCCGAGGGACTGCTCGACAAGGAGTGAGCAATGAGTGCCGACGCCGCGCTCCGCATCGATGTCGTCACGATCTTCCCCGAGTATCTGGAGCCGCTGCGAACGGCATTGCTGGGCAAGGCGATCGACAAGGGGATCGTCGAACTCGGCGTGCACAACCTGCGGCGGTGGACGCACGACGTCCATCAGGCGGTGGACGACGCACCGTACGGCGGCGGTCCCGGCATGGTCATGAAACCGACCGTCTGGGGAGACGCCCTGGACGAGGTGTGCCCCGACGAGGCGCTGCTGGTGGTGCCCACGCCCGCCGGCGTCCCGTTCACCCAGGCCACCGCCGAACGCTGGGCCGGTGAACGGCATCTGGTATTCGCCTGCGGCCGCTACGAGGGCATCGACCAGCGCGTCTTCGACGACGCCGCGCGCCGGGTGCGCGTCGAGGAGGTCAGCATCGGCGACTACGTGCTGATCGGCGGCGAGGCCGCGGTGCTGGTGATGGCCGAGGCGGTGGTGCGGCTCGTGCCCGGGGTGCTCGGCAATCAGCTGTCCCATCAACAGGATTCGTTCTCCGACGGCCTGCTCGAAGGGCCCAGCTATACCCGCCCGGTCAGCTGGCGCGGGCTCGAGGTCCCCGAGATCCTGCTGTCGGGCAACCACGCCCGGATCGAGGCCTGGCGGCGCGAACAATCTCTGGCCCGCACCCGCGCCCGTCGCCCGGACCTGCTGCCCGCGGACGTTCCGGAAGGCGGGTAGCCGAGAGGTGTCCGGCCTGAGCGGACACAATTCCGTGTGACACGGCGAGAATGGTCGGCCGCGATTCCGTTCGGCGAGTTTCCTCGGTGTGCCGTCTCCTGTTGCCGCTGTTGAGGCGGTCGGGGCGAACGTAAGCGAATGCGGCTGCGGCACTTCGGGCGCGGGGCTGTGGTTTGCTGTCGGCGGGCGACGGTAGTGTCTGCGAGCGTGACGACAGCCCCAGAATCCGCCAGCGCCGGACCCGTCAGCACCGCAGCCGCTGGTTCCGTCTCGGCCGATCCGCCGGTCGTCGGGACCGTTCGCCTCGGCACCGTCAGCCGTCGCATCGCCGACGAGCTGAGCGTGCGCGACGAGCAGGTACGCGCCGCCGTGGAGCTACTCGACGGCGGCTCCACCGTGCCGTTCATCGCCCGATACCGCAAGGAGGTCACCGGCGGGCTCGACGACGCGCAGCTGCGTCAGCTCGAGGAGCGCCTGTACTACCTGCGCGAACTGGACGAGCGCCGGGCGTCGATTCTGGAATCCATTCGCGGCCAGGGCAAATTGGACGCTGCCCTCGAGCAGCAGCTCATGCTCGCCGAGACCAAGGCCCGCCTCGAGGACATCTACCTGCCGTACAAACCCAAGCGGCGCACCAAGGCGCAAATCGCGCGCGAGGCCGGTCACGAGCCGGTCGCCGACGCCCTGATCGGCGATCCCGCCACCGACCCGGCCCAGTACAGCGCCGAACAGCTCGACGGCGCCCGCGCCATTCTGGTCGAGCGCTTCGCCGAGGACGCCGACCTGGTGGGCGAGCTGCGTGAGCTGATGTGGAACCGCGGTCAGGTCACCTCGCGGGTGCGGCCCGGCAAGGAGGAGGCCGGCGCCAAATTCGCCGACTACTTCGAGTTCGGCGAGCCGTTCACCAAACTGCCCTCGCACCGGATCCTGGCGCTGCTGCGCGGCGAGAAGGAAGAGGTGCTCACGCTGCACCTCGAGCCCGATATCGAGGAGCCGGAGCCGGGCGAGCGGTCGATCTACGAGGGCCGCATCGCGCTGAAGTTCGATATCGCCGACCGGGGCCGCCCGGCCGACGGCTGGCTGCTGGACACGGTCCGCTGGGCGTGGCGCACCAAGCTGCAGGTGAGTCTCGGCATCGATATCCGGATGCGGCTGCGGCAGTCCGCCGAGAAGGACGCGGTCGACGTGTTCGCCGCGAACCTGCGCGATCTGCTGCTCGCCGCGCCCGCCGGCACCCGCACCACGATGGGCCTGGACCCGGGGTTCCGCACCGGCGTCAAGGTGGCGGTCGTGGACGGCACCGGCAAGGTCGTGGCCACCGAGACCATCTACCCGCACAAGCCGCAGGGGCAGACCGAGAAATCGCTCGCCGTTCTCGGCGCGCTGGTCGCCCGTTTCGGCGTCGAGCTGATCGCCATCGGCAACGGCACCGCCTCGCGCGAGACCGATGCCCTTGCCGTCGAACTCATCTCGCGCATCCCCGAGAACAAGCCGACCAAGATCGTGGTGTCCGAGGCCGGGGCGTCGGTGTACTCGGCGTCGGCCTACGCCTCCCAGGAACTGCCGGAACTGGACGTGTCGCTGCGCGGCGCGGTCTCCATCGCCCGCCGCCTGCAGGACCCGCTGGCCGAGCTGGTGAAGATCGACCCCAAGTCCATCGGCGTCGGCCAGTACCAGCACGACGTATCGGAGACACTGCTGGCCCGCTCGCTGGGCGCGGTGGTCGAGGATGCGGTGAACGCGGTCGGCGTGGACGTCAACACCGCCTCGGTGCCGCTGCTGGCGCGGGTGTCGGGCGTGTCCACCTCGGTCGCGGAATCCATTGTGGCGCACCGTGATCAGAACGGCCCGTTCCGCAATCGCACCGCCTTGCGCGAGGTGCCGCGACTGGGCCCGAAGGCATTCGAGCAGTGCGCGGGCTTCCTGCGCATCCGCGAGGGTGACGACCCGCTCGACAACTCCGCGGTGCACCCCGAGGCGTACCCGGTGGTGCGGCGCATCGTCGACAGCACCGGCCGCGGCGTGCTCGAGATCATCGGCAACAACACCGTGCTGAAGTCGCTGCGCCCCGCCGAGTTCACCGACGAGCGGTTCGGCCTCCCGACCGTCACCGACATCATCGCCGAGCTGGAGAAGCCCGGCCGCGACCCGCGCCCGGAGTTCAAGACCGCCGAGTTCGCGGCCGGTGTCGAGAAGGTCGCCGACCTGCAGCCGGGCATGGTGCTGGAGGGCGTGGTCACCAATGTGGCCGCCTTCGGCGCGTTCGTCGACATCGGCGTGCATCAGGACGGCCTGGTGCATGTCTCGGCCATGTCGCACAACTTCGTCCGCGACCCGCGCGAGGTCGTCAAGTCCGGCGATGTGGTGAAGGTCAAGGTGCTGGAGGTCGACGTGGCCCGCCAGCGCATCGGCCTGAGCCTGCGCCTGGACGACGAGCCCGGCAAGCCGGAGAAGGGCGGCCAGGGCCAGCGCGGCGGCCAGCGCCCGCAGGGCCAGAACCGCGGCGGCCAGCCTCGCGGCGGCCAAGGCGGCGACACCCAGAACCGCGGCGGCCAAGGCGGCGGCCAGAATCGTGGCGGGCAGGCTCGAAACCAGCAGCGCCGCAACGCTCCCGCGCCCAGCAACGGGGCCATGGCCGACGCACTGCGCCGGGCGGGCTTCGGCAAGTAATCACCGCACCGTTCACAGGCGACCCGGACCTCGGGCCTGTGACAGTCGGGCGATCGGTCCTGCCGGGTGATCTTCGCGTGGGCCGGATCGGCTCAGGCCCGCACGCAGCGTTCCGGCGAGCATCCGGCCCGGCGGGTTGTGCGGTGTGTTGCGTGCGGTTCGGCTGGGTGTCACGAGATTGCTGCACAATGTGGCTGAGGCGGGTCGGGCGTTGAGCGTGGCGTCCGCATGCCGACAGTGATCGCATATCCACGGCCGGAGCGATGGGGACATGGCAGCAATACGACGGTGGCTCGACGACTCCGTCATGGCGCAGGGACGCCTGCCGCTGCTGTGTTTCCTGCTCGGCTTCATCGTCGGATTCCTGCTGATCCGGTTGAGCGTCCGGCTGATTCGCAAACGGGTGCGCTGGTGGCCCGGCAACCTGCGCGCCGGCGACGTGCACATTCACCACATGGTGTTCGGCGTGGTGCTGGTGCTGCTGTCCGGGATCGGGCTGGTGGCGTCGTACGGCAGCGGGGTCGGCCCCTTCAGCGCGCTGGCCGCCGCGTTCGGTGTCGGGGCGGCGCTCGTGCTCGACGAGTTCGCGCTCATCTACTACCTGCGTGACGTGTACTGGGAGGAACAGGGCCGCACCTCCGTCGACGCCGTGTTCGTGGCGCTTGCGGTCACGGGCCTGCTGCTGCTCGGGTTCCATCCGCTGTGGTTGCTGGAGGTCAACGACATCCGGTACGACGGCAGCGAATTGGGCCGGATCCTGCTCGCCCTCTTCGCGATCGGAAATCTCGCCCTCGCCGCGATCGTCATCGCCAAGGGCAAGATCTGGACCGGACTGTTCGGCATGTTCTTCCTCCCGCTGCTGGTCGTCGGCACGCTGCGGCTGAGCCGCCCTGGCGCGCCCTGGGCGCGCTGGCGGTACGCGGGCCGGACCAAACTCATGCAGCGGGCGATCCGGCGCGAACGCCGCTATCGGCGGCCGGTCATCCGGGCCAAGATCTTCGTGCAGGATCTGATCGCGGGCAGCCCCGATGTCGCGCACGTGCGGCGGGCGACCGAGGAGGAACTGGCCCGCCGCGTGGTACCCGCACCCGCCCCGCCGCATCCGCTGCGCGTCGGCCGTAAAGTGGCGGACTGACCTCGCACTCGGAGCGATATACCGGCAGGTCACCCGGTCGGCAACCCGAGTAACTGTCCGATCCCTGGGTCTGGCACAATAGCGGGGTTGCCCTGGGCGAAGTAGGCCCAGCGCACCGCCCATATCCGGAGCACGAACCGGTCGAGCTAGAGCCGCCAGGTTCCTCTGTTCACGCGAACTTCCAAAGGACGGAAATGAACACCCTCGACTTCGTCGACGAAAAGTCGCTGCGCACCGATGTCCCCGACTTCCGGCCGGGCGACACCGTCAACGTGCACGTGAAGGTCATCGAAGGCAACAAGGAGCGCATCCAGGTCTTCAAGGGCGCCGTCATCCGGCGCCAGGGTGGCGGCATCCGCGAGACCTTCACGGTCCGCAAGATCTCCTTCGGTGTCGGCGTCGAGCGCACCTTCCCGGTGCACAGCCCCAACATCGACCACATCGATGTCGTGACCCGCGGTGACGTCCGCCGGGCCAAGCTGTACTACCTGCGCGATCTGCGCGGCAAGGCCGCCAAGATCAAGGAAAAGCGCTGAGACGGCGACTTCCCCCGAGAAACCCCCGGCCGGTCGGCCGGGGGTTTTTCCTTTCCCGCCGCCGGGGCGGCAGCGCGCGTCCCGTCAGACCGCCGGGCTACGCTGTTCGGCGTGGCAGACGAAATCGACTCGGTGCGGGTATCCGGAGCGGATGACGAACGCGCAGGGGCAACCACGCCGAGGCAACGGCGCGCGCGATCGAAGAAGCAGAAGAAGCAGCGCCCGTTCTGGCAGGAGCTGCCGATCCTCATCGTGATCGCCGCGGTAATCGCCGCGCTCGTGGTGACCTTCATCGGCCGTCCGTACGTGATTCCGTCACAGTCGATGGAACCGACCCTGCACGGTTGCGCCGGTTGCACCGGCGACCGCATCTACGTCGAGAAGCTCAGCTACGACTTCGGCGACCCGGGACCCGGCGACGTCGTGGTGTTCGTGGGGCCGAGCAACTCCTGGAACAAGGCCTACCGTTCCAACCGGTCCGGGAACGTCGTCGTCCGCGGCGTGCAGAACTTCTTCTCGTTCTTCGGGCTGGTCCCGCCGGACGAGAACGACCTGGTCAAACGCGTGATCGCGACCGGCGGGCAGACCGTGCAGTGTTGCGACACCGAAGGCCGGGTGATGGTCGACGGCAAACCCCTCGACGAGCCGTACGCGCACTACAACTACCCGTACCAGCCGGGTCTGCCGTACGCCGTGAAGACTGCGGGCGGCCTGTCGATCAACCCGCGCGGACGGGAATTCGGCCCGATCAAAGTGCCCGACGGGAATGTCTGGGTGATGGGCGACAATCGCAACGAATCCGCCGACTCGCGCGCCCACGTCGACGACGAGTACTCCGGCACCGTGCCTGTCGACGACATCCGCGGCAAGGCGGTGTTCAAGATCTGGCCGCCCAACCGGATCGGGCCGATCCGTTCGCAGGATCCCCAGAGCTGAGTGGCGCGCGTCGGGCAGACATAATCGAATGGTGGGAGTTGTGGCGCGGAATCAGCAGCGCGCCGTCCGCAAGAGTAAGGGCGGCAAAGGGATTCGACCCATCGCTGTCCGCAGTGGAGATTGGCCGCCGCGGGTGGTGATGCGCAAGGCCGGTGGCCTGCGCACCCTGGAGGCGGCGCTGATCCGCAGCGGGCTCGGTCCGGTCGCGGGCGTGGACGAAGCCGGGCGCGGGTGCTGCGCCGGGCCGCTGGTGGTGGCTTCATGCCTGCTGGCGCCCAAGGCGTACGACTCGCTGGCCGACCTGGACGACTCCAAGAAGCTCACGGAGGCGACCAGGGAGCGGCTGTTCCCGATCATCAAGCGGCGGGCGCTCGCGTGGCAGGTGGTCGTGATCCCGGCCTGGGAGATCGACGCCATCGGCATCCACGTCGCGAACATCGAGGGCATGCGGCGGGCGGTGGCCGGGCTGGGCATCGAACCCGGCTACGTGCTCACCGACGGATTCCGGGTGCCCGGCATCACGGTGCCGTCGCTGCCGGTGATCGGCGGGGACGCGGCCGCGGCCTGCATCGCGGCGGCCAGCATCCTCGCGAAGGTCACCCGCGACCACATCATGGTCGACATGGACCGGCGGCTACCCGGCTACGGCTTCGCCGGCCACAAGGGTTACAACACACCCGAACACCTGGCGGCCCTGCGAGAACTCGGCCCGAGCAGCGAACACCGCCGATCCTGGCGGAACGTGCGGCTCAACGGCCAGGCCGAGGTGATCGAGGTCGAAGACGAACTGACGGAGGCAGAGCTGGCGGCGGAAATGATCGAACCGGACGCGGAGATCGCCGCGCCGGACATGCCCGGAACCAGGCGAGTGGCTACCGGCACCGCCCATGCGAGATGATGTGGTCAGCACCGCGTCGTGGCGAGAAGGAGGACGTTCCACCAGATGAGCGCCGAGGACCTCGAGAAATACGAAACCGAGATGGAACTCTCGCTGTATCGCGAGTACAAGGACATCGTCGGCCAGTTCTCGTACGTGGTGGAGACCGAACGCCGCTTCTACCTCGCCAACTCCGTCGAGCTGCGACCGCAGAACGCCGACGGGGAGGTGTACTTCGAGGTACGCATGTCGGACGCTTGGGTTTGGGACATGTATCGGCCGGCTCGGTTCGTGAAGCATGTGCGGGTTATTACGTTCAAGGATGTGAATATCGAGGAGTTGGAGAAGCCGGATTTGAGGTTGCCTGAGTAATTGGGGGGCTTTGGGGTGGGTGGTTGGGGTGGCGGGGGATCGCTGCTGGGTTTTTGGCCTCCGCTTCGCTGCGGCGGGTTTTATGGGGCCATGGTCAGGGGTGTTTGGTGGTGGCGGCGGCGGGGGTGGGGGGGGGGGCGGGGCGGGCCCCGCCGCCCCTACGGGGCGGCCAATTATCAAGCCGCGGCCAATTATCCAGCGTGCCGCTGGACCAGGTCGCCCACGCGCGGGAGGGCCTCGGTCACATGCTTTTTCGCCGAGGAGCGCACCGCGGAGTACGCCTT
>NZ_JARWOP010000015.1 GCF_029868745.1 Nocardia wallacei | reverse complement strand
TCACAGTGTGGGTGAGGGCTGTCTCAGGTGTGGTGACAGACCCCGCAACACTCGCTGGGAAGGCCCCTTGACGATAGCTACGCTGTGCGAGTTCATCCGACTCGAGGACGAGGTCCGTGAAAACCCTTCTGGCAGTTCTAGCTACCGCGCTCGTCAGCACCGCGGTGCTGGCCACCCCACCCGCCACCGCGGCACCCGCACCCCCGCCGCAACCCGGCGCCCCGGCACCCTCCCCCCTGCAGGAATGGATCGACAACACCATCCCCGCACCCCCACTCGACCCCGCACCCCCCTCCGCCCCCACCCCCGAACACCTCACCGGAACAGACCAGACCACCCTCTGGAAATCGGTCCTGTCCACCCCCACCGGAGACCCCACCTTCGACACCTGGCCCCCCGGACTCGACACCCTCACCCCCGGCCACATCATCGAAACCCGCGACGTCACCGCCACCGCGGCGGCGCTGGTCAGCGCGCCGATCGAACGGGCGCTGCTGGTGAAATTCCGGTCCACCTCGGCGACCGGAACCCCCTCGTTCGGCACCGCGACCTTTCTCGTTCCCGCCGTCGCGTGGCCGGGTCCGGACCCGCGGCCGGTCCAGGTGGACACCATGCCGATCAACGCACTGGGCCTGCGGTGCACCCCCGGCTACACGATCGCGCACGGCCGTCGCGACAACAGCGGCATCAATGTCTTCCTGCCGGACGTGGCGGCGGCGCTGAACAAGGGCCACGCCATCCTGGTGCCCGACCACGAGGGCCCGCTGGTGGCCTACGCCGAGCCCACGGTCGCCGGGCACATGACCCTCGATTCCATGCGGGCCGTCCGATCGCTGTTCCCGGAAGAGTTCGGGGACAGCCGTTTCGCGGTCAGCGGCTACTCGGGCGGATCGATCGCCTCGTACGCGACAGCGATGCTGCTGCCCGAGTACGCACCCGAACTGGCGGATGTGCTCGTCGGCGCGTCCGTGGGCGGATTGGTGACCGACTACGGCGCGGTGGCGCACGTGTTCAACGGCCGCAGCGCCTCCGGAATCCTGCTCTCGGTATCGCTGGCGATCGCCCGCGAGCATCCCGAAATGCTGCAGTACATGAACAATCTCGCGCAGTGGGTGGCGACCTCGCCACTGAAGAACATCTGCGGCGAAGCCGACGGACCGCTGGGCGCGGTGGGTATCCCGATGGAAGTGGCGGCGAACATCGACCATCCGCTCGAAAGCGATATCGCCGCGCACATCGAGCGGCTGACCGACCTGACCGACCGCACATCGGCTGTGCCGCTGTACATCTACCACGGCGCCGACGATTTCTGGATTCCGATCCAGGGCCCGCAGCGGATGTACCGGCAGCAGTGCGGTCTCGGCGTCCCGGCCGTATTCCGCACGGTGCCGGGCGAACACGTCTCCGCCATGCTCAACGGCGGCGGCGGATCCACCGCCTGGATCGACGCCCGGCTGCGCGGGGAGCCCGCACCGAACGAATGCGCGTAGCCCGATAGTTCAGCGCCCACCCCGCCGCACTCGTCACGACGGACGAGCGGCCGGGTGGGCGCTTTCGCAGTTACCTATTCCGTTGTGCCGCTCAGCATTCGCGCGGCGCCGGTTCGCCGCGCAACCGCGCGAGGAGCCAGTCGTCGAGTCCCGGTGAGCCGGTGGCGTAACCGATCAGGTGCTCGCCGGGCACCACGCGGAAGACGGCCGGGACGCCGCGGCCGCATTGCTGCCGGTGCGTGCGCTGGGCGTCGTCGAGCGGAATCCAGGGGTCGTGCGCGCCGTGGTAGATATACAGCGGCACAGCCGATTTACGGTCGGCGAGGTCCAGCCGGGCGAACATCTCGTCGGCGAACGGCCCGTCGAGCGAATTACCGACATTCGCCACGACATCCATCGGGAAGCCGACCACGCCGAGCGGGCCGTCGGCATCGCCGCAGATGTCCTTGATCGGCGAGGACGCCACCCACTGCGCGAGATGATTCGTGTACTGCAGCATCTCGGGATGCTCGCGGGCCACGGCCAGCGCCACGGACAGCAGGATCCCGGAGGAGATGTTGCCGTTGAACCGGTGGGCGACATTCCTGTTGTCGGTGACCAGCCCGCCCGCGGCCGCACCCGCGACGACCTCCGCCAGTTCCGGCGCGTACTCGTCGAGCAGCATCGCCGTCGCGTACGAGGCGATCGCGCCGCCCGAGTAGCCGCTGACCACGAAACGACTGTCACCGAACACGTTCTCGTCCACTGTCCGCGTGGCGCGAATCGAATCGAGAATCACGTGCCCGGCGACGTTGGGCTCGGCGTAGGCCATCAGGGGCCCTTCGTGATCGGGCACCAGGACCGCGTGCCCTTGGCCGAGCGCCCACCAGATGGACGGCATGAACACCGTGAGATCGGTGTTGGGCTTCTCCAGCAGGCCGTGGGACATCTGATATCCCGGGGTGCAGTGCGAGCCGAGCGAATTGATCGGCAGCGCGTTCACCTGCACCGGCTGCGGACCGGGACCGGTCCACTGGGCCGCCGGGGTGATGAGGGTCGCGGTGCCGAACGACGGCGTGCCGGTCGCCGAGGTGGACCGGAACTTCAGCAGCAGCGCGCGCCGGATCGGCGTCGCCATCCGCATCGCGACGGACGCGGTGACGTCGCGGGTTTCGATGATGTGGCCGGGGGCGAGGGTGTCGAGTCCGGGGGGCCAGGTGTCGAAGGTGGGGTCTCCGGTGGGGGTGGACAGGACCGATTTCCAGAGGGTGG
>NZ_JARWOP010000014.1 GCF_029868745.1 Nocardia wallacei | reverse complement strand
CCACGAACTCGTCGATACCCTGGGCGTGGCGCCGCCCCGGGTGAGCCCGCCCCAGCGCCACCGGAACTCGGCGGGCGGGGCCCCCCGCCCCCTCGGGGCGGGGGCGCCGCCGTGCTCCGCCGGCGCGCCCGCCCCGCCCACCCGGCGGGGGGCGCGGTTGTGCGCGACGCACAGCATCCCCGCGCTGGGTGGGGTGACTGCGCGGCGGTGGGTCAGGCGGGGGCGGGGTGGCTTTCTCGGACGACGGCGCAGTGGCGGCAGGTGCCGAAAACTTCCATGGTGTGGCTGATTTCGGTGAAACCGTGCTGGCCGGCGATGGTCTCGGCCCACGCCTCGACGGTCGGGCCCTCCACCTCCACCGTGCGGCCGCAGTGCCGGCACACCAGGTGGTGATGGTGCCCCTTGGAGCACTGGCGGTAGACCGACTCGCCGGTGTCGGTGCGCAGCACATCCACCTTGCCGGCCTCGGCCAGGGATTGCAGTGTGCGGTAGACGGTGGTCAGGCCGATGCCCTCACCGCGGCGGCGCAGCTCGTCGTGTAGTTCCTGGGCGGAACGGAACTCTTCGATGTCGCCCAGCAGCGCCGCGATGGCGCTGCGCTGGCGAGTGCTGCGAACTCCGACGGTCTTGTCCTTTGTGCCCGTGTTGTCCGGCACGAATCACCCTTCCTCGGCATGTGCGACGGCATCGACGACGATACGTGCCAGGTGATCATCGACGAGTTCGTAGATCACCTCGCGCCCGGTGCGTTCCCCGCGCACCACGCCCGCCGACTTCAGGATGCGCAGGTGCTGGCTCACCAGCGGCTGCGTCACGCCCAGGGTATCGACGAGTTCGTGGACGCAGCGCGGCGACTCGCGCAGCTGCAGCACGATCGCGATGCGCACCGGTGCGGCCAGCGCACGCAGCAGCTCACCCGCGTTGTCCAGGATGCCTCGCGGTGGCACCGCCGGAGCGGAGGGAGCCCGATACGGATATGGGTCGTGGGGGATGGGGGTGGGCGCCTCCACGGCGACGCGGCTACGCCGTGCGGGGGCACCACTGTCGGCGGTCATCGAACCAACTCCTTATTGGAAACCGATGCCATTATTGGTATGCAAAGGTGCGCATGTCAATCCGACACTCTGTGCGCGAGTCGAGTGATCGCGGGCACGGTGCCCGTGATGTGCGGATACTGCTTCGACCGCGCCGGGGCCGTGCCGATACTCTGGACCGAATCGCTTACCACACTCATCCAGAGGGAGAGCTCCAGTCGTGGCACCCAAGTCGAAGGTCGACACCGTCGCCAACCTCGCCAAGCGCCGGGGTCTCGTCTTCCCCAGTGGCGAGATCTACGGAGGCACCAGGTCGGCGTGGGACTACGGCCCGCTGGGTGTGGAACTGAAGGAGAACATCAAGCGGCAGTGGTGGCGGTCCATGGTGACCAGTCGCGACGACGTGGTCGGCCTGGACTCCTCGATCATTCTGCCGCGTCAGGTGTGGGTGGCCTCGGGTCACGTCTCGGTGTTCAACGACCCGCTGGTCGAATGCCTCAACTGCCACCGCCGGCACCGGCAGGACCACCTGCAGGAGGCGTTCGCGGAGAAGAACGACATCGCCGATCCGGACACCGTGCCGATGAGCGGCATCGCCTGCCCCGACTGCGGCACCGTCGGCCAGTGGACCGAGCCGCGCGACTTCAACATGATGCTCAAGACCTACCTCGGCCCGATCGAATCCGAGGAGGGCCTGCACTACCTGCGCCCGGAGACCGCGCAGGGCATCTTCGTGAACTTCGCCAACGTGATGACGACCGCGCGCAAGAAGCCGCCGTTCGGCATCGCACAGATCGGTAAGAGCTTCCGCAACGAGATCACCCCCGGCAACTTCATCTTCCGCACTCGCGAGTTCGAGCAGATGGAGATGGAGTTCTTCGTCAAGCCGGGTGACGACGAGCAGTGGCACCAGTACTGGATCGACACCCGCCTGGCCTGGTACACCGACCTCGGTATCGACCCGGAGAACCTGCGGCTCTACGAACACCCGAAGGAAAAGCTCTCGCACTACTCGACCCGCACGGTCGACATCGAGTACCGCTTCCACTTCCAGGGCAGCGAATGGGGCGAACTGGAGGGCGTGGCCAACCGCACCGACTTCGACCTGAAGACGCATTCGGAGCATTCGGGCCAAGAGCTGAACTACTTCGACCAGGCCACCGGCGAGCGCTACACCCCGTACGTGATCGAGCCGGCGGCCGGTCTGACCCGCTCACTGATGGCGTTCCTGATCGATGCCTACACCGAGGACGAGGCGCCGAATGCCAAGGGCGTCATGGAGAAGCGCACCGTGCTGCGGCTGGACCGCCGCCTGTCCCCGGTGAAGGCGGCCGTGCTGCCCCTGTCCCGCAACGCCGACCTGTCGCCGAAGGCGCGCGATCTCGCCGCGCGGCTGCGCAAGAACTGGAACGTGCAGTTCGACGACGCGCAGGCGATCGGCAAGCGCTACCGCCGCCAGGACGAGATCGGCACCCCGTTCTGCATCACCGTCGACTTCGACACCCTCGAGGACCAGGCGGTGACCGTGCGCGAGCGCGACTCGATGGCGCAGGAGCGAATCGCGCTGGACCAGGTCGAGGGTTACCTGGCACAGCGGCTGATCGGGGCGTAGGCGGCGTCCGCGTACCGAGATCGCCCGCATGAAAGCCGTTTTCGATGCCGCGGGCGTGCGGGGTTGGCTGCACGCCCGGTGCCTCGGATGCGGTGGTGAAATCGGTTGCGGCGCAGACGAACCCGTGGTGCTGTCGTCGGTGGTGAAGGTGCCGCTGGTACTCGAGCTGGCGCGGCAGTTCGGCGCGGGGCAGCTCGATCCGGCCGACCGGGTGTGGTCGACGGCGGCTTATCGCCTGGGCGGTCCGGGCACGTCGGGGTGCCGCGACGATGTCGAGTTCAGTCTGCGCGATGCCGCGTACCTGGCACTGTCGGTCAGCGACAACTCCGCCGCGGACCTGCTGTTCGACCGCGTGGGGCTGGACAATGTCCGATCCCTGGTGCGAGAACTGGGGCTCGAGCGCACCCGGATCGTCGGCTCGCTGCGTGACCTGCTCGCCTCGATGGCCGAGGATATGGGCGTCGCCGACGCCGCGGAGTTCGCGCGCCGCTACCCCGCGCTGTCCGACGCCGAGGTGTTCGCGCTGCGCATCCTCGATCCCGCCCGCACCTCGGCGAGCACGCCGCGCGAGATGACCCGGCTGCTGGAGTCGATCGCGCACGACCGCGCCGGATCGCCGCAGGCCTGCGCCTGGGTACGGGAATTGATGGGCCTACAGCTCAACCAGCATCGGCTCGGTTCCGCATTCGCGTCGGACGTACGGGTGTGGAGCAAGACGGGAACGCTGCCGAGCGTGCGCAACGAGATCGGCGTCGTCGAGTATCCCGGCGGATTGCGCTGCGCCGTCGCGGTTTTCACGCGCGCGGAGGTGCTGGACACGCGAATGCCGCACGTGGACAGGGCGATCGGGGAGGCGGCGCGCGCGGCGATCGAAACCATCGATCATCGCCGCCCGATCAGTACGTGCCAGGGCAGTGCCTCGTCCTGAGCCGGGGCCGGCATCGAAACCCCGTCCGTGCGAAGCACTCCGACGATCAGATCGGCGAGCCGCCGGACCGCCGGATGCGGCGCGTCGGTCAGCCAGGCCAGTGACATCCGCCGCCGCAGCACGCCGCCCGTGATCGGCCGCCAGACCACCCGCGGCTCCTTCCGCGCCACCATGCCCTGGTCGAACGCCACGCCCTGACCCGAAAGAACCAGTCCCAGCACGAATTCCGGGTTCTGCGCGTGCACCACCGCGGTCGGGCGGAAGCCGTGTTCCGCGCAGGCGTGCAGGGTGGCGTCGTAGGCTCCCGGCGCTGCCGCCCGCGGAAACAGCACCAGGCCGTGCCCGGCCAGGTCGGCCGGTGCCAGTTCCGCCCGCGCCGCCAGCGGCGAATCGCGCGGCAGCACCACGCCGAGCGGGGTGTCGACCGCCGGGCCGAGTTCGAGGCCGGTGACGTCGGCGGGATGCTGCAGCAGGCCCGCGTCGAGTTGCCGATCGGCGAGCAGGCGCACTTGTTCGGCGGTGGTCAGCTCCTGCAGGTCCAGGCTCGGTTCGGGACATTCGCGCTCGAACTCCGTGCGGATCGCGGCCAGTACCCGGCCCGCCAGATCCGGCGGCACGCCCACCCGCAGCGCGTCCATCTCGCCCCGATGTGCCTTGCCGACAAGGGCTTTCGTGCGATCCCAGCGGGCCAGCAGCGCGCGCGACTCGGCCAGCAGGATCCGCCCCGCCGGGGTGAGTTCGACGCTGCGGCTGGTCCGGTCGAACAGCCGCGCGGCGAGGTCCTGTTCCAGTTCCCGGATGCGCTGGCTCAGCGACGGCTGCGCTATCCCGAGGCGATCGGCGGCCCGGCCGAAATGCAGTTCCTCGGCGACGGCGACGAAGTATCGGAGCTTGCGCAGCGGGTCCACGCTGCGACGATAGTTGACGCGCTATGGGTCGGCGCGACGATCGGTCTTGGACGTATGTCTCATCCCCGTGGTTCGGTACCGGCATGACAGACCTGAACAGGAGACGGTTGTTCGGAGTCGGCGCGGCCGCCGCGGCGGCGCTGACGGCGGCCTGTGCGAGCGGAGGCGGCGGCCCGGCCGCGAGCGATGCGACCCTGCGCTGGTGGGGCAACAACGGCTGGGAGATCCGGATCGGCGGCAAGAGCGTGCTCATCGATCCGTGGCTGACCCGCTTCCGGACCGGCACGTACGGCAAGGACGGCGCGGACCCGCAGACGCCGCTGTCGGTCGACACCGCGCTGATCGATGCCCATCTCGCCGCCGGGCTGCGCGCCGACCACATTCTGGTCACGCACGGCCACTACGACCATCTCACCGATGTCCCCTACCTCGCGCAGTGCACCGGGGCGACCGTGCTGGGCACCGAGACGCACCTGAATCTGCTTGCCGCGCTGGGAACTCCGGAGTCGCAGCTGGCGCTGGTGACCGGCGGCGAGGACCTCGCCTTCGACGGCTACTCGATCCGGGTACTGCGCTCCCTGCATTCCGAACTCGGCGCGCGCGCCCAGATCCCCTATCCGGGAACACGTCCCGGCCTCGGAGCGGTGAAACTCGAACGGCCGCAGGTGATAAGCGATCTGGTCGAGGGCGGCACGCTGGCCTACCAGGTCACCGGCGGCGGCGTGAGCATGCTGAACTTCGGCGGCTCCAACTACATCGAATCCGAGGTGGCCGGGCTGCGCCCGGACGTGGTGATGCTGCCGACGGGCGGCGCCATGGTGCGCGACTACGTGACGCGGCTGCTGCGCGCGGTCGGACACCCGAGGTATGTGCTCCCGACGCACTGGGACGATTTCGATTACCCGCTGGCCGAACCCGCTCGCGACGCCGGTGGCCTGGAGCCGCTGCGTGGCGCCGTGGCGGCGGCGAGCCCGGACAGCGAATTCGTCGTGCTGGGACACCTGCAATCCTTCACGCCCTGACCTGCCGGGAGTGTGAACCCGGCCGGAACCGGAAACTGCAGAGGTGTGGGCCGGAAATATCGGCGCCCGGTGCGCTGTTCGGCCTGCACAAGGACCTCCAACAGGAAGGGCGACCCATGGCGCGGGCGGTCAGGTTCGATCGGTACGGCGATGTCGACGTGCTGGACGTGGTGGAGGTACCGGATCCGAAACCGGGGGCCGGACAGGTGGTGGTCGCGGTGGTCGCGGCCGGTATCAACCCGGGTGAATCGAAGATTCGGGCCGGGCTGCTGCACGAGCGCTGGCCGGCGACGTTCCCGTCCGGGCAGGGCAGCGACTTCGCGGGCCGGATCGCCGCCCTCGGCGCGGGAGTGAGCGGTATCGCGGTGGGTGACGAGGTGGTCGGGTTCACCCATCAGAGGGCGAGCCACGCCACGCACGTGGTCGTGCCGGTGGACCAGGTGGCGCCGAAGCCCGCCGGACTGTCGTGGGATGTCGCGGGCGCGTTGTTCGTGGCGGGCACGACGGCGTTCGCGGCGGTGCGCGCGGTGGAGGCGAAGGAGGGCGACACCGTCGCGGTCTCGGCGGCGGCCGGGGGAGTGGGAACCGTTGCGGTGCAACTGCTTCGGGCGCGCGGCGTGACGGTCGTCGGCATCGCCGGTCCCGCCAACGCGGACTGGCTGCGGTCGCTCGGCGTGGTTCCGGTCGAGTACGGTGACGGGCTCGCCGAACGCATTCGCGCCGCCGCTCCCGGCGGACTCGACGCCTTCCTCGACTTCCACGGCACCGGCTATGTGGAACTCGCCCTGGAGCTCGGCGTGCCACCGGAGCGCGTCAACACGGTCATCGACTTCCCGGCGGTCGAGAAGTACGGCGTGAAGGCGGAGGGCAACGGCGCCGCCGACACCATCGACGTCGTCGCGGAACTGGCCGACCTGGCCGCCGCCGGAACACTCACCGTTCCCATCGCCGCCACCTACCCCCTGGACCAGGTCCGCGACGCCTTCCGCGAACTCGAGCGGGGCCACACCCGCGGGAAGATCGTCCTCCATCCTTGATAGGAGAGGCGGTTTCCGCCCGTCCGTCCGGTCGGACCCTGCCACTACGATCGGGAGGATGATCGCGATCGATACCCCGTACACGGGTCATGTCTCGCCGGGCTCGAATCCGCAGCAACGCGACGTGCCGGGCGCACGCATCGTGAAGATGTCGGTCGGTCCGATGGACAACAACTGTTATCTGGTGCAGGACACCGCCACCGGCGCGGCGCTGCTGATCGACGCGGCCAACGAGCCGGACCGCATTCTCGAGCTGCTCGGCCAGGAGGTTCCCGGGCAGCTGCGGCAGATCGTCACCACCCATCAGCATTTCGACCATTGGCAGGGGCTGGAGAAGGTGGTCGCGGGCACCGGCGTCCCGACTGCCGCTCATGAGCTGGACGCCGAGCCACTGCCGGTCTCGCCGGATCGTCTACTGGCCGAAGGCGAGACGGTCCGCCTGGGCGAGCTGGCCCTGGAAGTGATCCATCTGCGCGGGCACACGCCGGGCTCGGTGGCGCTGGCACTGACCGACGGCGCCGGGCGCACCCACCTGTTCACCGGGGATTCGCTGTTCCCGGGCGGCGTGGGGCGCACCACGTCACCGGCGGACTTCGACTCGCTGTTCGGCGATGTCACCGGCAAGCTGTTCGACCGCTACGGCGACGACACGGCGGTCTACCCCGGTCACGGCGACGACACCACGCTCGGCGCCGAGCGCCCGCAACTGGCCGAGTGGCGTCAGCGCGGTTGGTGAAAACCCGCTGGGTGCAGCACACGTCACACCGCAACCTCGGCGTGATCGAGCACTGGCAGACTCGGGGAATGCCCTCGGCCCCGACCCGTCCCGCGCCCGCCCGCTCGGCCATGCCCGCGCTCCGCACCAGCGGTTCCTCGATACTGCGTTGGGCGCGCCGGCTACTCGTGGGCACGGTGCTGATGGCGGTGGTGGTCGTGGGCGGCACCGCGATCCGGGTGTGGCAGGTGGCCCGCATCGACGACTACTCCCGCGCTGACGCCATCGTCGTGCTGGGCGCGGCGCAGTACGACGGCACCCCGTCGTCGGTGTTCGAGGCGCGGTTACAGCAGGCGCAGAAGCTGTTCGGCCGCGGCGTGGCCCCGCTGGTGATCACCGTCGGCGGAAAACGCACCGGCGACAACTACACCGAGGCCGCCTCCGGCAAGCAGTACCTGGAGAATCAGGGCGTGCCCGCGGACCGGATCCTGGCCGTGGAGACCGGCTCCGACACACTGCAGAGCATCGAGGCCGTCGCCTCCGCGATGCACCAGCGCGAGCTGTCGTCGGCGGTGCTGGTCAGCGATCCGTGGCATTCGCTGCGCACCCGCACCATGACCCGCGACGAGAACCTGCGGGCGTGGACGGCGCCGACCCGCACCGGCCCGGCCGTCTACACCCGGGAATCCCAGCTGCACGGCATCGCCCGGGAGACCGTGGCGCTGCTGTGGTACCACCTCACCCATTTCTCCGCGGACTTCAAATACACCGCGGAGCAGTGACTTTCGCAGGAGCAGGCATGAATGGCGACACGGACGCCTACGGTGATCCGGATCGCGAGCGGATGGTCGCCGAGACCTCCGACACCGCGGGACTGAGTTGGTCGCCGGTGCCCGCGCGGCGCAGCGACTACGCGCGCGACCGGGCCCGGGTGCTGCATTCGGCGGCGCTGCGCCGGCTCGCCGACAAGACGCAGGTGATGGGTCCGCGCGACGGCGACACACCACGCACCCGGCTCACCCATTCGCTGGAGGTCGCCCAGATCGGCCGCAGCATCGCCGAGGGCCTGGGCTGCGACCCCGACCTGGTCGACCTGGCCGGACTGGCGCACGACATCGGCCATCCGCCCTACGGCCACAACGGCGAACGCGCCCTCGACCAATTCGCCGACGCGCACGGCGGATTCGAGGGCAACGCGCAAAATCTGCGCATCCTCACCCGGCTGGAGCCGAAGGTCTTCGACGACGCCGAGAGTTTCGGGCTCAACCTGACCCGCGCCGCATTGGACGCCACGGTCAAATACCCTTGGGGCAGAACGGCTCCGGGCACGAAATTCGGTGCGTACGACGTGGACCTGCCACGCCTGGACTGGGTGCGCAAGGGCGCGCCCGAACGTCGGCAGTGCCTGGAGTCGCAGGTCATGGACTGGTCCGACGACGTCGCCTACTCGGTGCACGACGTCGAGGACGGGGTGATCGCGGGCCGCATCGATCTGCGCGCCCTCGCCGATCCGAGCGAGCAGCAGGCCCTCGCCGAACTCGGCCGCACCCAGCACCGCACGCTGAGTCTCGATGAACTGGTCGCCGCGGCCGGTCGGCTGTCCGAGCTGCCGGTGATCGCGGCGGCCGCCGAGTACGACGGCACCCTGCGCGCGTCGGTCGCGTTGAAGCGGCTGACCAGCGACCTGGTGGGCCGGTTCGCGACCGCGGCCGTGGAGGCCACCCGCGCGACGTGGGGCGGTCGACGGCTCTGCCGTTACGGCGCCGACCTGGAGGTTCCGCGGATCGTGGCGGCCGAGGTCGCGATGCTCAAGACGGTCGCGCTGCGCTACGTGATGTCCGACCCGGAGCACAACAAGCGGCAGGCCGCCCAGCGCGAGCAGTTGCTGCTGGTCGCCGAGCATCTGCTGACGTCCGCCCCGCACAGCCTCGACGCCGTGCTGCTGCCCTGGTGGAACGAGGCATCCGACGACACCGCACGCGTCCGGGTGATCGTCGACCAGATCGCCTCCTACACCGAGAGCCGGTTGGAGCGGGTCGCCGCGGGGTTGAGCGGCGGGGCTAGACTCGGTGATCGTGGCCGGAAGACTCCCTGATCGTGACATCGCGGCAATCCGTGAGCGGGTCCGCATCGAGGACGTCGTCGGCGAGTACGTGTCGCTCAAGCGGGCCGGTGCCGATTCGCTGAAAGGGTTGTGCCCGTTCCACGACGAGAAATCACCGTCGTTCCATGTGCGGCCCAACCACAGTCACTTCCACTGCTTCGGCTGCGGGGAGAGCGGCGACGTATTCGCCTTCCTGCAGAAGATCGAGCACATCGGGTTCGTCGAGGCCGTCGAGCAGATGGCCGACCGGCTCAACTACAAGATCAATTACGAGGGCGGCGGCACGTCGGTGCAGCGCGACCGCGGCACCCGCTCCCGGCTGGTTGCCGCCAACGCCGCCGCGCACGAGTTCTACGCCGCGCAGCTGAACGAGCACGAGGCCGAGACGGCCCGCAAGTACCTCACCGAGCGCAATTTCGACGGCAATGTCGCCCGCCAGTTCGGCTGCGGTTATGCCCCCGGCGGCTGGGACACGCTGACGAAACACTTGCTGCGCAAGGGATTCGAATTCAAGGAGCTGGAGGCGGCCGGGCTGTCGAAGCAGGGTCGGCGCGGCCCCATCGACCGCTTCCACCGCCGATTGCTGTGGCCGATCCGCAACCTCGGCGGCGACATCATCGGTTTCGGCGCGCGCCGCCTGTTCGACGACGACCAGATGACCGCCAAGTACATCAACACCCCGGAAACGGTGCTGTACAAGAAGTCTCAGGTGCTGTTCGGCCTGGACCTGGCGAAGCGGGAGATCGCCAAGAGTCACCAGGCGGTCGTGGTCGAGGGCTACACCGATGTGATGGCCATGCATCTGGCGGGCGTGAAGACGGCCGTCGCGTCCTGTGGCACCGCCTTCGGCGACGAGCATCTGTCGGTGCTGCGCCGGTTGCTGATGGACGACAACTTCTGGCGCGGCGAGATCATCTACACCTTCGACGGCGACGAGGCGGGTCAGGCGGCGGCGCTGAAGGCGTTCTCCGGTGATCAGAAACTGGCCGGGCAGACCTATATCGCGGTCGCCCCCGACGGCCAGGATCCGTGCGAGCTACGCCAGCGCTCCGGTGACGGCGCGGTGCGCGATCTGGTGGCGCGCCGGGTTCCCTTGTACGAGTTCGTGATTCGTGGCCTGCTCGCCGAGCACAACCTGGATGCCCCGGAGGGCCAGGTGGACGCGCTGCGGCGCGCGGTGCCGGTGGTGGCGCAGATCAAGGACAACGCGCTGCGCAAGGCGTACGCGACCAAGCTGGCCGGGTGGGTCGGCTGGGACGACATTCAGCTGGTGGTGCGGCGGGTCGGCGACGCCGCCCGGCGCGGGCCCCGCAAGAGTGGCGCTCCGGTCCGTGAATCCGCTTCGGCCGCAACGGTTTCCGAGCATCCCGCGGCACGGCCCAATCCGAACGATCCGGTGCTGGTGCCGCAGCGGCAGGTGCTGGCGGCCGCGCTGCAGTATCCGGCGCTGGCCGGGCCGGTGTTCGATTCGCTCGAGCCGGAGGCGTTCACCCACCCGGCGTTCGTCGCGGTGCGCGCCGCGATCGCGGAGGCCGGCGGCACGGGCGCGGGTCTGGGCGGGTCCGAATGGGTGAGCCGGGTCGCCGATCACACCGACGACCTGACCCTGCGCGCCTTGGTTTCCGAACTGTCCGCCGAGCCCCTGCCGGTGAAGTCGGTCGACGACATCCAGCGCTTCGTCACCGGCGTGCTGGCCCGCACCCAGGAGGCCTGGGTGGGCCGCCAGATCGCGGAGCTGAAATCCAAACTGCAGCGGGTCTCCTCCACGGAGCAGCCGGACGCCTACATGGCACTGTTCGGCGACCTCGTCGCGCTCGAACAGTACCGGAAAAGCCTGCTGGCCCAGGCGATGGGCAACGGCCCCGACTTCGCAGCGGGGTAGCTGCGGAGCTCTAGCTCAGCGGCGGAGCTGGTCCTGGGGGACCAGGATCGTGGTGCGCTCGTCGATCGGTTGCATCGGTTCCAGTTTGGGCTGGGTGCTGAGCTTGTCCGACAGCTTCTGACGGCTGAGCTGGACGAGCTTGCGGGTGACCGGACTGGACGTGATGGCGCGGGTGGTCTTGCTGATCTGCTCGTAGCGGGCTCGCCCGGCCTTGGTGCCGAGCACGTATCCGGCTGCGAGGCCGATGATCAACCGCAGCATTCCTTGGGCTCCTCCCAGTCACTGTCCGCGCCGTACATCCTGCCCGACGCCCCGTTGTGCTGTCGATCCGGCTGCCCCCACGCCCGACGACACCAGCCCCACCATGCCAGAAGGGTCCGACAGACTCGCACCGCGCACGCTTATCCGCCCAGCGCGTCGAAGACCGTTTCGGCGCGTTCGCGCGAGTCGTACATCGCCCAGGCGGTGTCGGCGATCGGGTCGGGGTCGAGGGTATGCCCCTCGGCGGCACCGTATTTCGCGGGGTCCGCGGTGACCATGGCGTGGATGTCGCCGCGTTCCACCAGGCCGCCGATGGTGAGTGTGCCCGCGTACACGCCGCGGTCGGCCATGGCGGTGTGCAGGGTGAGGGCGTAGTTGCGCAGGGCCGCGGCGGCCAGGGCGAGCTGGCCGAGCATCGGCATCGGCCGGACGCTGGACAACCCACCGGCGAACATCAGCCCGCCGGTGCCGCGTTCCAGCATGCCGGGCAGCACGGCCTGCGCGACCTGCACGGCGGGCCAGACCCAGTCGAAGGCCGACTGCGCGGTCGGGATGTCGAGGTCGGTGATCGGGACGATCGACTGCGTGGTCGGTCCCGGGCCGTAATAGGCGAAGCCGATGTCGCCGATCTTCGCGATGTCGGCGAGTACCTCGGCGAGGCGGTCCCGGTCGGTGACGTCGGCGGTGTGCGCGGTCGCCTCGATGCCGTGGTCCGCGAGATCGGCCAGATAACCGTCGTGCCGGTCCGCGCTGCGCGAGACCACGGCGACCCGGAATCCGGCGCGGCCGAAGCGGCGTGCCATCGACATGCCGAGGCCGGGGCCGACCCCGATGATCGCGGCGACGGGTGTGCTCATGGTGTTCCTCCAGAATATTGAGGGGTGCCTCATTTTCAATCGAAGGCTAGCACTAGATTGAGGGAGCCCTCAAGTTTGTAGAATGGGCCGGTGACGAAACCGATGCGCCGCGACGCGGCCCGCAACCGTGACCGGTTGCTGCAGGAGGCCGCCGGTGTGTTCACCGAGCAGGGCTTGGCGGCGTCGCTGGAGGAGATCGCGCGCCGCGCCGGGGTCAGCATCGGCACCCTCTACAACCATTTCCCCACCCGCGACGCGCTCGTCGACGCCCTACTTCCGCCCCGGCTGAACGCCCTCGACGAGTTCGCCGAACAGGCTGCGGCCGAACCCGATCCGTGGCTCGCGTTCGCCGGTTTCGTGGAGCGGATGCTGACCCAGCTCACGACCGACCGAGGTCTGCTCGAGGCCTTTACCGGCGACCATCCGGCTGCCGCTCGGCTGGCCGAGGCCTGTGCGCGGGGGATGACGCACTTCACGGCGGTCCTCGACCGTGCCCGGCGCGCCGGGGTGATCCGCGCCGATGCCACCGATCAGAATGTGGTGCATCTGGTTTGGGCATTGTCGCTGCTCGGTGAGAACACCGGGGCGTCGGCATGGCGGGAGTCGCTGCCGTTCGTCCTCGACGGGTTGCGCGCCGGCCGTCGGTGACTCGGACTGGCTACGATGACGGCGGTGTCCCCGAGGCGAAAGCGAGGAGCGGGTGCTGGGTGACGAGCCGGTGACCAGCGCCTACGCGCGGAACGCGGAATATTGGATCGAGATCGTGCGCGAGCGGCTCGATCCGTATCAGGCCCGCCTGACCGACCCGGCGTTGCTCGAATTACTCGGTGACTGTGGCGGGTCGACCGTTCTCGACGCCGGGTGCGGCGAGGGCTATCTGTCTCGCGAACTGGTCCGGCGCGGCGCCGCGCACGTGTACGGGGTCGATACCTGCGAGGAGTTCATCGTCGCCGCGCGCACCCATCCCGACCATCGGCCCGACTCGTCGACGTTCCGGCACGCCGACGTGGCGGCATTACCGTTGGCGGACAACAGTATCGACGTGATCATCGCGAACCGCCTGCCGAACGGGATCGCCGGGCCCGAGCGGCGTTTCGCCGAGTTCGCGCGGGTGCTGCGGCCGTCGGGGCGGATGCTGCTGCTGGGCATGCACCCGTGCTTCTACGCCGCCAGGACCGAACGCGGCAGCGCCGGAACCGGTTTCGCGGTCGACGCCTACTTCGGTGTGCGCACCGTGGAACAACGGTTCGAGGTAGCGGGGAGGGTTTCGCCCGCGCCGTCGGTCCAGAGCTTCTATTCGCTGGAGGCGTATCTGGGCATGATCACCGCGGCGGGATTCGCGATCACGCGGCTGCTGGAGCCGCACCCGACCGACGAACTGCGGGAGCAGGATCCGTGGTGGGACGAGCACTTCGTCCGCCCGCTGTTCCTTCTGTTGGAGTGTGTGCCGTACCGGACGTGACGGTCGTCGGCGACTCCGTTCAGCACCGACAGGAGTGTGAATGAGGCTGCACCGCACTGTGTTCCGTGGAAAGGTGGGCTGGGCGGTCCTTGCCGCCGTAATCGTGGCCGCCGGGCTCGTCGTCGTGCTGCCCCGGATCTCCGGTGCGCGACCGCCGTTCGATCCGGCATCGGTGCCGGGTACCCAGGTGGTGTGGGTCACCGCGGCGCCGGGCGCCGATCGCGGCACGCTCGAACTGTGGGAGCGCGGTGGTTCCGGAAAGTGGGAGCGCACCCTCGCGACACCGGCATGGGTTGGTAAGCAAGGGATTTCGGATCGAGCTGCCGAGGGGTCGGCGTATACGCCGGAAGGCATCTTCACTTTGACCGAAGGCTTCGGCCGGTCACCGGTGGAATCGAAGCTGCCGTACCTGCCGGTCGACTCCTCGAATACCTGGTGGTGGGTCTCCGATCCGGCGAGCCCGCTGTACAACCGGAGTTATCGGTGTGCCGAGGCGGAGTGCCCGTTCGACACCCGGGCGGCGGAGAATCTGGGCAGAACCGTGCCGCAGTACGACTACGCGCTGGTCATCGACTACAACCGCGATCCGGTCGTGGGGGGTAGGGGGTCGGCGTGTAGCAGCTGGCGGATACGGTCCAGTTGGGGGCGGTCGATGCGGCCGCCGGCGGTGTCCAAGTCGGTGGTGTCCAGGCCCAGGAGGCGGAGGCCGCCACCGGGATGGTGTCGTACTCGCAGGTCGGGCGCGGGTAGAAGTCGGCCAGGGTGTGGTAGGCGCCGTCGTGCGCGGGCACGCCGAGGGCCTGGATGCC
>NZ_JARWOP010000013.1 GCF_029868745.1 Nocardia wallacei | reverse complement strand
ACCCCCCCCCCCCCCCGGGGCCCCAAACCCACTCCCCCGCCCCTGTTTGGGCCGGTAACCCCCCCCCCCGGGTGTGCCCCCCCCAAAATCCGGGGGCGGGTTTGACGGAGGTTGGCGTCAGGCCGGTCGCATGGTCTGCATGGCGCGGTCGGTCTCCCAGAACGCGCGCAGCGCCGCGATCTTGCCCGCGTCGTCCACGCGGTAGGTGAACACGCCCTCGGCGTCGATCACCTGCCCGCCGATGTGGGTGCGGATCAGGCCGGTGAACGCCACCTCGTTTCCGCAGGCGAAGGAGTCGCCGAAGTGGAATTCGATCGATTCGGTGGCGGCGATCGCCTTGTCCCAGAACGCCCCGATGGCCTCGCGGCCGCGATGGCCCCGGCCCTCCGGGTCGAAGACCGAGGGCCCGATCGGGTCCTCGACGATCCCGTCGGCGGCGAACAGCTCCAGCCAGGCCGCCTTGTCGCGGGTACGCACCGCGGCCTGCGAGGCGTGCCCGGCGACCCGGGCCGGATGGTCGGTCGTAGTCGTCATGCGGTTGCTCCGATCGGTTCGGCGATGAACTGCGCGGCGAAGCGGTGCAGCGATTCCTGCTTGGCTGCCAGGTCGGCGTCGAAGCCGAGCCCGTCGAAGACCCACGGCACCACGATGGTGTCGGTGACTCCCGCGGCGGCCAACTCGGAGTAGCCGGTCCGCCCGAAACGGTCTATACAGACCACTTGGATTTCGAAAGACTGGTCAGTTCGGCCGTATTCGGTACGCAGCTCGGTGAGTTTGCCGATGGTTTTGCAGATGTCCTCGTATTTCATCATCGCCGAGCACCAGCCGTCGCCGACACGCGCCGCTCGGTGTAACGCCGGCTCGGTATGACCACCGATGTAGAACGGCACCGGATGCTTCGGCGCCGGACTCATCTGCAACGGTCCGAAATCGAAGAATTCACCGTGGAATTCGACCATCCCGCCGCCGAGAACAAGTTGGATGACCTCGATCATCTCGTCGACCCGCGCGCCGCGGCGCGCATAAGGAACGCCGCACCATTCGAATTCCTCCGGAGCCCACCCGATTCCCACCCCGAATCCGAACCGGTCGCCACTGAGCGCCGCGACCGATCCCACCTGCCGCGCCAGCAGCAGCGGATGCCGGGAGCCGAGCTTCAGAACGTTGGTGTAGAACCGGATGTCGCTGGTCACGGCGGCCATGGCGGTGGCGCCGACGAACGGATCCACCCACGGTGTCTCCGGGCCCCAGAACCTGCTGCCGTCCGGTGTATAGGGGTATTTCGCCACCTGATTCTGCATATAGAACAGCGAATCCGGCAGCGCGATACCGGCGAATCCGCATTCTTCCGCCGTTTTCGCCAGCTCCGGAAGTTGTTCGAGTGGGCTCATCGCGATCCCGAGCGTGAATTTCACGACGCCGCCCCGGCGTGGCCGTGCCTCACGGGCGCTCCGATCCCACGACCCACATCGAGAAGTACTGCGACCCGCCGCCGTAGGCGTGCCCGAACGCCTTGCGCGCGTTCTCGACCTGGTAGTCGCCGGCGCGGCCCATCACCTGCTTGGCCGCCTCGGCGAAGCGGATGAGGCCCGAGGCGCCGATCGGGTTGGAGCTGAGCACGCCGCCCGACGGGTTGACCGGCAGTTTCCCGCCGATCTCGGTCTCGTGGGCGTCGGTGAGCTTCCAGCCCTCGCCCTCGGGCATGAAGCCCAGGTTCTCCAGCCACATCGGCTCGAACCAGGAGAACGGCACGTAGATCTCGGCGGCGTCGATCTCCTCCAGCGGGTTGGTGATGCCCGCCTGCTTCCACAGCGCCGCGGCCGCGTCCCGGCCCGCCTGCGGGCTGACCTGATCGCGGCCCGAGTACGCGAGCGGTTCGGTGCGCATGGCGGTGCCGTGCACCCACCCGACCTTCTTGCCCGACGACTCGGCTGCCCGCGCCGAATCCTCGTCGCCGAGCACGATCGCGCAGGCGCCGTCGGAGGAGGGGCAGGTCTCGTCGAATCGGATCGGGTCCCACAGCATCTGCGACGCCAGCACCGACTCCATGGTGATGTCTGCCTGCTGCAGATGAGCCAGGGGATTCTTGGCGCCGTTGCGGCGATCCTTCGCCGCGACCATGGCGCCGATGTGCAGCGGCGCGTTGGACCGGCGGATGTAGGCCCGCACGTGCGGCGCGAAGTACCCGCCCGCGCCCGCGCCGACCGGCTTGGTGAACGGGACCGGATTCGACAGCGCCCACATGGCGTTCGATTCCGACTGCTTCTCCCACGCCACCGCGAGCACCTTGCCGTGCACGCCCGCCTGCACGTGATTGGTCGCCACGATGCCGGTGGAACCGCCGACCGAGCCCGCGGTGTGCACGCGCAGCAGCGGTTTCCCGGTGGCGCCCAAGGCATCCGCCATGAACAGCTCCGGCATCATCGAACCCTCGAACAGGTCCGGCGCCTTGCCGACCACGACGGCATCGATGTCGGCCATGGTGAGTTCGGCGTCGTCCAGCGCGCGATCGATCGCTTCGCGGCACAGGCCCGCCATGGACACGTCGGTCCGTTTCGTCACGTGATGGGTTTGTCCGGTGCCGAGCACCGCGGCAGGGTTGGTCATCGTGCCTCCTGTGTCTTGCGGGACACCCGCACCCGGTCGGCCCGACGACGGGCTGCGCAATTGTTCGTCATCGTGCCTCCAATGTGGACACCAGATTCTGTTGCAGCGCAGGGCCACTCGCCGCATGGGCGAGGGCGCGGTCCGCGGTGCCGTTCATGATCGCCGTCGCGGCGAAGCCGATCCGTTCCAGTCCGGCCGAGAACATCGGGTTGCCCGCCAGCGGACCGCCCGAGGGGTTGATCCGGGTCGAATCACCCAGTCCCAGCGCCTCTTTCAGGATCAGCTGCTCGTGACTGAACTGCGTGTGCAGCTCGGCGACATCGAATTCCGCCGTGTCCCCGTTGCGTACCGCCTGCGCGGCCGCGGCGGCAGACGGCGAGGAGGTCAGATCGCGAGCGCCCAGGATCGGCGTGTCGATGCGATGCGCCATCCCGGTCAGCCAGGCGGGACGCTCGCACAGTTCGCGCGCGCGGTCACCGGTGGCCAGCACGATGGCCGCGGCGCCGTCGGTGATCGGGGCGATGTCGTGCTCGCGCAGCGGATCGGCGACATACGGTGCGGCCAGCCGCTTTTCGATCTCCGCGGCGTCGGCGGCCGAGACCGCGGCCATGTCCCGCTCGGTCCAGCGGCCGGCGTCGAGCCCGGCCCGCGCCTGCAGTCCGGCCATCGAGACGGCGTCCGGCCACAGCGGCGCGACCAGATACGGATCGGTCTGCAGTGTGAGGACCTGGCGCAGCGTGCCGGCGGAGGCCTTGCCGAAGCCGTAGACCAGCGCCGTCTTCGCCTGCCCGGAGCGCAGTTTCACCCAGGCCTCGTACAGCGCCCAGGCGGCGTCCATCTCCACGTGCGATTCGTTGATCGGCGGCACCGCGCCGATCGAGTCGATCGCCGAGATGAACGAGAAGGCCCGTCCGGCAAGGTAATCCGAGGATCCGGAGCACCAGAAGTCGATGTCACCGACCGTGATGCCGAGCTTGTCGTACAGGTGCCGGAAGCAGGGCACCAGCATCTCGACACCGTTGGTGGTGCCGTAGGTCTCCGGGACGTGCGGTGCGTGCGCGAAGCCCACGACCGCGATGTCGGTTGCGTTGTTGCTCAAGATGTTTCAGCTCTCTTCCGAAGCGCTGGGCGCTACAGGTGCTGCGCGAAGGTCTCGTAGTCGGCGTCGGGCTCGCCGGTGGGCTCGAAGTGCGAGATGTTGTCCAGGCCCTCGTAGGTCCACTCCTCGCGGGGTTTCCAGGAGGCCTTGACCCGCATGCCCATCCGCACCTCGGTCGCCTCGCAGCCCAGCACCAGATGCAGGAACGGGATGTCGCTGCCGTCCAGCAGCACATAGGCGGCCACGTACGGCGGCTTGATGCGCTGGCCCTGAAACGGCACGTTGACGATGCAGAAGGTGGTGACGACGCCGGTATCGGCGAGGTCGACATAGTCCTCGGTCGGCTCGCCCGTGCGCGGGTCGGCGCCGCGCGGCGGGAAGTACACCTTGCCGTCGGCGGCGCGCGCGCCGACCAGTCGGCCCTCGGCGATGCCGCGCAGGAACACCGTCTCCTGGGGCGCCGCGGTGTGCTTGTAGCTCAGGTCGATCGGCGTGACGATGCCGGTGACGGGCTCGGCGTCGACGGCGGAATCGGCCGGGGCGGTGGAGATTTCACCGGGCTCGAAGCAGACGATGTCGTGGATGCTGCCGGTGCGCTCGGCCGCCCAGCGCGCCCGCACCCGCAGGCCGGTGCGCAGCTCGTCGGCGGAGTCGACGTCGACAGCGTGCAGCAGCGCGGTGTCCGCGCCGTCGAGCTTGATCAGCGCCCACCCGAAGGGGCGGTCGAAGGGCTGGCCGGGCAACGGCTCCCGCACCCAGCTCCAGCTCTGCACGGTGCCCACGTCGGCCACGTCGACGAAATCGGTCAGCGCGTCGGCGGTGACCGGATCGTATTCGGCCGGTGGGACGAAGACTCGCCCGTCGGAGCCGCGCACGCCGACGATCCGGCCGTCGCGCAGGCCCGTGAGGAACCGTCCGATGGTCGGCCCTACCGAGCGGGTGTAGTCGAACTTCATGCGTAGTTCCGCGGCGAGCACGTCGGGAGTGGTTCCCGTTTTCGGGCCACTTCCTTCGGCGATTGTGCCGGTCATGGTGTTCCCCTGAGTCACGATATCGAGTAGAACAGGTTCTTATTCTGGTGGCAAGAGCGGGGCTCGGAAGGGAGTCGATCATGCGGTTCGGATTGCAGCTCGGATATTGGGGCGCGAGCCCGCCGGAAAATGCCGCGGAGTTGGTCGCCGCGGCCGAGGAAACCGGTTTCGACGCCGTGTTCACCGCGGAATCCTGGGGTTCGGACGCGTTCACTCCACTGGCCTGGTGGGGGTCGCGGACGCATCGGGTGCGGCTGGGCACCTCGGTCGTGCAATTGTCGGCGCGCACGCCCACCGCCACCGCGATGGCCGCGCTGACCCTCGATCATCTCAGCGGCGGGCGGCACATTCTCGGGCTCGGCGTTTCCGGCCCGCAGGTGGTGGAGGGCTGGTACGGCCAGCCGTTTGCCAAGCCGTTGCAGCGGACCCGCGAGTATGTCGGGATCGTCCGGCAGGTGCTCGCCCGCGAGGCGAAGGTGGTGAGCGCGGGCCCGCATTTTCCGCTGCCCTACGACGGACCGGGCGCGAGCGGCCTCGGTAAGCCGCTCAAGCCGATCACCCACCCGCTGCGTGCGGATCTGCCGATCTGGCTGGGCGCCGAGGGGCCGAAGAATGTGGCGCTCACGGCCGAGATCGCCGACGGCTGGCTGGCGATCTACTACACGCCGCGGCTGGCCGGGATGTACAACGAATGGCTCGACGAGGGATTCGCGCGGGCCGGTGCCCGGCGTTCGCGCGAGGATTTCGAGATCGCCGCCACCGCGCAGGTCATCCTGACCGATGATCCGCGCGCCGAACTCGACCGGCTGCGCCCGGTGCTGGCGCTCTATATCGGCGGCATGGGCGCGGAGGAGCTGAACTTTCACGCGCAGGTATATCGGCGGATGGGGTACGGGGACACCGTCGACGAGATCACCCGGCTGTTCCGGTCCGGTCGCAAGGACGAGGCGGCGGCCGCCGTGCCCGACGAGCTGATTCTCGACACGACGATCATCGGCGACGAGGCGCATGTGCGCGAACAGCTGAAGGTGTGGGAACAGGCGGGCGTCACGATGCTGCTGGTGAGCGTTCGCGACGCCGCGCAATTCGAGGCGCTGGCACCCCTTGTTCGCGTATAGAACACGTTCTAGATTCGAGGAGTGACTTCGATGGAGCCGGCGCAGCAGCTGGGATTGTGGAATATCGCCGCCGCCGCACCCGAACGGATCGCGGTCGTCGATCCGTCGGGTCGGCAGGTGAGTTACGCGGAATTGGCCGGGCAGGCCGATCGGATCGCGAAGGGCTTGCGGGCCAAGGGACTACGCGCCGGTGACGTGCTGGTGTCGATGGTGCACAACAGTGCCGAGGCGCTCGCGGTGTACTTCGCCGCCTACCAATCGGGCCTGTACATCGTCGCGGTGAACTGGCATCTCACCGGGCCGGAGGTGGCCTACATCCTCGGCGACAGCGAGGCGAAGGTCTTCATCGCCGACGAGCGCTTCGCCGCGGCCGCCCGGATCGCCGCCGACGAGGCGAATCTGCCTGCGGCCGCGCGGTATTCGGTGGGCGAGGTCGAGGGGTTCCAGCCGCTGGCGGAGCTGGGCGCGGGGGAGACCGGCCGTCCCGACGACCGCACCACCGGCGCGCCGATGCTCTACACGTCGGGCACCACCGGTCGCCCCAAGGGCGTGCGCCGGCCGCTGACCGGCGCCGACCCGGATGTCGTCGGGCCGCAGGCGACCGGATTCTTCGGCCTGTTCGGCATCCGGCCGTTCGACGACCACGTCCACATCTGCGGTTCGCCGCTCTATCACACCGCCGTGCTGAACTTCGCCTCCATCTCGATTCAGTTGGGGCACAAGGTCGTTCTGATGGACAAGTGGGACCCGGAGGAGATGCTGCGGCTGATCGATCGGCATCGCGTGACGCACAGCCACATGGTGCCGACCCAGTTCCACCGGCTGCTGGCGCTGCCGGAGGAGGTGCGCGCGAAGTACGACGTGTCCTCGCTGCGCTGCATGATCCACGGGGCGGCGCCGTGCCCGCAGGAGACCAAGCGCCGGATGCTGGAGTGGTGGGGCCCCGTCGTCACCGAGTACTACGCGGCGACCGAGGGCGGCGGCACGTCGATCAGCGGCGAGGAATGGCTGCGCAAGCCCGGTTCGGTCGGCAAGGCGTGGCCGTACGCGGTGGTGAAGGTGCTCGACGACGACGGCAACGAGGTGCCGCCCGGCGAGACCGGCACGGTCTACATGAAGATGGGCGGCTCGAACTTCGAGTACCACAAGGACAAGGCCAAGACCGCGGACGCACGCGTCGGCGACCTGTTCACCGTCGGCGACATCGGGCATATGGACGAGGACGGCTACCTCTACCTGCACGACCGGCGCTCCGATCTGATCCTGTCCGGGGGAGTGAACATCTATCCCGCCGAGATCGAGGGCGAACTGATCACGCATCCGAAGGTCGCCGACGTCGCGGTGTTCGGCATCCCGCACGACGACTGGGGACAGGAGGTCAAGGCGGTCGTGCAGCCGGCTCCGGGCGTGACCCCCGACGACGCGCTGACCCGCGAGCTGATGGAGTTCGCCGCGAGCCGCCTGGCCAAGTACAAGCTGCCGCGCAGCATCGACTACCTGGACGAACTGCCCCGCGACCCCAACGGCAAGCTCTACAAGCGCAAGATCCGGGACCTGTATGTGAAGGCATAGGCGGTCCCGCCCTGACCTCGCCCCCCCGGGCGGTGCGGCCGGCGGGGGGAAGTAGGTGGACCCTGACGCGTTTAGCCGGTGGGCCCACGCGGCG
>NZ_JARWOP010000012.1 GCF_029868745.1 Nocardia wallacei | reverse complement strand
TGCGCAGTCGATGGGCTCGGTCGGAGACAGCTACGACAATGCGCTCATGGAGAATTTCTTCTCTACGTTGAAGACCGAGCTGGTGTACCGGAACTCTTGGCGCACAAGGGAAGACGCGGAGAACGCCTTGTTCTCCTACATCGACGGCTGGTACAACACCCAACGCATCCAGAAGAAGCTCATTGCGATGCCAACGGTGTTGGCATCGTGTACTTCGCTGCTTACTTTCAGCATTATCGACACAGCGATACTGCGCCTGTGGCGTGCATTGGGACGGTCAGAGCGGGATTTCACCGATCGTCGAGTACTCGATCACAAACTATGTTACCTGGGCAATACCGACTCCTACGCCACGCTGGATATCACCGTGAAACTCCGTCGGCACCGAAACCGTCCGAACGACGAATTGGTCGACGTCGTGATCCATGACCAGAGGACGTCACGGATACTGGCAATCGCCGATATCCATACCCTCACCCAGGATCGAAGCCAACCGTGACCAACAACCGACAACATGTGACACACATCCTGCATGACGTCATCACAGAAATCCTGCCCGGGCTCCCACACGATCAAATCAGCGCCGACAAGCACCTCGCGGATCTGGGAGCAGACTCTGTCGATCGAGTGGCGATCCCTGACCGACCCGACAGGAGCTGTCTGAACTCATTTACGCGGGCCATCGGCCCCCGCCACCTGCCGTGCCGTCGGCATTGTAGGATAACGCGGCCGTTCGTGCGGCGCTCACCGAACAGCACACGGTCACTATCACCTCCGGCCGGATCGCGGACCAGAACCGTCGTGACCGCGATGGCGAATAGCCACTTGTGGAAGTGCAGTCAAAACTCGGCGTTCGGTGAGGTATCAGGTCCGGACAAGACGACACGGATGAGCTCGGAGCGAGACCGTACGCCCAGCTTCTTGAAGACCTTGCGCAGATGATAGTCGATCGTCCGGGTACTGAGGAACAATTGAGCCGCGATCTCACGGTTGGTGAAACCCGCCGCGACCGCATCAACAATTCGCATTTCCTGAGACGTCAGCAGGTCGACGTTGCTGGAAGTCGTCGAAGGCGCCACAGCTTCCCCGGCCGCGCGTAGCTCGGCACGAGCACGTTCGGCCCATCCAGTCGCGCCGAGTGCCTGAAATGTCTCGAACGCAGACCACAGTGGGCGCCGGGCCTCCGCCCTGCGCCGGCGGCGGCGCAGGTACTCACCGAACAACAGCTGGGTGCGAGCGAATTCCATTGGCTGCTCGTCCCTTTCGTGCAGCTCGAGTGAGCGCCGGAACGCATCCTCCGCGTCTTCGGGCCCGGCGAGCAATGCCTCGCACCGCGCCACCAGCGCGCCCGCCGCCGCGGACCGGCGCAGCGACTCCACAGCCTGGACAGCCAAGTCGGGTCGGTGTGCTTGAACGGCTGCCTCCACCCAATCGGGCGTGTATACCAGCATCACCTCCGGCTGAACGGAATCGTATGCCGGTTGGAAATGGTTCAATGCCGACTCCGCGCGCCCCGCGGCCAGGTCTGTCAATCCGAGAGCCCGCCTGGCCGCGGCGACGACAATCGCGAGCCGGCGTGGTATCGCCTCGGCCAAAACCTCATCGGCCAGCTCGCGCGCCTCCCGCTCACGTCCGCCCAAGGCCGCCAGCAAGGCCAGCGAGCTGCGGTGCCAGCAGCTGACATTGCTTTGGCCGATCTCGTCGGCGAGGCGATGGCCCTCCCCCGCAGCCGCTTCCGCAGCGCGAAAACGCCCGCGGGCGATGTCATCGATCACGCCACGTTCCAGGGCCCAGACCAAGAGCCCGACCGCGCCGGTGTCCCGGGCACGCTGGACCGCCGCCCGATTCAGTCGCCGGCCCCGCTCTCGGTCGCCCATAGCCCACAGCAGTCCACTGGCCCAGTTCAGTTTCACCGGGTCGGTGAGCTTCTCCGCAAGATCCTTGTCTCGCGACGACAATCCGTGAGGTCTCCCCGTCCGTGCCCGGCATGCTCCTCGCAACAGCATCACCAGTGTGTCGGCAGCGTGGTCCCCGGACATCGGCAATCTCTCGGCGATGGCTCCGACATGTGCCCACTCGATGGGCAGGTTCGCGTGGAAGCTGGCTTCCCCGAACAGCATCAGCAACGACACCGCTCGCAGCGGATCAGCTTCGGCCATCGTC
>NZ_JARWOP010000011.1 GCF_029868745.1 Nocardia wallacei | reverse complement strand
CGGCGCGTGGCGCGCGCGGCCTAAAGCGCCCGGGTCACACTGGAATGGCGCGGGGCCGAGCGCGGGCGGCCCGCCCGCGCCCGCTGCCGCGCAGCGGCGCGCCCCGCCCCGGCCGCGCGCCGATGTCACCGGTTCCTACTTGCCCAGCCTCTCCTTGGTCTGGCGGGCCGCGTCCTGCATGTCGTCGCGGTCGACGCGGGCGTCGCGTCGCGCCGCGGCATTCATGCCGTCGCCCTCGCGCTTCATGCCCGAACCCATCCGGTCCGGGTCGCGCCGCATGTCGTCGGGCATGCGTTCCGCATCGCGCCGGGAGCGATTCTTCATGGACTTCTTGCCCTTGTCGGCAACCTGGCCGGGTTTTCGGCCGGTGGAGCGATCAGACATCCGAACCTCCGTTGTCGGTAGGTCTCACGTCCGAATTGCGAGAATGGACGAGATGCTCGTCCGTCGTGCCGTACAGCGTTGCCCGGCCCCGTTCGAGCGGGTGTGCCGCGACAACCTATTCAGCTCAGCAATCATCTGGACAACGATTGCGCTCCCCATCGTGCCCACTTCCCGGGGGCGATGTCAATCAAAAATTTCCTCCCGAACCGCTGTGAGCTGGTATGTCTCCTTCAGGTGCCGTCGTGGCCGGGCCGCCCGGCGCGTACACCGGCTTCCGTGCGAACGAGCGGTTAGTGTTGCGCTATCACCGGGGAATCGAGCTGACCACACCGAACCGGGAGGAAGCATGACGAGCACGGTGACCGCGATCGAGCCCGCCACGGCGCCGCCCGTGCCGGCCGCGGAGATCGACGCCGCGGCCGTGCGGCGAGTGGTGATCGACGCGGCTCGGGAGATCACCGGCGTCGCGCCCGGCGTCGAGGCGCGGGCCAGGTTCTCCCGAGGCGCGGCGGTGCTGTCGTTGCGATTGCCGATCCACTATCCGATGCCGATCTGGCAGGTCGCCACCGTCTGCCGCGCGCACGTGCTGCGCCGCGTGCGGGAGCGCACGGGAGTGCCGGTTCGGCGGTTGGACATCGACGTGGCGGACCTACCGGGGAGAGTGCGGTGAGGCGGCGGCCGAGCCGTGCGGCGCCGGCCGCGTTGCTGGCGCTCGTACTGCTGGCGGTGTGCGTGATCGTCGTGCTGTCGCTGGTCCAACGGCTCACCGGCGCAAGGGAACTCGTCGTATGGGACGGCGTCGAGAACCGGTTGCGCGAGACGGCCTGGACCGATATGTCGGTGGCGTGGTTCGGAGTCGCGGCGGCACTGGTGGGGATCGTGCTGCTGGGATTCGCGGTACTACCGGGTCGTCCGGTGGTGGTGCCGCTCACCGCCGACGACGGTATCGCGGCCGGAGTGACCCGGCGCGGCCTGCGTACCGCGTTGCGGGCGGCGGCACAGTCGGTCGAGGGCGTGCACTCCGCCCGAGTCACCCTGCGGCACAAGACGGTTCGTGTCGCTGTCCGCACGCCCCGGGCACATCCCGCCGAACTCACGGCGGCCGTCCGCGCCGCGGTCGACGAGCGCATCGGCCGCATCGGCACACGCACGTCGCCGCGAATCTCGTTGCGCCTGCGCCACACCGGGAGCATGCGGTGACCGCCGGCGAGCGGGTGGCGCTCACCGCGAGCGGCTCGGTGGGATTCGCTGCGCGCGGTGAGAGCATCCGCCGCCGTCCGCCCGCGGCGGTGAATCGCACCGTGCTCGGGGTGGCGGGCGTGGTGGTCACGGCCGTCGGAGCCGTCGCTCTGGCGGCCCACTATGGACGGCTGGGCTGGGTGGACGCGGCTTCGCCGGTACTGTCGGACCGAACCCATTCGCCCACATGGCTGCTGTGGGGCATCGTCGCCGTGGCGAGCGTGCTGGGCCTGGCCTGCCTGCGCTGGGCCACCGCGCAGGTGACCCGGATGCCGCAGCCGGTGCGCTGGCGGGCCCGCACTCCGGAAACCGGCGATCGGACCGCCCTGACCGCCACGACCGTGGCCCGGCCCGTTTCGACCGACCTGGAAGGCTACGACGGGGTGCGCTCCGCCGCGGCCTGGGTGTCCGGGCCCGGTCGCGCCCCGGAGTTGTACCTGGTGGTAACCGCCGAACCCGACGCCGATATCGGTGCGTTGCGTGCCCGCGTCCTCGACCACGCCGTGCCCCGCTTGCGTCAGGCGCTCGAGGTCGAAACCATCCCGGTCACAATGGAATTGCGGTTCGTGAAGCCTCAGTCGACGGGACCGAGTACCCGCTCGACGTAGGCGTTGGTGAAGCGGCCCTTCGGGTCGAACCGGCGGCGGACCTCCTGGAACCGATCCCACTCCGGATAGCGCGGCCGCAGCGTCCGCGCCGTCTGGAAGTGCCGCTTGCCCCAGTGCGGCCGCCCGCCGTATTTGTCGAAAACCGCTTCGCACGCACGGAAATACGGCTCGTAAGCCATGCCGCGGTACTGATGTACGGCGATGTAGCAGGTGTCGCGGCCACCGGCCGGGGACAGGAACGCGTCGTCGGGCGCCACCCAGCGCACCTCGATGGGCATCGGGGTGTCGAAACGCTGGGACAGCTCCTTGATCTCGCGGATCGCGGGCGCCGAGTGCTCGCGCGGTATCGCGTATTCCATCTCGGTGAAGCGAATGAGCCTGGGGGAGGCGAACACTCGATAGGAGCGGTCCACCTGGCGGCGATAACTACCCGCGTAGGCGGCGCCGCGCTGCACCCACGGAATCAGTTGCGGCCGGCGACGGCAGAGCCGGGCCAGCGCGTCGAACGTGTGGTTGGAGACCAGGATATCGGCGAACCAGTCGACGGCCTTGCCGCGCGGCTGCTCGGGCAACTCCACGCGGTTGTTGCGCTTGGTCATCGCCAGCGGGCTGTGCGCGAACATGTAGAACTCGAAATGCTCGTTGCTGTCGATGTATTCGTCGAGATCGGCGAGTACATCGGTGACCGGCACCGGGCGTTCGACCCCCTCCAGCACGAACGACGGCACCAGTTCCAACGTCACGGCCGTCACCACGCCGAGCGCGCCGACGTGCACGCGCGCCGCGCGCCAGCCGTCGGGGTCGCTCTGTTCGTCCAGTTCCACCCGGCTGCCGTCGGCGAGCATCAATTCGACCGAATGCAGTGCGGCGGAAAGGTTTTGCAAGGTCGCCCCGGTCCCGTGCGTGGCGGTGGCGGCGGCTCCGGCGATGGTCTGCACATCGATGTCGCCCAGGTTCGGGAACGCCAGGCCCAGCGGGTGCAGGGCCGCGCTCAGCGCGTTGAGTGTGGCCCCGGCCTCCACCCGGACCAGCCCGGCGGCACGGTCCACGTGCAGGATGCGGTCCAGTTTCGACAGGTTCAGCAGCATGCCGTCGGTGAGCACGGCGTCGGTGAACGAGTGACCGGCCCCGGCCACGCGCACGGTCTGTCCTGCGGCCTCGGCGCGTTGCAATAGCTCGGCCACGTCCTCGGGGGAGCCGGGCGCCGCCGTCGCGGCGGGCGCGCACTGCTGGTCGCCGGCCCAATTCACCCAAGAGTTGGTCATGTGTCCAACTTTAGGGCATGCGCTGTGACGAGCGCTACCGGATGCGCATTCCGGGCCTAGCGGCGTCGGCAGGCGAAGGTACGCGCCTTGGCCTGGTCCACCTCGTCGTCGCGCAGGGGCGGGACGGGCAGGGGCTGGCGCGGAACCGTATCGGCGCGCACCCCGTCCAGCGCGATCGCCAGGTATCGCCGCCAGACCTGATCGTTCACCGGCTTGGAGAAGGCGGCGATCGATTCGACCATGTTGATGATCGCGAAGAAGTCCGGCGCCTCGATGCCCGGACGCAGCACGCCCGCGGCGTGGGCGCGGTCGACCAGCCGCCCGATCTGCGGCTTGATCCGATCGCGGACCGACTCGAAACGCTCCATTGCGTCGGGCAGTTCGAGCATCACCTCGCTGAATCCGCGATTGCCGGCGAAATGCTCACACGCCCACTCGAACAACTCCACCACCGCGGCCCAGGGATCCGGGTTGCGGTTGGCGCGTTCGGTGGCCTCGGCCATGGCCGCGACGGTCTGCTCGAAGACCTCGATGATCAGTTCCTGCTTGTTCGCGAAGCGCCGGTACACCGTGCCCACGCCGACCCCCGCCGCCTCGGCGACATCGTCCAGGGTGACCTCCAGTCCGCGCTCGGCGAAGAGTCTGCGCGCGGCCTCGACGATCCGCTGCTGGTTGCGGGCGGCGTCGGCGCGCAGACGCCGAGGTGCGGACATGGTGGTGGTGCGATTCACACAGTCATGCTAGCAAGCATCGGGATTAAGTGGAGGCATTCTCTCCGTTATGGTGGTAGCTTTCATACCAAGCGGAGGAACGACCTCCGCATACGGTCACCGGACTAAGGGGCTCCATGACTACCGCGATCGACCTGGAAAAGGATGCGGCGACTCGGTCGCCGAACGCGGGCCGCCGCGGCTCGCATGCGTTGCGCTGGTGGGTGCTCGCCGTGCTCGGCGTCGCCCAACTGATGGTCGTGCTCGACGCGACCGTCGTCAACATCGCGCTGCCGGAGGCGCAGCGCGATCTCGGTTTCTCCAACGGTGACCGCCAGTGGGTCGTCACCGGATACGCGCTGGCCTTCGGCAGCCTGCTGTTGCTCGGCGGGCGGCTGAGCGATCTGTTCGGGCGGCGCAACACCTTCATCACCGGCTTGGTCGGCTTCGCGGTCGCCTCGGCCATCGGCGGTGCGGCCACGGGATTCGAGATGCTGGTGGCGGCGCGTGTGGCGCAGGGCGTGCTCGGCGCGCTGCTGGCGCCCGCGGCGCTGTCGCTGCTGACGGTGACCTTCACGCAACCGGCCGAGCGGGCCAAGGCCTTCGGCATCTTCGGCGCCGTCGCCGGTACCGGTGGCGCGCTCGGGCTGCTGCTCGGTGGCGCGCTCACCGAGTGGGCGTCGTGGCGCTGGGTGATGTACGTGAACCTGATCTTCGCCGCGATCGCGCTCGTCGGCGCGGTGCTGCTGCTGGCCAAGCACGTGACCACCGAGCGGCCCAAGCTCGACATCCCCGGCACCGCCGTGGTGACCGTCGCGCTGTTCGGCATCGTGTACGGCTTCTCACACGCCGAGTCGCACGGCTGGTCCAACGGCGTCACACTGGCGTTCCTGATCGGCGGCGCCGCGCTGCTGGGTGTGTTCGCCTGGCTGGAGACCCGGGTCGCGCACCCGCTGCTGCCGCTGCGCATCGTGCTCGACCGCACCCGCGGTGGCGCCTACCTGACGGTGTTCGTCATGGGCATCGGGATGTTCGCGATCTTCCTGTTCCTGACCTACTACATGCAGTTGACGCTGGGCTACTCGCCGATCGTGACCGGTGTGGCGTTCCTGCCGATGGTGGCGGGCATGGTGGCCTCGTCCACGACCGTGCCGTCGCTGCTGCTGCCGAAGCTGGGACCGAAGGTCACCGTGGCGGGCGGCTTCCTGATCGCCGCCGTCGGCATGGGGTGGCTGACGCAGATCGGTCTGGACACCGGCTACGCCACGCACATCCTGCCGGCGCTGATCCTGATGGGTCTGGGCCTCGGTGGTTCGATGTCGACCGCGTTCCAGGGCTCGACCGCGGGCGTGCATCACGACGACGCGGGCGTCGCGTCGGCCATGGTGAACACCAGCCAGCAGGTGGGTGGCTCGATCGGCACCGCGCTGCTGAGCACGATCGCCTCCTCGGCCGCCGCGAACTACATGTCCACCCGGCAGGGCGGTAACCCGCTCGACGTCGCGCAGTCGATGATCGAGAGCTACACCACCAGCTTCTGGTGGGCGACGGCGATCTTCCTGGTCGGCGCGGTCCTGGCCGCGGTGATCATGCCGAACTCCGTCCCCGCTCCCGCGGAGGGCGAGCCGGTGATCGTGCACTGAAAGCCGTTGCGCCACAACTGAATCGAATACCTCCGTGCCCCAGTCGGTCGTCCGGCTGGGGCACGGTGCGCTGTGGACGTCGCCGTCTCTGTCGGCCCTTTCGGGTGCGGGGAGCGGGCCGTTGGTTGTCGATACCGGCTTGGGCGGACACATTTCGCGGTCTCGTGGCGAGAATTGCCACCTCGATCGGAAGTGTGACCGTGCGGGCCGGGTGCGCCGAGCCAGCGAGTGGCCATCGCAGTTCCGGGTCATCTGTGCCGGGCGCCGAAGGCGCGATCAGCAGTTACTGGGTGCAGGAACCCCGGCGAAGCGGTCCGCGAGGTAGCCGAAGGCGTTGGCGGAGCCCGGGGCGATGGCCGCGGTGTGGTCCGCGCCGGGGATGACGTCGAACCGCACGGGGGTGCCGGCGGCGCAGTAGCGGCCCGCCACCTCGCGTGCGAGCCAAGGGTTCACGACATCCGACCCGCCGTGCCACTGGTAGATCGGGGTGCGCGGGACGCCCGGGAAGGTCTCCAGGCTGTTCTCGTGCAGCACGCCGATCTGGGCGCCGCTGACGTCGTCCACGCCGCCGGTGAAATAGTCGGAGAAGCTACGGTTGGCCGCGGCGCCGATGATCTCGTCGGTGCACGCGTCGGCGATGCGATCACGCAGTTCGCGGCCCGCCGGAGTCATCCGTTCGTCCAGCGACATCACATCGGGATACTCGCGTTCCAATCCGTTCGCGGCGGCGAAACCCAAGCCGAACAGGGGATTCGGGGCCGCGCCCACGTCCAGGGCGAGCTTGCCGATATTCACCGGGACCCCGCCCATGGCGGCGCCGACGATCGGCAGTTCGGGCGCGTACTCGGGAGCCAGCGCGGCCGCGAAACCCGTCGCCATGCCGCCGCCCGAATACCCCGCGAGCCCCACGGGGCTGCCGGCCAACCCGGCGGGAGCGAAGCGCTGCACCGCGCGGACCCCGTCCAGCGTCAGCCGCCCGCCGAGACGGGCCGCCCCGTAGGCGCCGGCCGGTCCGAGATGATCGGGCACCGCCACGGCCCAACCCCGCGCCAGCAGCAGATTCAGCGTCGGCGCCTCCCGCAGGCTGCCGTCGAACAGGCTGTGCGAGGGCGCGCACCGCAGTCCCAGCGAATTCACGAACGGCTGATACGACACCAGCGGACGAGCGCCACCGCCACCGGGAACCAGCAACGTCGTCACCGCCGCGATCGGCGCGTCCGCGGAATTCGTGGACCGGTAGACCAACTGCCACGCCGTCGCACCCGGAAACCCGGGCGCGGGCACGCTACGACTGCGCACCACATCGCCGGGCTGATAGGACCCGATATCCGGCGGAGCCCAATAAAAGGAATCGGGCTCAGCGACCGGATACACGGCCGCCGCCACAGTCCCTACCCCCAAAGTGCCCACCACGATCGCCAGCACCCCGAGAACAGCCGCGAGCCGAGACAATCGTCGCCGCCCTGCCCCACCGCCCCGGTCCGCCCGCTGCCCCGCCGCCGCGGTTCCGTACAGCGTCCGCAGTCGGGCCGACATATGCGCCGTGGTGAGCGTGCGTCCGCCGGCCTCGATGCGTGATGTCGCCGAGGTGCGTGGTGTGGCGTGCCGCGTGGGTTCTTCCGGAGCGGACAGGTTCTGCCGGAGGGGTTCTTGCTGTCGGGCGAGCGCCATCGTTGCTCCCTGGTGTTCCGATGGGGTGAATCGGCGGAGGCGGGGCGCGCGCCGAGCGGACCGTGCCTGATGTCAGTGCTGGATCACGCCCGGTCGTGCGTCGAGCGGCCGCTTGCCGGAGGGCGTGCCGCTTCGAATGGGATAGGCGTGGGCAAATATTGGGCAAGCGATTTGGGTGGTGCTATTACAGCAGTACGGCGCGCTCCGGAGGTGCTGCCGCGCCGGATTCTATGCCCGGAGACTGCTCCGGGCATCCGGTGCTGCGGTGTGAAATGCGAGTTCGTACTCAGTAGATGGGGCGCTCGTGGCGTCCGCCGACGCACGCGACCGGGCGGTACGGATTATCGGCCGATGACCGGGCGGGTCGCCGCGTAGGGGTCGCTGCGGGATCGCTGGCGGTTAGCATGGTTCGGCAGGTGTCGGACGCGGGCAGGAGGTTGGCCAGGTGGATTCGTGGACCGGCGGCCGAGTGGGCGGAGTCACCGGTGGGACCGGGCGGCGCGCCGCGTGCGGGCCGGTTCGGCGGCACGAGTCTTTGCCCGCCCCAAGCGAATCCGATAGGCTGAACAACTCTTGTGCCGGGTGGTTTCCCCCCTCGTCGGCAGGCGTCGGCGAGGTTCGTAAACTGCTCGAATCGGATGCGCCGGCGAGTCGGCGCGCGCGGGCCCACGGGGGCCGCGGGTCGCGCTGGGTGAGGTCGTGCTCGGGGTCGGCGCGACGGGATGAACGACGAGACGGCACGACGATTGGGGGCAGTGATGAGCGAGGCACCGACGATTCCGGTGGTGCGGACCGTCACGGAAGCCGCTGCCTGGCAGCCCGATCCGCGCATCACCGCGACGGTGGCGTCGTCTCCGGGGCAGGTGTGCGATTACGGGGTGAGCCGATGACGCCGCCGCCGGTCCGCCGCCCGCAACGCGCCGGGCGTCCGGCCGCTCGTTCGGTGTCGGTGCCGTTCGCTACCGTATTCCTCCTGGGCAAGCAGTGGGTGCGGCCATGATCGTGATGACCAGCCCCAGCCGGACGGCACCGATACGGAAAGGAGGCTCGAGCATGGCTCATGATCGAGCCGGGCGACCGGCGCGGGCCTCCGATCTCGAAGATCTTCCGCATCTCGTCACGGCGTACTACAGCTGCATCCCCGACCCGTCGGATCCGGCGCAGCTGGTGCAGTTCGGCACCTCCGGCCATCGCGGCTCGAGCCTGGACTGCGCGTTCAACGAGGCCCACATCCTGGCCATCACACAGGCCATCGTCGAGTACCGCGCCACCCGCGGCATCACGGGCCCGGTGTATCTGGCCCGCGACACGCACGCGCTCTCCGAGCCGGCTTGGAGCACGGCGCTGGAGGTGCTGGCCGCCAACGAGGTCACCGCGATCGTCGACGCCCGCGGCCGCTACACACCCACGCCGGCGCTCAGTCACGCGGTGCTGCGGCACAATCGGGGCGGCACCCGGCACCAGGCCGACGGCATCGTCGTCACCCCGTCGCACAATCCGCCGCGCGACGGCGGCTTCAAATACAACCCCCCGCACGGCGGCCCGGCCGACACGGTCGCGACCGACGCCATCGCCGACCGCGCCAACGAACTGCTGCGCGGCGGCCTCGCGGGAGTCAAGCGCACCACGCTGCAGCATGCCCTGGACACGAGCGTCGAGAGCTACGACTATCTCGACCACTACATCGCCGACCTGCCCAACGTGCTGAACCTGGATGCGGTGCGCGGCGCGGGTATTCGCCTGGGCGCCGACCCGATGGGCGGGGCCAGCGTCGACTACTGGGAGGAGATCGGGCAGCGCTACGACCTCGAGCTCGAGGTCGTCAACCCGTTCGTCGACCCCACCTGGCGGTTCATGACGCTGGACAGCGACGGCAAGATCCGCATGGACCCCTCCTCGCGGTACGCCATGGCCTCGCTCGTCGCCATCCGCGACGACTACGACATCTCCACCGGCAACGACGCCGACGCCGACCGGCACGGCGTGGTGACTCCCGATGCGGGCCTGATGAATCCGAACCACTTCCTCGCGGTGGCCATCGAGTACCTGATCGCCAACCGGATGGGCTGGGACGCGCTGACCAAGATCGGCAAGACGGTGGTGACGTCCTCGATGATCGACCGGGTGGTGAGCGTGCTGGGCCGGCAGGTGCACGAGGTGCCGGTCGGGTTCAAGTGGTTCGTGCCCGGATTGTTCAGCGGCTCTTTGGCTTTCGGCGGCGAGGAGAGCGCCGGCGCGTCCTTCCTGCGAATGGACGGCACGGTGTGGTCCACCGACAAGGACGGCATCCTGCTGGCACTGCTGGCCGCGGAAATCACCGCGGTGACGGGCCAGAGCCCGTCCGCCCGCTACGCCGAACTGGAGAAGCGTTACGGCAGTCCGGCATACGCGCGCATCGACGCCACCGCCACCGCGCAGCAGAAATCACGACTGGCCGCGCTGACCCCCGACGACATCAGCGCCACCGAGGTGGCCGGTGAGCCGATCACGGGCATCCAGACCCGCGCCCGGGGAAACGGCGCGGCGCTCGGCGGCGTCAAGGTGACCACGGAGAACGCCTGGTTCGCGGCGCGCCCGTCCGGCACCGAGGACAAGTACAAGATCTACGCCGAGTCCTTCGAGGGGCCCGAGCATCTGGCGCAGGTACAGGCCGCCGCCGAGGACGTGGTGGGCCGGGGGGGGGGGGGGGGGCGGGGGCGGCCCCCCGGCCGCGCGGGCCCCGCCGCCGCCGGCGCGGCGGCGCCCCCCCCCCC
>NZ_JARWOP010000010.1 GCF_029868745.1 Nocardia wallacei | reverse complement strand
CCCCCGGCCCCGGGGGGGCGCGCGCGGGGGGGGGCGCCCCCGGCGGCGTTGCGCTGGTCACCGGCAGGGCGAGCCCTGGAAGGCGCCGATATCGATGGCGTCCGCCAGCGCCCGATGCCCCTGCGGGTTGGGGTGCACCAGCGTGGGGGAGACGAGGTCGGGGCGCTGGGCGCCGGGATCGCTCGGATCGCGCAGCACGGCGTCGAAGTCGATGACGGTGTCGGACAGCTGCTGGCCGCGGATCCAGTCGTTGACCTGCTGCCGCACCGGTTCGGCGTCGGGGGCGAGGCCGCCGGCGATGAACGAGCGCACCGACGGCGGGATCGTCGCCAGGTGCACCCGAATTCCGGCGGCGTGCAGCCGCCCGATTATTTCGGTGTAGGCCGCCGCCAGCTGTTCGGGATTCTGGGTCGGCGGAAATGCGAGATCATTGGTGCCCGAGGCGATTATCACATCGGAGACTCCGGCGGTCTCGATGACGTCGTGTTGCAATCTGGCCGAGGCGCCCGGACCGGTTTGCGGGATTGTCTGATTCCGCACCACGCGATTGCCCCAGATACTCGAATTCAAGACGGTCAGCGGAATTCCGGCGGCATCCAGGCGGTGTTGCAGGAAATCCGTATACCGGAGGTTGCGGTCGACGATGGAAGAATCCTGCGGCCCCTCGAAATATGTCGCTCCCGCATATCCGGTGCTGATGGAATCGCCCATCGCCACCACGCTCGAATATTCCGGCGCGGCAAGGACATCGATGCCCCCGGCGAACAGGACGCTGGTGGTTCGCAGACTCAGCGGAGCGCCGGTGGGGTCGGCCGCGTGGTCGCCGGAGCCGGGCGGGCCGTAGTAGCTGGTGGACAGGCCGACGATGTTCTCCGTGGCCGGGGCCGAGAGTCCGGGCACGTACACACTGATCGCCAGCGGCTCGAAGGCGTTGAACGACAGCGGAATCGGATCGCTGATCAGCTCGGCGCCGGGCGCGACGGTCGCCGACGGCTGCCCGCCGAAGGTCACCGGGCGCAGCGACGCGGGTTCTATCGCGGCGCCCTCGGCCTGCTTGGCGACGGTGACGGTGCCGAAGGTGATCGGCAGCGGGCCGAGCCGGTTGGTCAGATGCAGGCGCAGCGTCGCTCCGCCCAGATGCGGAGTGACGACCATCCGATAGGTCTGGTCGAACAGCGACACGGTCGGGGTCAGCGCCATATCCGATACCGGCGTGGCGTCCGAGGCGGCGATCAGCCAGCTGCCCACCCAGCGCGGCCCGGCGCAGTCGGAGGCCGGCGGGTCGGCGAGGGCGGGGGTGGTTGCGGCGGTGACACCGAATGCCAGCGTGAGCGCCGAGACCACGCTGCGGACATTGCTGGAAACGGCACGGCGGCGCGAATTTCCGAGGCGATTCATGAAGAGACCTAACTGTGTTCTCCGGCGTTGCCGAACACGAATGACGTTGTGCCGGAGTATAAGCAGACCTTTGCGCCGGTGTCCGCCCCGGTACGCGGGGATAGGGGCAGGCTAGGGGTTACCGCCGATCGCGGTCGCGACAACTATGGAAGACGTTCGCGGCCAGACTATTTCGTAACCGGCCGCGGTGGCGATCTTTGCCGAAATTCGGGAGACGGGTATGGCGACAGAAGAAGAACTCCGCACCTATCTCAAGCGGGCGGCCATCGACTTGCACAGGACCCGGCAGCGGCTGCAGGAATTGGAGTCGCGGGCGAGCGAGCCCATCGCGATCGTCGGGATGGCGTGCCGCTACCCCGGCGGTGTGGCGTCGCCGGAGGATCTGTGGGGCATGGTGTCCGGGGGGCGCGACGTGATTTCGGGCTTCCCCGGCGACCGCGGCTGGGATGTGGACGGGTTGTACGATCCGGACCCCGACCACGAGGGCACCTCGTATGCCCGAGAGGGTGGGTTCCTCCGGGGCGCAGCGGATTTCGATGCCGCGTTCTTCGGTATCAGTCCGAAGGAGGCGCTCGCGATGGAGCCGCAGCAGCGGCAGCTGCTGGAGGTGTCCTGGGAGGCGCTGGAACGCTCGGGCATCGACCCGACGGCCTTGCGCGGTACCCCGACCGGAGTGTTCACCGGCATCATCGAGGTGCAGTACGGCCCGACCATCGCCGAGGATCGCAGCGGCCTGGCCGGGCTGATGATGACCGGCCGGACCAGCAGCGTCGCGTCGGGGCGGGTGGCCTACGTGCTGGGCCTCGAGGGCCCGGCGGTGTCGATCGATACGGCCTGCTCGTCGTCGCTGGTGGCGATGCACGACGCCGCCCGCTCGCTGCGGTCCGGTGAGTGCACGCTGGCCCTGGCCGGCGGGGTGACGGTGATGCCGACCCCCGAGGCGTTCATCGCGTTCTCCCGGCAGCGGGTGATCTCGCCGGACGGCCGCGCGAAGGCGTTCGCCGCCTCCGCCAACGGCACCGCCTGGTCCGAGGGCGCGGGAATACTTGTGCTCGAACGGCTCTCGGACGCACAGCGCAACGGCCGCCGCGTGCTGGCGGTGCTGCGCTCCTCCGCCGTGAATTCCGACGGCGCCTCCAACGGGCTGACCGCGCCGAACGGTCCGTCGCAGCGGCGGGTAATCGAGGCGGCGCTGGCCGGCGCCCGGCTCGGGGCCGCCGAGGTGGACGTGGTGGAGGCGCACGGCACCGGTACCTCGCTGGGCGATCCGATCGAGGCGCAGGCGCTGCTGGCCACCTACGGGCAGAACCGGCAGATCCCGCTGTGGCTCGGTTCCATCAAGTCGAACATGGGTCACACCAGCGCCGCCGCGGGCGTCGCGGGCGTGATCAAGATGGTGATGGCGATGCGGCACGGTTCGGTGCCGCCCACACTGCATGTCGACGAGCCCTCGCCGCACGTGGATTGGACGGCCGGTGCGGTGCGGCTGGCGACCGAGTCGCAGGCCTGGCCGCGCAACGGGCGTCCGCGCCGTGCGGCGGTGTCGGCCTTCGGGATCAGCGGCACCAACGCGCACGTCATTCTCGAGGAGGCCGACGAGGCCGTTCCGGCCGATGCCGAGGAGACCGCCGAAACCGTTGTGCCGCCCATGATTCCGTGGGTGGTGAGCGGCGGCACCGAAGCGGCGCTGACCGAGCAGGCGGCCCGCCTCGCGGCCTTCGTCGCCGAACACCCGGAACAGGCGGCCGTCGACGTGGCGCGCACGCTGGCCACCGGCCGGGCCCGGCTGACGCACCGCGCGGTGCTGCTGGGCACCGACCGGGCCGAGCTGCTCGGCGCGCTGGACGCGCTCGCGGCGGACCGGCCCTCGCCGAATGCCTTTCGCGGGCAGGCGGTTCCGGGCGCGAAGACGGCCTTGCTGTTCCCCGGGCAGGGCGCCCAGCGGGTCGGTATGGGCGGGACCCTGTACGCCCGGTTCCCGGTGTACGCCGCGGCATTCGACGAGGCGTGCGCGCAATTCGACAAGCAGTTCGATCCGCCGTTGCGCGCGGTCGTGTTCGCCGAACCGGAGACGCCCACCGCGGAGCTGCTGAGCCAGACCTCCTACACCCAGGCCGCGCTGTTCTGTGTCGAGGTCGCGGTGTTCCGGCTGCTGGAATCCTATGGCGTGCGGCCGGATCTGCTCATGGGCCACTCGATCGGCGAGGTGACCGCCGCCTATCTGGCGGGCGTCTGGTCGCTCGCCGACGCCGCGAAACTGGTGGCGGCCCGCGGCTTGCTGATGCAGGCGCTGCCGGAGGGCGGCGCGATGCTGTCGATACCGACCGGCGAGGAGGTGGTGGCGCCGCTGCTGGCCGGCCACGAGGACCGGATCGCCATCGCCGCGGTCAACGGGCCCGCGACGGTGGTGGTCTCCGGCGACGAGGGCCTGATCGACGAGGTCGCGGCGGCCCTGGGCAAGGACGGATACAACACCCGGCGGCTGCGGGTGAGCCACGCGTTCCATTCACCGCGCATGGACCCGATCCTGGGCGACTTCGCCGGTGTGTGCGCGAGTTTGACCTATCACCCGCCGACCGTCCCGATCGTCTCCAATGTGACCGGGGAACTGGCCGATCCCGAGCAACTGTGCAGCCCGGAGTACTGGGTGCGGCATGTGCGCGAACCGGTCCGGTACCTCGCGGGGACACGGGCGGCTCGGCGTCACGGGGCCACGGTGTTCCTGGAGGCGGGGCCGGGCACCACGCTGACCGCCCTCACGCGCGACGGCCTGGACGAGGACGAGATCGACGAGGTGACCGCCGTTCCGGTGCTGGATCCCAAGCGGGACGAGACCGAATCGCTGCATGCCGCGCTCGGCGCGGCCTTCGTCTCCGGAACCTCGGTGGACTGGACGGCGGCGCTGACGGGTACCCGCGCCCGGCCGCTGGAGTTGCCGACGTACGCCTTCCAGCACCGGCGGTTCTGGCTCGACAAGCCCACCGGCGCAGGAGATCTGGGCGCCGCCGGGCTCGATGCGGCCGATCACCCGCTGCTCGCCGCGGCGGTGTCCCTCGCGGACGGCGGCGGCGTGATGCTGACCGGTCGCCTGTCGGTGGCGGCGCAGCCCTGGCTGGCCGATCACGTCGTGGCCGGGAACGTCTTGGTGCCGGGGACGGGATTCGTCGAAATCGCCTTGTACGCCGGTGATCTGGTCGGTGCGCCGCGAGTCGGCGAGCTGGTCTTGCAGGCGCCGCTGGTGCTGGTGGAGTCCGGCGGCGCCGACATTCAGGTGATCGTCGGCGCGGACGAGGCGGGCGAGCGGAGCATCGCGGTGTACTCGCGTCCGCACGGCAGCGACGAGCCCGCTTGGACGTGCCATGCCACGGGCACGCTGAGCGGAGCCGAAACGCCCTCGGACAGCGATGAATTCACGGTATGGCCGCCGAGTGGGGCGACCGCGGTGGAGGTCGCGGACGTGTACGACACCCTCGCCGAGGGCGGCTACGGGTACGGTCCGGCCTTCCGCGGCCTGACCGCGATGTGGCGACGCGGCGAGGAACTGTTCGCGGAGGTCGAGTTGCCCGAGCCGCTCCGCGCGGACGCGGCCGACTTCGGCATCCACCCGGCGCTGCTGGATGCCGCGCTGCACGCGATGGCGGTCGCGGCGCTCACCGACGGAACCGACACCGTGAAACTGCCCTTCGCCTGGGAGGGCGTCTCGCTGGCGGCGGTCGGGGCGACGGCGCTGCGCGTCCGGCTGGCTCCGGAGGGCACCGATCGCCTGTCGATCACGGCCGCCGACGCCCGCGGCTCGATCGTCGCCGCAGTCTCCGCGCTGTCGGTACGGGCCTTGTCCGCCGACCAGCTCGCGGCCACATCGACCGCATCGGATCTGTACGCGCTCAACTGGGTCGCCATGCAGCAAGCAGGAGCCTCCGGCACCTGGGAAACCGTCGAAGTGGCTGGCGCCCAGGGTATTCCGGCCGAGAGCTGCACCCGCGACTCCGACGAGGCGATCGTCCTGCGGTGCCTTCCGGCACGCGGGCGACACGGGACGCTGACCGCCGACGGGACCGACCCTGGCGTCGGCGTCGCAGATGGCCGCCCGGATACGGGTAGCGGAGCGGATCTCGCGTCGCAGGCTCTGGCAACGGTGAATCGAGTGCTGGCCGAGGTGCGGGCATTGTGGGCGGACGCGCAGTTCGCTGCCGCGACGGTCGTGGTGGTGACCAGTGGCGCGGTGGCGGTCGAGGGCGGCGAGGACGTCACCGATCTCGCTGCCGCACCGGTCTGGGGACTGCTGCGCAGTGCGCAGGCGGAGAATCCGGAACGGCTCGTGCTGGTCGACGTGGACGACCCCGGCGAGTATCGGGCGGCCACCGAGGCCGCGCTGGCGCTCGAGGCCGAACCGCAGGTGGTGGTGCGGCGCGGGACCGCGCACGTGCCGCGGCTGGGCCGGGCCGGCGCCGACACGGTGGGCAGCGCGGAACTGATCGGCCGGAGCTCGTGGCGGCTGGGCGCGCTCGGCAAGGGCACTCTCAACGGGGACAACATCGTGTTGCGCGCCGACGAGAACGCCACGGCCGCACTGCAACCCGGCGAGGTGCGGGTGCGGCTGCGCGCCACCGGCATGAACTTCCGCGACGTGCTGATCGTGCTCGGCATGTATCCGGACCCGGACGCGCCGATCGGCGGCGAGGGCGCGGGCGTGGTCGTCGACGTGGCCCCGGACGTGACCGAGTTCGCGCCCGGCGATCGGGTGATGGGCCTGTTCGCGGGCATCGGCGACACGGTGGTCTCGGACCGCTCGATGGTGGTGCCGATGCCGGAGGGCTGGACGTTCGCGCAGGCCGCGGCCGTTCCCGCGGTGTTCGCGACCGCGTATTACGCACTGGTCGATCTGGCCTCGGTGACCGAGGGCGAGACCCTGCTGGTGCACGCGGCCACCGGCGGTGTCGGTATGGCCGCGGTGCAGCTGGCCCGCTACCTGGGGCTGGAGGTGTACGCGACGGCGAGCCTGCCGAAGTGGGACACCTTGCGCACCATGGGATTCGACGATGATCACATCGCGAACTCCCGCACCCTGGACTTCGAGCAGGAGTTCCTGACCGCCACTGGCGGCCGGGGCATGGACGTCGTGCTGGACTCGCTGGCCGGTGAATTCGTCGACGCCTCGCTGCGGTTGCTGCCGCGCGGCGGTCGCTTCGTGGAGATGGGCCAGACGGACGTGCGCGATCCCGGCGAGGTCGCCGAGACGCATGCCGGCGTACAGTACCGCGGCTTCGTCCTGATGGAGGCCGGTCCGCAGCGGCTGCACGACATCCTGGTGGAACTGCTGAAGCTGTTCGAATCCGGTGTGCTGCGACCGCTTCCGGTGATGCCGTGGGATCTGCGGCGCGCCCCGGAGGCGTTCCGGTACCTGAGCCAGGCCCGGCACGTCGGCAAGAACGTGCTCACCGTCCCGACGGCATTGGATCCCGGCGGCACCGTCCTGATCACCGGCGGCACCGGCGTGCTGGGCGCCGTGGCGGCCAGGCATCTGGTCACCGCGCACGGCGCGCGGCATCTGCTGCTGCTGAGTCGCAGTGGTCGCGCCGCGGCCGGCGCCGAGGAGTTGGCGGCCGAACTCACCGAACTCGGTGCGCGCGTGCAGATCACGGCCTGTGACGCCGCCGATGCCGACGCGCTGCGCGCGGTCCTCGCCGCCGTCCCGGCCGAACATCCGCTCACGGCCGTCGTGCACGCGGCGGGCCTGATCGACGACGGCCTGTTCGCGGAGCTGACCCCGGACCGGGTCGCGACCGTGTTCCGGGCGAAGGCACAGGCGGCGTGGAACCTGCACGCGGCCACCGCTTCCCGTGAATTGTCCGCCTTCGTGCTGTACTCTTCGGTCGCCGGTGTGCTGGGCGGTCCGGGGCAGGCCAACTACGCGGCCGCCAACGTGTTCCTCGACGCGCTCGCCGCGCACCGGCACCGTCTCGGGCTGCCCGCGTCGTCGCTGGCATGGGGCATCTGGGAACAGGCCAGCGGCATCACCGGCCATCTCGGCGAGCAGGACTTCGCCCGGATGCGCCGCGACGGCCTGCTGCCCATCCCGACCGCCGAGGGTCTGGCGATGCTCGACACGGCGCTGGTGCTGGGCCAATCACTCACCGTCGCGGCGCGTTTGGATGCGCCGACGATCCGCGCCGCGGGAGCGCAGGCACCCGAGGCGCTGCCGCCGGCCCTGCGCGGGCTGCTGCGCGGCACCCGCCGGGCCGCCGAGTCCGATGCCGCGGGCGGGTCGTCGAAACTGGCCACGGCGCTGGCCGGGCGTGCCCGCGCCGACCAGGAAGCATTGGTGCTCACCACGATTCGCACCCACGCCGCCGCCGTACTCGGACACGAGTCGCCGGAGGCGATCGGCGCCGACCAGGCCTTCACCGATCTCGGCTTCGATTCCCTGGGGGCGGTGGAGTTCCGCAACCGCCTGAAGTCGGCGACCGGGCTGAAACTGACCACCACCGTGGTGTTCGACTACCCGACGCCGATGGCATTGGCCCGCCACATCCGCGACGAGATCGTGCCCACCGAGGATCCCGCCGCCGCGATCCGCGTCCAGATCCAGACGCTCACCGACACCTGCGGCAGCGCCGAACTGGATCCGAACGCGGTGGCCGACATCGCCGCCCGGCTCGACGAGCTGCTGCGGCATCTGCGCGGCGGCGAACTCGACGAGATCCTCGACGACCTCGGCACCGCCGGCGACGACGAGCTGTTCGAGTTCATCGACCAGCCGGCCACCCCGACCAACTGAACGGAGATCACCGATGGCTCTTCGGCTTCCACTGCTGCTGGCGGCGGCGCTGACGACCGCCGCGGCGCTCGCGCCGGCCGTCGCGGCCGACGAGATCGTGCAGCCGGACCGCGTCCCGGTCGCGGACCGGCAGTGCGACGCCGGCCAGCGGGCCGCGTCCCTGGCCGCCGACCAGCAACGGGTGCTGGATCGGCTGGGCTCGCTGCGCGTGCTGCACGGCCCGCAGGACGCGGCGGCGCTGGCCGCGCTGGGCGGCTGGGGTCCGGACTCGCACGGCTGGGTGCAGTATCGCGGGGTCGGGGTGGGCCTGCTGAATCTGCCGCGCTCACTGGACATCATCGCCAAGGGGATCGAGGGCGTCACCGCCGGGTCGATCGCCCGTGACGCGGTGACCAGCGGGCAGCCGACCGGACTGTTCTATCGCTCGCTGAACCCGAACGCCGTGCACGACGACCCGTATATGCCGTCGTTCCCCTACGAACTGGTGGGCTGGTTCTACGGTGCGGTATACACCCCGGGCCTGACGCCGATCGAGAACGGGCTGTGCGTCTATCCGACCGACTGGGGCTTCCACGAACGCGGCGTGCACGCCTTCCCCACCTTCGACATGGTGACCCAGCCGCCGGCCGAGGAGTGGGTGGGGCAGGACCCGGGCACCATCCCCGCGGCGCTGCCGAACCCGCCGGGGCTGGTGCATCCGCGGGCGTGGGACCTGCACGTGTGGATGGTGCCCGGCAGCGACACCCCGATCACGGGCGCGGTGAACACCGCGCAGGTCGTCGTCGGCCACGACGGCGGCATCCCCGGCTCCTTCCCGTATCCGGGCGGCCCGACCTCGGTGGGCCCCGATCTACCCGAGCACCATGGCCATTGACCGCGGAGGGGACATGGACACCACCGTGCTGATCGTGGGCGCCGGCGGCTGCGGCCTGACGGCGTCGATCTTCTTGTCCGAGTTGGGCATCGACCATCTGCTGGTGGAGCAGCGCCCGGACACTGCGCGACTGCCCAAGGCGCACTACCTCAATCACCGGACCATGGAGATCTTCCGCCAGTACGGTTTGGCGGGGGAGATCGAGACGGTCGGGGCGCCGCTGGAGAAATTCGGTGCGGTGTGCTGGCAGACCACGCTGGCAGGGAAGGGGCCCTTCGACGGCCGGTTGATCTACGAGATGGACGCCTTCGGCGGCGGGGATCTGCGCGAGTCCTGGTCGGCGGCGAGCCCGGTGGCCGCGACGAATGTGCCGCAGATCCGCTCGGAACCGTTGCTGCGCACGGCCGCCGAGCAGCGGGCGCCCGGTCGCGTCCGGTACGGCTTCGAACTGGTGGAGTGGGCCGAGCGCGACGACCGGATCGTCGCGACCGTGCGCGATACGGAGGGCGGGGACAGCACCGTCACCGCGAAGTATCTGATCGCCGGTGACGGTGGGCGGACGCTGGGGCCGTCGCTGGGGGTGCGGTTCGAGGGCTGGCCGAGGTTCCATCACGTCACCACGGTGCATTTCACCGCCGATCTGTCCCGCTGGCAGCGCGACGGCGCGCTGCTCACCTACTTCGTCAACCCCAAACGGCCGGAGCTGTCCGGGTCCACCCTCGTCGAAATGGGGCCCACCTGGGGCAGATTCAGCGAGGAGTGGGGCCTGCACTTCACCACCGGGCCCGAGGATCCGGCGCGCTCGCAGCGCGATGCGGTGCTGGCGCGCATCCGCGACACCCTCGGTATCCCGGATCTGCGGGTGCGGCTGCACAAGGTCAGCAATTGGACCGTCGACGCCGTCAACGCCCAGCGCTACCGGCACGGCCGGGTGTTCCTGGCCGGTGACGCCGCGCACAAGCTGCCCCCGGCGGCCGGGCTCGGCCTCAACACCGCCATCCAGGACGCGCACAACCTGGCCTGGAAGATCGCCGCGGTGGAACGCGGGCACGCCGGTCCGGGCCTGCTGGACACCTACGACGCCGAGCGCCGCCCGATCGGCCGCCGCAATCTCGACTGGGCGGTGAGCATCATCGCCAACTCGGAACTCATGAGCGAGGCCGCGCTGGGGCTGGGACCCCATGTGCCGCACTGGATGCGGCCGACGTTCTTCAACACCTACTTCGAGGACTCCGCGCGCGGCCGCACCGCCCGCGCCCGGACGGCGGAGGTGTTGCGCACCCATCGGATCGATTGCCAGGCATTGGACATCGAGATCGGGGCGGCCTACGAACAGGGTGCGCTGGTGCCCGACGGTACCGCCGCGCCGATACCGGAACCGATGGGGGACAAGCACTTTCCGTCCACGCGGCCGGGACATCGGCTGCCGCACGCCTGGGTCGCGCACGACGGGGCGCGCCGCTCCACGCTGGACCTGGTGCCCCCGGGGGAGTTCACGCTGGTCACCGGGTCCGCCGGGCAGTCGTGGGCCGACGCCGCCCGCGCCCTGCGGGACCGCGCGGGCCTGCCGTTGCGGGTAGCGGCGCCGGACTCCGACGACTGGTCGCGGGTGCGCGAGATCGGCCCCGACGGCGCCCTGCTCGTCCGACCCGACCAGCACGTGGCGTGGCGCAGCCCCGGTGCGAGCGCCGACCCCGGCGCCGAACTGACCGCAGCAATGAACCGAATTACATTCCGCTGAAACGAAAATGGAGTGATCATGGCCGAAACCACGACCTACGACACGATTGTCATCGGCGGCGGCCCCGCCGGTTGCGCGTACGCGCTGACCATGCTGCGGCGCGGGTACCGGGTGCTGCTGCTGGAGAAGGTGCGGTTCCCGCGCTTCCACATCGGCGAATCGTTCCTGCCCTACACCGTGGAGATCCTGGACCAGCTCGGACTGCTGGACGCGGTCATGGCCAAGCCCTATGCGTTCAAGCCCGGGGTGGAGCTGACCGGGATCGCCGGTAACGCCCGTCGCATCGACTTCGGCGAGATCGGCGACGGCCGCCGCACCTGGGCCATTCAGGTGGAGCGCGCGGAGTTCGACAAGACGCTGCTCGACGAGACCGCCAAGGCCGGCGTCACCGTCCTCGAGGACGCGACGGTCACCGACGTGGACGTGGCCGATGACGGCCGGGTCACCGGAGTCACCTACACCTACGCCGACGAAACCCACCACGCCACCGCGCCGTATCTCGCCGACGCGTCGGGCCGTGCCGGGGTGATCGCCAAGAAGCTCGGGCTGCGGGTGCACGACAGCCGGTTGAAGATGGCCGCGGTGTTCAAGCACTACGGCAATCTCGACGAGAGCCAGAATCCCGGCGTGGAGGGCGACACCCAGCTGGGCATCCACCAGGACGGCTGGATGTGGGCGATTCCGTTGCGCGCCGACGCCATCAGCATCGGCGCGGTGGCGCCCATGTCCATCCTGCAGTCCGACCGGCCCGAGGCCGTGTTCGACGAGCACCTGGCCCGGGTGCCGCGCATCCAGCAGCGGCTGCGCGGCGCGACCGTGCTGCGGGAACTGAAGGGGGAGCGGAACTTCGAGTATCACTCCGAAAGGCTCTGCGGCCCCGGCTATTTCCTGGTCGGCGATGCGGGCAGCTTCACCGACCCGGTGTTCTCCGGCGGGGTGCTGCTGGCCCTGGCGACCGGCCGGAAGGCGGGCGAGCTGGCCGCGGATCGGTTGGCGGGCACCGTGTCCGACGACGAGGCCACCACGAGTTACGAGTCGTTCTTCAAGACCGCGTACGGCACCTACTACCGGCTCATCTGCGCCGTCTACGACAACCGGCAGCCGGTCATGGGGCAGGTCATCCTGGACATGGCCGCCGACCTCGACCCGAAATGGCATGTGCGGCTGGTCAGCGGCGACTTCTGGACCCAGGAGAGCCCGCTGGTGAACCGGCTGCGCGCCGAGCCGGACTGGTCGCTGTTCGCGCCGTTCGACCTGTATCCCGACTGCCCGATCTATCCGCGCACCGCGGATACCCGAACCGTGGTCCCGGCTTAGCCCCTCGGGACCCTCGAGCGTGCCGGGGGGGCGGGGGCCCCGGCGCGGCGGGAGGTGGTGGGAGGTCGGGGATCAGTCGACGAAGCGCAGATCCGTGAGGGTGCCGCTGGCGACGAGCATGACGTAGAAGTCGGTGAGCACCAGCGTGCCCAGCGTCGTCCAGGCCAGCGCCATGAGGCGGGTGTTCAGCTTCGACACCTG
>NZ_JARWOP010000009.1 GCF_029868745.1 Nocardia wallacei | reverse complement strand
GGGAGCTTCTTGATGGGGTGGTGGAATTGGTGTGGGGGTGCCTGGTGTTGGGTTTGTGGGCCCGGGCCCAGCGGTGGGGCGAGGAGACGCTCGGGACGGGCGTGCGCCGGATCATCGTTCCCGCCGTGGCGATTCCGTGGACCGGCGGCTACCGCGCCGCCGACCCGCGGCGGGTGGCCGACCTGCTGACCGGGCTGCGGCCGGACGCGCTCGAGGTGTCGGATCGGTTGACGCTGCGCGGATTCGGGCGCTGGGCGCGGCGGCGCGACATCGCGGGCGTGATGATCTCGCACGAGCGGCTGGACCGGTTGCTCGGTCAGGTGCTGCCGGGTCCGCTGGCGCGCCGCGCCGCCGACGCGGCCAACCGCCGTTCCGCCGAGGATTACGACATCGTGGTCTGCACAACGGAATTCGCGCGGGCGGAGTTCGAACGCATCGCGGTGCCGAACGTGGCCCTGGTGCCGCTGGGCGTCGACCTGGAGACGTTCAGCCCGCTGCGCCGCGACGGTGCGCTGCGACAGCGGTTCGGTGCCCGGCATCTGCTGGTGCACTGCGGGCGGCTGTCGGTGGAGAAGCGGGTAGACCGCAGTATCGAGGCCGTCGACGCGCTGCGCCGGGAGGGCCTGGACGCGCGGCTGGTGGTGGCGGGCGACGGGCCGCGGCGGGAGTCGCTGCACCGGCGGGCCCGCGCCGTGGCGGCGCTGCCCGACGGGCGTCCGGCCGTGCACTTCACCGGGTTCATCGCCGACCGGGACCGGCTGGCCACGCTGCTCGCGAGTTCGGACGTGTCGCTGGCGCCGGGGCCGCACGAGACCTTCGGGCTGGCCGCGCTGGAGGCGTTGGCCGCGGGCACACCGGTGGTGGCCAGCCGCTCGTCCGCGCTGGCCGACATCCTCACCGAGGACTGCGGCGCGGTCGCCGCCGACGATCCCTTCTCCTTCGCGCAGGCGGTCACCGACGTGCTCGCGCTCCCGCCCGGCGATCGGCGCCGCGCCGCGCGGAGCCGGGCCGAGCAGTTCACCTGGCCGGCCGCGGTTGCGGGGATGCTGGAGGTGCTCGGCGGTCGCTGACGGGCGCGCCCGCGACCGGCGGCGCAACGGGGCGTCGAACCCGGACCGGGGGCAGCCCGTATGCTCTCGGCAGCACAGGAAAACGTCAGGCGCCGGGAACGGGGAACCCGCGGAGGGTTCGGCGCCGCCCCCACCGAGTATCCGAGGAAACCGCGTGCGCGATCGCTTGAAGTCCGTGAGTGGCAAGAAGACTCTGGTCACCGGCGCGGCCAGCGGGATCGGGCGGGCCACCGCGATCGCCGCGGCCCGGGCCGGCGCCGAACTGGTGCTCACCGATATCGACGCCGCGGGCCTGGCCGAAACCGTCGAGGCCATCGGCCGCGAGGGCGGCAAGGTGCTGTTCTCCCGTGCCCTCGACATCAGCGACTACGACGCGGTCACCGCGTTCGCCGACGAGGTGCACGCCGCGCACGGCGGCCTCGACGTGGTGATGAATGTCGCGGGCGTGTCGGCCTGGGGGACCGTGGAGAACCTCGAGCACCGGCACTGGCGCACCATGGTCGACGTCAACCTGATGGGCCCGATCCACGTGATCGAGAACTTCGTCCCGCGGATGGTCCGGGACGGGCGCGGCGGGGCGCTGGTCAATGTGTCCTCCGCCGCGGGGTTGCTGGCCTTCCCGTGGCACGCGGCCTACAGCGCCAGCAAGTTCGGGCTGCGAGGCGTGTCGGAGGTACTGCGGTTCGATCTCGCGCGGCACGGCATCACCGTGCACCTGGTGGTGCCGGGCGCGGTGAACACGCACCTGGTGCAGACGGTCGAGATCGCCGGGGTGGACCGCGACGATCCGCGAGTGCAGCGCTACGTCAAGCGATTCCAGAGCCACGCTACGCCGCCGGAGCGGGTGGCCACGCAGATCCTGCGCGGTATCGAGAAGAACCGCTTCCTGATCCACACCTCGTTCGACGTCCGCTTCGGATACTGGTGGGCGCGCAAGTTCGCGCTGCCCTACGAGTTCGCGATGCGCCGGGCCAACGACCTGTTCGACAGCTTCCTGAAGAAGGGTTAGCAGGCGGCCGAGTCGGCTTCCGCTGTCTCGTAGACGGTTTCGCAGCCGGCGCCGTCCGGGGACGCCTCGCAGTGCAGGTTGACGTCCAGGACGCGGGCGCCGGGGCCCTCGTCGCCGAGCTTGTCGTGGAAGTTGACGATGCGGCAGCTGGCGAGCGAGAGGCAGCCGCAGCCGATGCAGCCGGTGAGACTGTCGCGCAGGCGGGTCAGCTGCTCGATACGCTGGTCAAGATCGACCCGCCAGATGGTGGACAGCCGTTCCCAGTCCTTGCGATTCGGGGTGCGGCCCTCGGGGAGGGTGCCCAGGGCCTTGCGGATCTCGCTGAGCGGGATGCCGACCCGCTGGGAGATGCGGATGAAGGCCACCCGGCGCAGCGTTTCGCGGGAGTATCGGCGCTGGTTACCGCTGGTGCGACGGCTGGTGATCAGGCCCTCGCGCTCGTAGAAGTGCAGCGCCGACACCGCGACCCCGCTGCGTTCGGACAACTGGCCCGGGGTGAGTTCCTTGGTGTTCCAGGTCGTCTGCTGCATACCTGAACAATACTTCAGGTAAAGCGCACACCGCGGCCGTTTGGAAGTAACTTACGGCGTGTCGCCATCATTCCCGGTGTGCCGTCCGGCCCGTGCGGGCGGGTCGGTCCCGGCGGCGTACACCCAGCGAATTCCGTGCCAAGGCGGCAGCGGATGACTACGGTCGGGTTATGGAAACAGAGGCTGTGCCGCCGGCGCGACCGTTTTCCGTGACAAGCGAGGTCGGGACGCTGCGCACGGTGCTGCTGCACCGGCCCGGCGCGGAACTGCGGCGGCTCACCCCACGCAACAACGATCAGCTCCTGTTCGACGCCATCCCGTGGGTGGAGCGCGCCCAGCAGGAACACGACACCTTCGCCGGGCTGCTTGCCGGGCGCGGCGTCGAGGTGCTGCTGCTGCAGAACCTGTTGGTCGAGACGCTGGCGCGCAGTGGTCCCGGCCGCAGCATGGGCATCACGGCCGCGGTGGACGCGCGACGCATCGGTTACGCGCTGGCCGAGGAACTGAAGTCCTACCTGTTCGGCGTGTCGGACGCCGAGGAACTGGCGTCGGTCCTGATGTCGGGGATGACCTTCGACGAACTGCCCTTCGATCCGGGCACGTCGCTGGTCCGCCGCATGCATCACGGCACCGACTTCGTCATCGATCCCCTGCCGAATCTGCTGTTCACGCGTGACTCCTCGTTCTGGGTGGGCCCGAAGGTGGCGATCACCTCGCTGGCGCTGCCGGCCCGCGCGCGCGAAACCTCGCTGACCGATCTCGTCTACGCCTTCCATCCGCGCTTCCTCGGCGTGCGGCGGGCCTACGAGTCGCACACCGCGCCGATGGAGGGCGGCGACGTGCTGCTGCTGGCGCCCGGCGTGGTGGCGATCGGGGTCGGCGAGCGCACCTCCCCGGCCGGTGCGGAAGCGTTGGCGCGCAGCCTGTTCGAGGACAATCTCGCGCACACCGTGCTGGTGGTGCCGATCGCGCAGAACCGCGCGACCATGCACCTGGACACGGTCTGCACCATGGTCGACACCGACGCCGTCGTGATGTACCCGGCGGTGCAGGATTCGCTGTGCGCCTTCACCATCGGCAAGCGCGACGACGGCACGGTGGAGATGCGCGGGCCGGACCCGTTCCTCCCCGCGGCGGCCGAGGCGATGGGCATTCCCAAACTCCGGGTCATCGATACCGGCCTGGACGGCGTCACCGCCGAACGGGAACAGTGGGACGACGGGAACAACACCCTGGCGCTGGCGCCCGGGGTGGTCGTCGCCTACGAACGCAACGAGAACACGAACGCGCGGCTGGCGGACGCGGGTATCGAGGTGCTGACCATTCCCGGATCCGAGCTCGGCTCCGGGCGCGGTGGTCCGCGCTGCCTGTCCTGCCCGTTGTCGCGGGACGAAGTGTGAGGCGCGATGCTGGACATCCCGGTCGACCATCATTCGGCGGTTCCGCCGTACGAGCAGTTGCGGCAGGGCATCATCGCCCGGGTTCGGTCCGGTGAGCTGACGGCCGGGACCAAGATCCCCACCGTGCGCGCGCTGGCCGGCCACCTCGGGCTGGCGCCGAATACGGTGGCGCGCGCCTATCGCGAACTGGAACAGGACGGCGTGCTCGAAACGCGCGGGCGGCTCGGCTCGTTCATTGCCTCGTCGGGCGATCCGACCCGGGATCTGGCCGGGCGGGCAGCCACCGAATACGTGGCGGTCATCCGGCGGCTGGGGCTCGACGACGAGGCGGCGGTCGGCTATGTGCGGGCCGCGTTGAGCGAGTAGCTATTTCCAGCTCGGCAGCCAGAGATGGTCGTGCCAGTTGCCGACGGTGATCGGCAGCGCGGTCAGGATCGGCCACAGCCAGATGAAGTTGGCCACCACCACGCCGAGATACAAGCACACCAGCAGCAGGCTCAGCCGCCGGTGTTCGGTCCAGCGCTCGAAGCGGTCGCCGACGCGGGCGAAGGGCGCGGGCCCGAGGATGTCGCCCAGCACCAGGGCGATGCCCATGACCAGGAACGGCGCCATCGGGACCGCGTAGAAGTAGTACATCTGCCGGTCCAGGGTCGCGAACCAGGGCAGCAGGCCCGCGCCGTAGCCGACCAGGACGGCGGCGTAGCGCCAGTCGCGGCGGGTCGCGGTGCGCCAGATCGCCCAGGCCAGCATCGGCAGCGAGACCCACCACAGCGCCGGCGTGCCGATCAGCATGACCGCTTTCACGCACACCGCCTGGCCGCAGCCGGTCACGCCGCCGTCGGCGTAGTAGTAGAGCATCGGCCGCAGGCCCATCGGCCACGACCACGGCTTGGACTCCCAGGGGTGGTGGTTGCCCGCCGAATTGGTCAGGCTCTCATGGAATTTCAGTGATTCGGCCTGGTTGTGCCACAGCGAGCGGAGCGCGTCCGGTATCCAGGACCAGGTGCCGCCCGCGCCGAGGGCATTGCCGACCGAATAGCGGTCGTAGCCGTCCTCGCTCGCGATCCAGCCCCAATAGGCGGCCAGGTATACCAGCAGCGGGACGAGCACCAGGGACGCCAGGGCCGGGCCGATGTCGCGGACGGCGGTGCCGACCCACGGGCGTGCGACCTTGTACGCGCGCCGGGCGGCGACGTCGAAGCACACCGACATCAGCCCGAACGCGGCGACGAAGTACATGCCGGACCACTTGGTGCCGCAGCTCAATCCGAGCAGCAGGCCCGCGCCGAAGCGCCACCAGCGCACGCCCAGTCGGGGCCCGAAGGTGCTGAGCGCGAGGCGTCCCTCGATGTCGGCCCGTGCCATGCGTTCTCGGACCTGGTCGCGGTCCACGATCAGGCAGCCGAAGGCGGCGGTGACGAACAGGGCCTGGAAGATGTCGAGCATGCCGATGCGGGAGGAGACGAACGTCAGGCCGTCGGCGATCAGCAGCAGTCCGGCGATGGCGCCGATCAGGGTGGACCGGGTCATTCGCCGGGTGATCCGGATGACGAGCAGGACCAGCAGCGAGCCGAACACCGCCGCCGAGAATCGCCAGCCCCAGCTGGTGTAGCCGAACAGCAGCTCGCCCAGCGCGATCATCTGCTTGCCCACCGGCGGATGCACCACCAGTCCGTACGCCGGATTGTCCTCGACCCAGCCGCCGGTCACCAGCTGCCAGGCCTGCGGCGCGTAGTGCTTCTCGTCGAAGACCGGGGTGCCGGCGTCGGTGGGATAGTTCAGGTTCAGGAACCGGGTGACCACGGCGATCGTGGTGAGTACGAGCGTGACGACCCAGCCGCGCACCCGATCGGTCGGGCCGAAATCGGGGGTGGGGCGCAGCGGCGCCGGGCTGGACGAAGCCGAGCCCGCGCCGATCGCCGGGCGCGCGTCGGTCAGCTGGGTCACGCGTCGATCGTATGCGGTGCACATCCGGCCTCCGCGCAGCGGTGAGCCGAGGGCGGCGGTGTGCCCGGCTGGGCTGAGCGGTCACAGATCGGGGTGAGACGGCAAATATTGCTCTGCCGCCGCGATTGGTGACCGGTGTGGCCGGATGCCGCGGGCCCCGGACCGTGGGCCGCGTGGTGGCGCGTTGCCGCAGTGTTGTCTGATGGAGCCCGGCCGGCGGCGAGCTGTGACCGAATCCGTGGACGGGAGTGCGATGAGCGGGCAGGCCGGGCGTCTGGTGCTGGCGGCGACGCCGATGGGTGACGCCGGGGACGCCTCACAGCGGTTGCGGACGGCGCTGGAGATCTCGGAAGTGGTTGCCGCCGAGGACACCAGGCGGACGCGGGCGCTGGCCAAGGCGCTCGGGGTCGAGATCACCGGGCGGGTGGTGAGCTTCTACGACCACGTGGAGGCCGCGCGGATTCCGCAGTTGCTGGCGGAGATCGAGGCCGGGCGCACCGTGCTGCTGGTGACCGACGCGGGCATGCCGTCGGTGAGCGATCCCGGCTACCGGATGGTCGCGGCGTGCGTCGATCACGGACTGCCGGTGACCTGCCTGCCCGGCCCGTCCGCGGTGACGACGGCGCTGGCGCTGTCCGGGTTGCCGATGGAGCGGTTCTGCTTCGACGGCTTCGCGCCCCGCAAGTCGGGCCAGCGCAAGCATTGGCTGCGCACGCTGGTGGCCGAACCGCGGGCCGTGGTGTTCTTCGAGGCGCCGCACCGCCTGGCCGACTGTCTCGCCGACGCCGTCGAGGTGCTCGGCCCCAGCCGCCGCGCCGCCGTGTGCCGCGAGCTGACCAAGACCTACGAGGAGGTCGTTCGCGGCACCCTGGACGAACTCGCCGCCTGGGCGGCCGACGGTGCCCGCGGCGAGATCACCGTGGTTCTCGAAGGCGCCCAACCGCTTTCGGCCGATCCCGCCGACCTGGCCACCGAGGTGGAGGACCTGGTCGCCGACGGGATGCGTCTGAAAGACGCCTGCGCCCAGGTCGCTTCGGCCACCGGCGCCTCCCGCCGCGAACTCTACGACGCCGTCCTCGCTGCTCGCGCACGTGGCTGACGAGCGAGATCGCTTGCGGTACAGCGACTCACGCCACGCATCCGATGTCTGTTCCAGCGGCGGCATCGGTGCACACCAGCGCTAGTCCTTCGGCTCGACGTACTTCGGGAAAACCGGTTCCGGCGGCGGCAGCGGCAGGCCCGGTTCGATCGGGGTGGCCAGGTCGGCGAAGGTGCGGGCGGTCTGGGCCAGCTGGTCCAGGATGCGGCCCGCGGAGCCGGGGATGACCGGCTGCACCAGGATCGAGACGATGCGCAGCACCTCGAGGGTCACGTACAGCACGGTGCCCTCGCGCGCGGTGTCGCCCGCCTTCGCCAGCGCCCACGGCTGCTGTGCGGAGAAGTACCGGTTCGTCTCGCCGAGCGTGAGCCAGATCGCCTCCAGCGCCAGATGCATCTGCTGCTGGTCGAATTCGGCGCGCGCCCGCTCCAGCAGGCCGTTCGCCCGCTCCAGCAGGGCGCGGTCATCCTCGGTGAACTCGCCGGGAGTCGGTACGGCGGAAGCGAAGTCGCGCGCCACCATCTTCAGGCTGCGCTGCACCAGGTTGCCGTATTCGTTGGCCAGATCGGTGTTGATGCGGCCCACGATCGCCTCGTGGCTGTAGGAACCGTCCTGGCCGTAGGAGATCTCGCGCAGCAGGAAGAAGCGCACGGCGTCCAGGCCGTAGGTTTCCACCAGCGCCGTCGGGTCGACCACGTTGCCGACCGACTTCGACATCTTCTCGCCCTTGTTGGTCAGGAAGCCGTGCACGAAAACGCGTTTCGGCAATTCGACCCCGGCCGAGAGCAGGAACGCCGGCCAGTACACGGTGTGGAAGCGGGTGATGTCCTTGCCGATGATGTGCACGTCGGCGGGCCAGAAGCGTTGGAACGCAGCGGATTCGGTGTTCGGGAAGCCCACGCCGGTGAGGTAGTTGGTGAGGGCGTCCACCCATACGTACATCACGTGATCGGGATGGCCGGGCACCGGCACGCCCCAGTCGAAGGTGGTGCGCGAGATGGACAGATCGCGCAGTCCGGCCTTGACATAGCTGACGATCTCGTTGCGGCGGGTGGCGGGCAGGATGAACTCTGGATGCCGCTCGTACAGATCGAGCAGCGCCTCCTGATACTTCGACAGCCGGAAGAAGTAGTTCGACTCCTCGGTCCACTCCACCGGCGTGTCCGTCTCGGTGGCGACCCGGGTGCCGTCCGCGCGGACGGTGGTCTCCTCCTCGGTGTAGAAGGCCTCGTCGCGCACCGAGTACCAGCCCGAGTAGGTGTCGAGGTAGATGTCGCCGTTGGCCCGCATCCGCTCCCAGATGGCGATGCTGGAGGCGACATGGTCCTCGTCGGTGGTGCGGATGAACCGGTCGTAGGAGATGTCGAGGGCCTTGTCCAGCTGCTCGAACACGTCGGAGTTGCGCGAGGCGTACTCCTGCACCGGGACGCCCGCGGCGCGCGCCGACTGCTGCACCTTCTGACCGTGTTCGTCGGTGCCGGTCATGAAGAACACGTCGTAGCCGTCGAGGCGCTTGAACCGCGCGAGGGCGTCGGCCGAGATGTACTCGTAGGCGTGGCCGATGTGCGGCGCACCGTTCGGGTAGGCGATGGCCGTGGTGATGTAGAAGGCGGGGCGTTCGCTCATGATGTGACTACTGTAATCGGCGTGCCCGTGACCGTTCGCGCGAATATCCCCGGTGGCCATGCCTAGCAAACGACCCGCACCCGAACCGCCCGAACCGCTGTCCCCGCTGGTGGACGCGCACACCCACATGGACGCCTGCGGCGCCACCGACGCCGAATCGGTTGCCGCCCTGGTGGATCGCGCCGCGGCGGTGGGTGTCGGCCGGGTGGTCACCGTCGCCGACGACCTGGCCGCCGCACGCTTCGCGGTGCGCGCGGCGCACTGGGACCAGCGGGTGTACGCCGCCGTCGCGCTGCACCCGACCCGCGCGAACGCGCTCGACGACGCGGCGAAGACGGAGCTGGAGAAGCTGGCCGCCGATCCGCGCGTGGTCGCCGTCGGCGAGACCGGGCTGGACTACTACTGGCCCGGCAAGCTCGACGGCTGCGCGGCGATCGAGGATCAGGTCGAGGGTTTTCGCTGGCATATCGACCTGGCGAAACGCCTCGGCAAACCGCTGATGATCCACAACCGCGAGGCCGATCACGACCTGCTGGCCGTGCTGCTGGACGAGGGCGCGCCCGAGACCGTGATCTTCCACTGCTTCTCCTCCGACACGAACATGGCGCTGGCCTGCGTCGCGGAGGGGTACGTGCTGAGCTTCTCCGGCACCGTGAGCTTCAAGAACGCGCACGAACTGCGAGAGGCCGCCACGGTCGTGCCGGATGAGCAGATTCTGGTGGAGACCGACGCGCCGTTCCTGACCCCGCACCCGTTCCGCGGCGCGCCCAACGAGCCGTACTGCCTGCCCTACACCGTGCGGGCGCTGGCCGAGCTGCGCGAGCAGGACCCGGTCGAACTCGCGAAGATCACCACGGCCAACGCGATGCGGGTCTACGGAATGTACTTCTGACCCCTCGGACCAGCGCGTGTATGCGTTCGAGGTGCGGATTGTGGGGCAGTTCACTACGATGACGCGGGTCGTTATCTACCTGCTGTGTCGATATCGACCCGTGATGTGGAAAACCCCTGTTCCACGGCTTGTGGTTGTCAGGGCCTGACCCCCTCGTTATCGTATTGTGACCATGCCGGACTTTCGGATGCCCGCCCTGGAGCGGATCAACTCCTCACGCTCGCCGCTGCTCTATGCGGCGATCGCGGCGATGCTGATCACGCTGACCGTGGGCGCGGCACTGGCGATCATGAATCGCAAGACCGTCACCGTCGTCATCGACGGCCAGGAGTCCAGCTTCAGCACCATGTCCGGAGACGTGCGCGGGGTACTCAAGGCCGCCGGCTTCGCCCTCACCAACCGCGACGCGGTCTCGCCGTCGGCGGACGAGATCGTGCTCGACGGCGCCACCGTCACGCTGAACCGGGCTCGGCAGGTCGCGCTGACCCTCGACGGACGCCCGCAGAAGGTGTGGACCACCGCGGCCACCGTCGCCGACGCGCTGCAGCAGCTGAACATCCCCTCCGACGTGTTCGTGTCGCCCGCGCGGCCGACGCCGCTCCCGCTGCAAGGGGCCGCGCTGGCGGTCACCAGCCCGCGGACCGTGCTGCTCGCCGACAACGGTGAGCCGCCCGGCTATGTGCGGATGGCCGCGCCGACCGTCGGGGAACTGCTACAGGTGCAGGGTGTGCCGCTGGCGAACCAGGATTCGGTCGAGCCTGCCGCCGCGACGCCGCTGCGGGACGGGATGAAGATCACCGTCACGCGTAAGCGGGTGGAGAACCGGGTCGAGCGGGTGGCGTTGGATCCGACCGAGGACGTCATCGAGGATCCGGAGCTGAATATGAGCCGGACCGTTGTCGAGAATCCGGGTAAGGCGGGGGTGCAGGACGTGACGTTCGCGGTGTCGATCGTCAATGGGGAGGAGGCGAGTAAGGATCCGATCAGTAACACGGTGATCGTTCCGGCTCAGCCGAAGACTGTTCGGAAGGGGGCCAAGCCCGGGACCGAGGTGCCGCCGGTTCGGGATGGGGCGGTGTGGGATGCGTTGGCGCAGTGTGAGTCTCATGGGAATTGGGGGATCAACACTGGGAACGGGTTTTTCGGGGGGATTCAGTTCGATCAGAATACGTGGGAGCGGCAAGGGGGGACTCGGTATGCGCCGAGGGCTGATTTGGCTACTCGGGAGGAGCAGATTGCTATTGCGGAGGTGACGAGGGCGAGGCAGGGATGGGGGGCTTGGCCGGCTTGTACTAGTCGGTTGGGGATTAGTTAGGGGGTGGGGGGTAGGTGGGGGCTTTGGCTGGGTTGGGTGGGGATCGCTGCTGTGTTTTTGGCCTCCGCTTCGCTTCGGCGGGTTTTAGGCGCCCTTGGTATAGGGGTTTTTTTGGGGGTGGGTGGTTGTGTATATGGGTAATATAAAAAACACCAAAACAAAACACCCACCAAA
>NZ_JARWOP010000008.1 GCF_029868745.1 Nocardia wallacei | reverse complement strand
CCGCCGGGGGCTGCGGCGGCGGGGGGGGCCGCCACGGGCCGTTGCCCGCCCTCCGGGGGGCGGCCCGGGTCCGCCGTGCCCCCGTGCGCGCCCCGCCCGCCCGGGTGGGGGGTTAGTAACCCCCCCCCCCCCGCGGATCGCCGTACGACTTCCGATCAGATCGGCGCGTAGCCCGCGCCGGTGCGGCCGCGGTTGTTCATGTCGGCCATGATCGCGCTCATGTTGGTGCCGACCTCGGGCCCGAAGCAGGCCACCGCCAGGTAGGCGTTCACCATGGCCACCAGGGTGTTGCCGATGACCACGGGTGCGCCGGAATCGCCCTCCACGACGCACATCTGGGTCCACGTCTCGTCGGTCTGGAAGATGTCACCCCAGGTGATGCCGCAGGTGTTGCCGGTGGTGCGGCCCTCCTTGCAGGCGATCATCGGGAACTGCGCGGGCGCTCCGACGGCGCCGATGGTGACATTGCCGATCCGGTTGACCGGAACGACCTTGCTGTTGAATTCGATGACCGCGTAATCCAGCTCGTGATTGGAGTAGGCGAAGGTGCCGATCTCCCCGGCGCCGCGATCCTGCTCGGCCCACACCTTCGAGCCCGCCTCGCCACAGTGTCCGGCGGTCAAGCCGACCAGGCGCCCCGCCGCGTCGTGGCCGATGGTGGTGACCGTGCACTCGAACTGATTGTCGATGATGATTCCCGAACCACCGCCGATCACCGGCCCGGGGTCCGCGTGCGCGACGCCCGCCCCCGTCCCGAGCAGTGCCGTACCCACGGCGACGGCGAAGGCGGCCTGAGCCACCCTGGCGAGTTTGTTGAACATGTCCCTCCAGACGTCGGAAGTCCGCACGATATCAGCCATGTAGTACTACATCCTGTCAGTATTCGTGCCCGGGCGCGCTCCGTACTGCCGCCTCGATACCCGGATCGACAGCCCGGTTCGCGCCGTTACGGCGGGGGTCGGCGGTCTCCTCGGTTCGCCCTCGTCGACCGGCGCGTCGCGTGTCGCGACACCCCGGCGACGATGACGGCACAGCACGCCGCGTCGCGGATAGCCTTTGCGAAGGATTCGAGTCGAGCCGCTAATTACGATTAATTCACTCCGGGAAATTACACGAGGAGGGAAGTTGGGCATCGGTTCAGGAAACTGTAACTCGTTCTAGAAAAATGCTGTGTTCATTGTGGCTCAACACAACTTCATGTCACGGATCACAGCCCGCATAGGGGCGTGATCTGCGTCTATGACACCAGCCACACATTATGGTGTGTTTCTCCTAACTCCGTAGTAAGGTGCGTCAAGCAAACAGTCGCCGGGGCAGGTAACCGGCGTCGAGAGGGGTTAGTCAGTGCAGTTCACCAACAGTCCGCCGGCGGAGTCACGGATGAGCGGGGCGGTCGACTGGACCAAGACGTACTGGCAGGACCATCCCAAGCGCTCACTGGAGACCTTCGGTCGCCAGATCACCATGGGCATCGCCGCCGTGGCCGAGTTGTTCGTGAGTATCTTCCGGCGCCGGTTCCCCTTCGGCGAGTTCGTCCGGCAGTGCGCATTCATGGCGAGCGTCGCCGCCGCCCCCACCCTGCTCGTCGCCATCCCGATCGGCGTCATCGTCTCCATCCAGGTCGGCTCCGTGGCGGGACAGGTCGGCGCGACCTCGTTCATCGGCGCCGCGAACGGCCTGGGCATCATCCAGCAGGGCGCGCCGCTGGTCACCTCGCTGATGATCGCGGGCGCCGTCGGCTCGGCCATCTGTGCCGATCTGGGCTCGCGCACCATCCGCGAGGAGATCGACGCGATGCGGGTGATGGGCGTCGACCCGCTGCGGCGGCTGGTCGCCCCGCGGCTGGGCGCGGCCATGCTGGTGTCGGTGCTGCTGTGCGGCTTCGTCGTGTTCGTCGGTTTCATCACCGGCTACGTCTTCAACGTCTTCGCCCAGAACGGCACGCCGGGCTCCTATATCGGTACGTTCTCCTCCTTCGCCGTGGTCGCGGATCTGATTGCCGCGCTGCTGAAGTCCCTCATCTTCGGCCTGCTCGCCGCGATCATCGCGTGCGATTCCGGGCTGAACGCCCGCGGCGGCCCCGGTGGCGTCGCCAATGCGGTGAATACGGCCGTGGTGCTGTCCTCGGTGATGTTGTTCGGTGTGAATCTGATCATCACGCAGATCTACAACACCCTGTTCCCCTCACAGATGGTCTGAGCTGGTGTCGTCAACCTATGTACCGCCGCTACTGCGGCCATTTCAGCGGATCCGGTCGTCGGCCACCGCGCCGCGCGACTGGCTGGCGCGCATCGGTCACCAGGTGTTCTTCTTCCTGCGGTCGATCGGCTCTATGCCGTTGGCGCTCAAGCACTATCCGAAGGAAGTGTGGCGCCTGCTCTCGGATGTCACCTGGGGCAACGGAAATATCGTCGTCGGCGGCGGCACCATCGGCGTGGTGCTGATCCTCAGCGCGTTCGGCGGCATGACCGTCGGCATCCAGGGCTACAACTCGCTGAACCTGCTCGGGCTCGGTCCGATCACCGGCGCGGTCTCGGCCTTCGCCACCACGCGCGAACTCGGGCCGATGCTCGCCACGGTGGCGTTCGCCTCGCAGGCGGGCTGTCGATTCACCGCGCAGCTGGGCGCCATGCGCATCTCCGAGGAGATCGACGCGCTGGAGTCGCAGGCGATCCGGCCGCTGCCGTATCTGGTCAGCACCCGCATGATCGCGGCGATGATCGCGATCATCCCGCTGTACTGCCTGGCCCTGCCGTTCGCCTACATCACCTGCTCGCTGACCGTGCAGCTGATCGGCGGCACCGCCACCGGCACCTTCCAGCACTACTTCTATCAGTTCCTGATCCCGCACGACGTGCTGTGGTCGTTGCTGAAGGCGATCGTATTCGTGGCGATCACGACGTTCATCCAGTGCTACTACGGGTTCTTCGCCTCCGGCGGCCCGGAGGGCGTGGGTGTCGCGGCCGGTCGCGCCATCAAGCTGTGCATCATCGCGGTCGTATTCGCCGACCTGTTCATCACCTTGGCGGTCTGGGGCATCAACCCGGGCATCAGGATCTCGGGGTAGGGGGCAGCAGATGATCATCGATCCGAGTGGCCGCGGACCGACGATGCGGCAATTGCTCATCGCCGGCGCCTGCGGGCTGACCGTCTTCGCGCTGATTCTGGTCTTCCTGATGGCGCGCTACCAGGGCAAGATCCTGCATTCGGTCGTCAAGGTGACCGCCAACATGACCACCACCGGTGACGGCCTGCCCGAGAACGCCGACGTGAAGTTCCGCGGCGTGCTGGTGGGCGCCGTCAAGGAAGTCTCGGTGGCCGCCAAAGGCGAACTGCAGCAAGTGAACCTGGAGATGAAGCCGGAGTACATCGACCAGATTCCGGCCAACGTCACCGCCCGCGTGGTGCCCAGCAACCTGTTCGCGGTCACCTCCGTCGAACTGGTCTACAACGGCCCCGACGAAGGCTCCCTGCACGCCGGTTCGCAGATCCCGGAGGACCGCAGCGAGGGCACCATCGCCCTGCAGGACACCCTCACCACGGTCCGCGCCATTCTCGACAAGATCGACCCGGTGCAGCTGGGCCGCGTGCTGAGCACCCTGTCCTATTCACTCGAGGGCGGTTCCCGGGTGCCCGGCTCGACGGTCGAGCGGCTGGACAACTGGCTGACCCAGGTGCGCGGCGCGGTGCCGAACGTCGACCAGACCCTGAACGACTTCTCCTCTTCCTTCCACGCGCTCAACCAGTCGGCGCCGGAACTGGTCGGGGTGCTGGCCGATTCGGTGAAGACCGCGCAGACCATCTCCGACAAGCGCCAGCAGCTGGCCGATCTGCTCGCCGGCACATCCGGCACCGTCGACAAGGTCAACGCGCTGTTCGCGCGCAACCCCGACCTCGGCAAGTCGATCACCGCCGGCACCAGCGACATGTTCGGCGCGCTGGCCTCCGACCCAGCGGCCATCCCGCAGGCAATCGCCAGCCTCAACCGTTCGGTCCGCCAGCTGAACACCACCTTCCACTGGGGTCCGCAGCGGCAGATGGTGTGGAACCTGGGCATCACGTTCACCCCGTACAAGCCGTACGACCGGTCGGACTGCCCGCGCTACGGCGAGATGGCGGCGCCCAGCTGCTACACCGCGCCCGAGGTGGCCGAGCTGCCGCCGCTGCCGGAGTCGATGAAGCCGCGCGCGCTGGACGCCGCGCAGGGCCTGCCGCCCGCGGTCCCGATGCCGGGCCTGCCCGCCCTGCCGGGCCTGAACCCCGAGCAGACGGCGCAGCCCACGGGTCCGCAGCCGCTCAACCCGTTCGCGGGCACGCCGCTGGGCGGGCTGTTCCAGCAGTTCCTTCCGGGCGCCGCCCCGGCGCCCGCGCCCGCCCCGGTGCAGCCACAGCCTGCCGCCGAACCGGCCGCCGACCCGGCGGCCACGGCGACCCATCCGGCCGCCGCGCCGATCGCCGGTTCGTACACCGGTGACGCCGCTGTCACGGCCCTGCTGGGCCGCAAACCCACCACCGCCGAATACCTGCTGCTGAGCTCGATCCTGAGGGGTGGAACCTTGCAAGTCACCGAAAGCGGTGCAGCCCGATGAGCATTCGCAAGCCGCTGATCGGCTTCGGGATCTTCGCGATCGTGTCGGTCCTGGTGACGGTTCTGGTATGGAATACATTGGCGCGCAACGTCTCCGGTTCCACCAAGACCTACTCCGCGACCTTCAGCGATGTGCTCGGACTGCGGGTCAACGACGATGTCCGGATGGCCGGGGTGCGGGTCGGCAAGGTAGAGAAGATCGAGCTCGACGGTCAGCACAAGGCCAAGGTCACCTTCGTGGTGCAGGACAACCAGACGCTGTTCGGCAACACCAAGGCCCTGGTGCGGTATCAGAACCTGATCGGGCAGCGCTACGTGGCGCTCGCGCCCGGCAGCAAGGGCGACGCCTCGCCGCTGCGGAACAAGGGTTCGATCCCGCTGGACCAGACCGAGCCGTCCTTCGATATCTCGGGTCTGCTCAACGGCTTTCAGCCGCTGTTCCAGGTGCTGCAGCCGGAGCAGGTGAACAACCTGTCCACCACGTTCATCCAGGCCCTGCAGGGTGACGGGGTGTCGCTGAGCACCTTCCTCACCCAGGCGGCCGCGCTGGCGGGCGACTTCCAGCGCCGCGACGCCATCCTCGCCGACGTCATTACGAACCTCTCGGCGACGATGCAGGGCCTGGCCACACGGGGCGACGAATTGGAGACATTGGTGACCCAGACCCGCGCGCTCATCGGCGGGCTGTACGACCAGGGCCAGTCACTGCAGCAGTCGACGGTGCAGATCGCCGACGCCACTACGGGATTGGTGAACATGGTCGGACAGGTCCAGCCGAAGCTGGCGCAGGCGCAGCGCTCCACCACCGACGCGCTGACCCTGTTGATCGAGAACGGCGCCAAGCTCGACCAGGCCGCCGTGGACATGCCGAACATCATGGCCGATCTCGGTAAGTTCACGCAGAACGGCGCCTACGCGTCGGCCTACATCTGCAGCCTGGACGTCTCGCTCTACAACATCCTGCTCCCCCGCGGTCTGCTCACCCAGATCGGCGGCCACTCGCAATCGGCGGTGTGCCGGCCATGATGACCAAGCTCAAGAACCGGTTCGACAACAATCGCTACTTCTGGCTGGGCGTGCTCGGCGCGGTGCTCATCGTGGTGCTGCTGATCGCCTCCAGCGGTTACAAGAAGCTGGGCGTCGGCACCCAGGACATCAAGGCGGAATTCGCCCAGACCGCCGGTGTGCGGGTCGGTGACAAGGTCAACGTGTCCGGCGTGTCCGTGGGCAATGTGTCCGGCGCCGAACTCGAGGGCGACCACGTGCTGCTCACCCTGCAGGTGAACAACGATGTGAAGCTGGGTCCGGACGCCAAGGCCTCGATCAAGATGGCCACCCTGCTCGGCGCTCGCTACATCAACCTGGATCCGGGCGACGGCTCCGGTCTGAAGGGCAAGCGAATCCCGAAGAACAACACCCAGGTTCCGTACGACCTGGCCGACGTGGTGCAGATCGGCACGCCGAAGTTCGAAGCGCTCGACACCAAGAAGCTGGCCGAGTCGTTCCAGGTGATCGGCGACCAGATCAACGGGCAGCCGCAGCTGACCGCGCAGGCGCTCGACAGCGTCGGCGCGCTGGCCAAGACCATCAACGATCGCCGCGACCAGGTCGACCAGCTGCTCAAGGATCTCGACCGGGTCACCACGATCCTCGGCGACAACCGCAACAGCGTGCTGCTGGTGATCACCCAGGGCCAGGCGATCGCGAGCCGGGTGATGGAACGGCAGACCCTGCTGCGCCAGCTGCTCGACAACATCGCGTCGCTGACCAAGCAGCTGCAGGAGATCGGCGCCGAGAACGACAATCAGCTCGGCCCGACCATCGAGCAGCTGAACACCATGGCCGAGGGCCTGCAGAAGAACAAGGACAACCTGGACCGGTTGCTGCAGATCATGCCGGTGGGCATCCGCGGGCTGAACAACGCGCTCGGTAACGGCCCCTACGGCGAGGTCGGCCTGCCGTGGCTGTTCCCGGACAACTGGTTGTGCTTCGCGCGAATTCACGAGGGGTGCCAGGGATGACAGTGATGCGGGCCGCGAAGGTGGCGGTGCTCGGTGTGGCGGCGCTGGCGATCGGCAGTTGTTCGGTCGTGGGGGGGGGGGGGGGGGGGGGGGGGGGGGGGCGCGCCCCCCCCCCACCGGCCGGGGGGCGAAAAAGCGGGGGG
>NZ_JARWOP010000007.1 GCF_029868745.1 Nocardia wallacei | reverse complement strand
GCGGTCGTCGGATTCCACCCGGGTCAGCAGGAACCCCGGCTCCTCGGCCGGACGCTGCACCAGGAAGCTCAGGGCCGTCGTCTGCCTGCCGTAGCTCGCGTCGTAGGCGGTGACGCGAATGTAGTGGCGCGGGAACGTGGTCCGGCACACCTCGAGTTCGGCGAGCACACCGTCGGGCTCGTCCAGGTCGAACAGCGGCAGGCCCCACATTTCCCAGTACACGTTGCGTGGATGCGGGTCGTCGGTGTACTCGATCGATACCGGCCAGTTGTTGAGCAGCGCGTACCGCACCTGGGCGGCTATGTCGGCGTCGGTCGGGGCGGGCAGGTGGGAGAACGTTCCCTGACGCAGATACATGGGGACCTCGGCTTTCAGCGGCTGGCGGTGGGTACGGCGTCGGGCGCGTCGGTGGAGGTGTAGTCGAAGGTGACATCGCCCCACGTGGTGAGCGCGGCGTCGAGCGGGCGGCACAGCTCCGCCGCCCGGCGCAGCACATCCGGCCCTTCCTTCAGCAGGTCGCGACCCTCGTTGCGCGCCTTGACAACTGCCTCCAGCGCCACCCGGTTCGCCTCGGCGCCCGCGGCGATCCCCATCGGATGCCCGATCGTGCCGCCGCCGAATTGCAGCACCACGTCGTCGCCGAACAGATCCAGCAACTGATGCATCTGCCCGGCATGGATACCCCCGGACGCGACCGGCATCACGCCGGGCAGGCTCGCCCAGTGCTGGTCGAAGAAGATGCCGTTGCGCGGATTCGCCGGAATGTGGTTGTCGCGCAAGGTGTCGTAGAACCCCTTGACCGTGTGCGGGTCGCCCTCGAGCTTGCCGATCACCGTGCCCGCGTGCAGATGGTCGACGCCGATCAACCGGCACCACTTGGCCAGCACCCGGAAGCTGACGCCGTGCGTCTTCTGCCGGGTATAGGTGGAATGCCCGGCGCGGTGCAGGTGCAGCAGCATGCCGTTGCGGCGCGCCCAATTCGACATCGACTGCATCGCGGTGTATCCGACGGTGAGATCCATCATGACGACGACGCTGCCGAGCGATTTCGCGAACTCCGCGCGCTCGTACATGTCCTCCATCGTCGCGGCCGTGACATTGAGATAATGTCCCTTCAGCTCACCTGTTTCCGCGATAGCCCGGTTTACGCCCTCCATCGCGAAAAGGTAACGATCACGCCATCGCATGAACGGCTGCGAGTTGATGTTCTCGTCGTCCTTCGTGAAATCGAGACCGCCCCGGCAGGCCTCGTACACCACCCGGCCGTAGTTGCGTGCCGAGAGACCGAGTTTCGGTTTCACCGTGGCGCCCAGCAGCGGCCGCCCGTACTTGTTCAGATACTCCCGTTCCATCACGGTACCGTGCGGCGGACCCGGAAAGGTCTTGACGTATGCCACCGGAATACGCATGTCCTCCAACCGCAATGCTTTCAGCGGTTTGAAACCGAAGACGTTGCCGATCACCGAGGAGGTCAGATTCGTGATCGAACCCTCTTCGAAGAGATCCAGATCGTAGGCGACATACGCGAAGTACTCCCCCGGCCGGCCCGGCACCTCGTCCACCCGGTAGCACTTGCCGCGGTACCGATCGTTCGCCGTGAGGCGGTCGGTCCACACGACCGTCCAAGTGGCGGTGGAGGATTCGCCCGCCACGGCCGCCGATGCCTCGACCGGGTCGACGCCCGGCTGCGGCGTCACCCGGAACACCGCGAGCACATCGGTGTCGCTCGGTTCGTATCCGGGGTCGTAGTAACCCATCGAGGCATAGGACTGAACGCCCGGATCCCAGCGGTCGCGTGCTGATTCGTCGGCCATCGTTCCTCCTGTTGGTCACGGGTGGCACCGTGCAGCTCAAGCATGAACTCCGCCGGTGTGGCCGAACAATTCGATTGTTTCTCGTCTCGCTCAATCGAATCGTTGAGTTTGCTACCGTCTGACGATGGGGACGGTGAGTGCGATCCGAATGGAAACCTTTCTCGCCGTGGCTCGTCACAACAGCATCCGGCGCGCCGCTGCGCAACTGCACATCACCGAGGCGGCCGCCTCCGCCGCCGTCGCGCACATCGAAAAACAGCTCGGTGCGAAATTGATCGCGAAATCCGGGCGCGGCATCACATTGACCGAGGCCGGCCGGGTTTACGCCGAATACTGCCGCAGCATCCTGGGTTTGATCAACGAGGCGCAGGCCGCGGTCCGCCGGGCCGAGACCGGACGCCTGCGCATCGGCGTCGTCGCCACCGCGGGCGAGTACGTGCTGCTGCGCCCGCTCGTGTCGTTCCGGGACCGCTACCCCGACATCGAGGTCGGCCTGTCGATCCAGCCCCGCGATGTGCTGTTCCTCGAATTGCTGCACCACGAGGCGGATCTCGTCATCGCTGGCCGCCCGCCGCGCGACACGGGCCTGGTCGTCCGCGCCCGGCGGCCCAGTTGCCTGGTCGTGGTCGGCGCGCCCGGCCACTGCCCGAACCCGCTGACCACCACCTGGCTGCTGCGCGGCCACGGCTCGGGCACCCGCGAAACCACCCTCGCCCTGCTGGACCGCCTGCAGATCCGCCCGCCGACGCTGACCCTCGGCTCGCACGGCGCGGTGCTCGCCGCCGCCCGGGAAGGCTTGGGCATCACGCTGATTCACAGCGACGCCATCGAGAACGATGTCGCGAGCGGGCGACTGGAGGTGCTGGCGGTCGACGGCACGCCGCTGGATCGGCCCTGGCACGCGGTCACCACCCGGACCCCGACCCCGGCCGCGCGCCTGTTCGTCGCCCATCTCACCGATGCCGAGCAGGTGGGGGCCGCGGTCTTCCGGCTGTGACATATTCCATTCGTCGCCGTATTTATTTAGTTAGCGGCCTACAACTATATTGACAAGAGGTTCCGTCCACTCGATTTACCTGGAAGGACGCTCTTGACTTCCGCTCAACCTCCCGGCGGCGTCGACGTCGGCGACGTCCGGACCATCCGCCGCCGGCTGCGCGTGGATCATGACCACCCGCACTACAAGTGGGTGGCGCTGTCGAACACGACGCTGGGCATGCTGATGGTCACCATCAACTCCTCGATCGTGATCATCTCGCTGCCGGCGATCTTCCGTGGCATCCACCTCAACCCGCTCTCGCCCGGCAACGTCAGCTACCTGCTGTGGCTCATCATGGGCTTCCTGCTGACCTCCGCGGTGCTGGTCGTGATGTTCGGACGCCTCGGCGACATGTTCGGCCGGGTGCGCATCTACAACCTCGGCTTCGTCGTCTTCACGCTGTCGGCGATCGCGCTGTCGTTCGATCCGTTCGACCTCGGCGGCGGCGCGATGTGGCTGATCGTGTGGCGGGTCATCCAGGGCGTCGGCGGCGCCATGCTGATGGCCAACTCCTCGGCGATCCTCACCGACGCCTTCCCCGCCCGGCAGCGCGGCGTGGCGCTGGGCATCAACCAGGTCGCGGCCGTCGCCGGGTCGTTTCTCGGCCTGCTGATCGGCGGCCTGCTCGCCGAATGGGACTGGAAGGCCGTGTTCTGGGTGAGTGTGCCGTTCGGCATCATCGGGACCGTCTGGTCCTACCGGTCGCTGCACGACAACGGCGTGCGCACGCCCGGCTCGCTCGATCTGCCCGGCACCCTGACCTTCGCATTGGGTCTGACCGCCCTGCTGTCCGGCATCACCTACGGCATCCAGCCGCACGGCAGCTCCAAGACCGGCTGGACCAACCCGTGGGTCCTGGGAGCCGTATTCGGCGGCATCGCACTACTGGTGGCGTTCTGCTACATCGAGACCAAGGTGAAGCAGCCGATGTTCCAGATGTCGCTGCTGCGCAACCGCACCTTCGCGCTGGGCAACTTCGCCAGCCTGATGTCCTCGGTCGGGCGCGGCGGGCTGCAGTTCATGCTCATCATCTGGTTGCAGGGCATCTGGCTGCCGTTGCACGGCTTCGACTACGAGTCCACGCCGCTGTGGGCGGGCATCTACATGCTGCCGCTCACCGTGGGTTTCCTTGCGGCGGGGCCGGTTTCGGGCTGGCTGTCGGATCGCTACGGCGCGCGGCCGTTCGCCGCGGGCGGGCTCGCGATCGTGGCCGTCACCTTCGTGTTGCTGGTGGTGATCCCGGTCGACTTCAACTATTGGGTGTTCGCGCTGGTCATCCTGTTCAACGGGCTCGGCTCGGGCATGTTCGCCTCGCCCAATACCGCGGAGGTGATGTCGGCGGTGCCGGCCTCGCAGCGCGGCGTCGCCTCCGGCATGCGGGCGACCCTGATGAACGGCGGCATGGCGCTGTCGATCGGAATCTTCTTCTCGCTGATGATCGTCGGCCTGTCCGGCACGCTGCCGGGCGCGATGGACTCCGGGCTGCGCAGCCAGGGCGTATCCGCCGACGTGGCCGGCCAGGTGGCCGACATGCCGCCCGTGGGCAGCCTGTTCGCCACCTTCCTCGGGTACAACCCCTTCAAGGAATTGCTCGGCCCCACCGGGACGCTCGACCAGCCCGGCGTGCACGCCGACGTGCTCACCGGTCAGGAGTTCTTCCCGAACCTGATCTCGGGCCCGTTCCACTCCGGACTCGTGGTGGTCTTCCTCGGCGCCGCGCTCATGATGCTGATCGGCGCGATCGCGTCCTGGTTCGCGGGCGGGCGGTACGTCGTGGACGAGCGGGAGGAACTCGCCCAAGCGGAGCGTGCGGGCATACTTGCTGAAACGGACCGCGCCGAATCGGGCAATACCGGCACGGCCTCGACTCGGGTAGGAGCGAAGTCAGGATGATTCAGCAGGAGCGCACGCGCAGCGCCGAGCAGCTCGCCGAGGCGGCCGATCTCTATCTGTCGCTGGGCCGGATCAATCGGCTGCTGCGCCGCGCCGGCGACCTGGGATCGCTCAGCCCCGGATCGGCCTCCGCGCTGGCGTCGCTGGTGCGCACCGGCCCGATGCGGCTGGGCGACCTGGCCGCGGCCGAACGCGTCACCGCGCCGACCATGTCACGGATCGTGTCGGGCCTGGAGAAGGTCGGCTATATCGAGCGCACGGCCGATCCCGTGGACGGCCGCGCGCAGTTGCTGACGGCGACCGAACCCGCACACGCCCTGGTCAACGGCCTGACCTCGGCCCGCATCCAGCGCTTCGCGGCCGCGCTGGACGATCTGGAACCCGGCGAGCGAGCACTGCTCACTACCGCCATGACCAGGCTGGTCGATCTGCTCGACGAGTAACTCTGCTCACTTTTCTCGGTCACGTATGCCGTTGTGGCTGCGCAATATTGCGAAATCTGATAGAAAAAGATCACTTCTGCTGACAAAGATCTGGGTTGCTCACACCGTGGTGAGCCGGAGGTTCGAGCTCCGAAACCCTCTGTAGCAGCGCGGCTTCCGGAGCTCGTCACTGTTTCCGGAGGAGAACCGTGATGACTGTCCGCTCCAATATCACTCCGACCGTCTCGCCCGAGAACGACGAGGCGGCGCCGGACGAGGCCGTAGTCTGGCCCGAACCGAGTCCACTCTCGTCGTGGTGGCAGCAGGTGATGCAAGCGCCCGCGGAACGCCGCCCGGCACCGGGCGCCCTCTAGTACGCCACTCCGGCCGGTTCTTGGCCGGAATCTCGCACGCAGATTCCGGCCAAGAACACGCCGGAATGGGTGATAGGCGAACCGTCTGCCGGAATGGGTAAGGCGAACCCGTCTGCCGGAATGGTGGATGGTGGACAACTCTTGACTTGGAGTTCGCTCCGGGTCGTAGCGTCGGTGAGGGGTGGGCGCGTGCTCACCAGGATCCGGTGTTATCAAGGAGGACCGTCCGCATGATCGCGACCAGGAAACTCGGCGAGTTGACCGTCGGTGCGCAAGGGCTCGGGTGCATGGGCATGAGCCAGGCCTACGGCGTGCGCGACAACGACGCCGAGTCGATCGCCACCATCCATCGCGCGCTGGATCTCGGTGTCACGCTGCTCGACACCGCCGACGTGTACGGCGCCGGCGTCAACGAGGAACTCGTCGGCCGGGCCATCACGGACCGGCGCGACCAGGTGGTGCTGGCGACCAAGTTCGGCATCGTGTGGGGCGAGGGCGGGTCGATGGGCGCGCGCGGCGACGCCGCCTACGTGCGGCAGTCCGCCGATGCGTCGCTGGCCCGGCTCGGCGTCGACCACATCGACCTGTTCTATCAGCACCGCGTCGATCCGAACGTGCCGATCGAGGAGACCTGGGGCGCGCTGTCGGAGCTGGTGACCGCCGGGAAGGTGCGCTACCTCGGCATCTCCGAGGCGTCCGCGGCCACCATCCGCCGCGCGCACGCCGTGCATCCGGTCACCGCGCTGCAGAGCGAATGGTCACTGTGGACCCGCGAGATCGAGGCCGAAGTGGTGCCGGCCTGCCGCGAACTGGGCATCGGCATCGTGCCGTTCTCTCCGCTGGGCCGCGGTTTCCTCACCGGCGCCATCACCTCCACCGACGATCTGCCCGCCGACGACATGCGCCGCCGCCTGCCCCGGTTCGCCGACGGCAATATCGACAGCAACCTGGCGATCGTCACCGCGTTGCGGGAGCTGGCCCAGGAGAAGGGCGTCACCGCAGGGCAATTGGCGCTGGCGTGGGTACAGAGCCGAGGCGCGGACGTCGTGCCGATCCCGGGGACCAAGCGCCGCACCTATCTCGAGCAGAACGTGGCAGCTGTCGACATCGAGCTGAGCGCCGACGACGTGGCCCGCATCGAGGCCGCCGCACCCGCGGCCGCCGTCGCCGGTGCGCGCTACCCGGAGGAACTGGCCCGCGCCGCCGGGAAGTGAACCGTCACCGATTCGGGTGCAGCGTGCCCGAACGGTCCCAGTGGCCCCGCTCCCCCGTCCGGTACATCCGGGTGCCGGGCGGGCCGAACGGGCAGGCGACGAGATGTGCGGCCGTCCGCGCGGCGTGCTCGTCGTTCGCGAATTGGTCGTAGCACACGTAGATCTCGCCCGGCACCAGCGGCGGGGACGGGCGCAACATGGGGTCCAGGACGAAGATTCTCCGCTCGCTCCAGCTCAGCACCGTGCGCCGTTCGTCCCCTGGGAGCAGGTCGGTGGCCGCGACCGTCCGCCCGGGGACGTCGGTGAGCGCGGTGCAGGCGGCGTAGAACCGGTCCCACCATCGCTCCGCGTACCCGAACCGGGCCACGTGCGCCGGGTGCACGACGAGCCGGAAGGACGGCCGCCCGGCGCGCGGCCGCACCACCACCAGCGTGGTGTGGCTGTCGAGGAAAGCGGTAGTGCCCGAGTGGATCTCGGTCCCGTGCTCGCTCGGATCGTCGGCATCGGGCGGGACGTCCACGAAAAGCACCGCGGTATCCGATGTTTCGGACGGGGCGGTCTGTATTCCGGCCGCGAGCTCGGCGAGTGTCTGCCGGGGGCGCAGCCGGGCACGCACGGTCGCGGTGTCGAACAGCCGCACCGTGCGCGCCGCGCCCGAACCGGTCGCGCAGAGCGCCGAGGCGATGCCGAAAACCACGTCGTCGCTGCCCGTTACATGCGCCAGCACCAGCGCCCACGCCGTGGTCACCAGGGTGTCGAACGTCAGCCCGGCGCGGGAGGCGCCCGCCAGCAGCCGGTCGACCACCGGCACGGGCAGGGTGAAGGCTTGGGCGACTGCGCTTTCCGGCCGGGACACCCGGCCGCTTCGGGTCGCGACCGCCTCCCGTCGCGTGCTCGGCGCGGTGCGCTCGCACCCGAGCCGCCGCGGCGCGCACTCCGAAAAGCGCCGCGCCGGTGAGGGTTCCGACGACTCGCCGAATTCGGCGTCGATCCGGCTCAATGCCGGTGCCGTGCCGTTCGCGCAGGGGTCGAATCCGGGTGGGAACAGCTCGAATTCGGCGTGATCGTGCTCATCGAACTCCCTCCCGCTACGGAAACCGCGTCCGGCCACGGTTCCCGTCACACCCGCGCTCGAACACACCGTAACCGGTGCGCGCCGACCTCGCACGGGATGCTCGCGAGACAGGGGGGGGGGGGGGGGGGGGGGCGGCGGCGGGGCCCCCCGCGCCCCCCCGGGGGCCGGCGGCCGCGCGGGCGGGGGGGGCGGCGCCGCCGCCCG
>NZ_JARWOP010000006.1 GCF_029868745.1 Nocardia wallacei | reverse complement strand
GAGCTCGGCCAGCCGGTCCAGGTTGCGTCGCGACCAGTCGTCGAGGTCCGGTGGCGGGCCGTGCTCGGCGAACTGCTGCCAGCGGCTCAGCGCGTGCCCCTTCTTTAATTACACCTCGCTCCCGCCCCCCCCGCGCCGCGCGCTGGCGGCGCGCGCCCACGCCCGCGCCACGCACCCGGCCTTGTTCGCCTTCTTGCCGTAGTAGATCGCGCCGTCGACCCCGGTTCGCTCGAACACCTCCCGGAACGCCGCGATAGTGCGCCCCACCCGCGCCGGGAACATCACGTGAAACGGGCCGCCGACCGCGAACGCGATGTCCCCCAACAAGTCCGGATCGGCCAGCAATCGCCGCTCCCAGTCGTCCCGATGGGCGGGCAGCGCGGGCGCGGCGCACGGTGGCGCGCCCGCGTTCAATCCCATATGGGGACCTCCGTGCCGCGGCCGTCGGCGATGGCGCGTTCCGCGAGGGCGTGGGCGACGGCGATGTCGGTGAGGACCAGGCCGCTGTTGTAGACGAAGATGCGCTGGTCGTCGCTGGTGCGGCCGACGCCGCGGCGGCTGAGGATCTGCGGCAGCTCGATATCGACGGGTCGCAGGCGGCCGTCCGGGCCAGCCATGTCGGTGCCGGTCAGCGACATCTGCTCGGCGTTGGTGGCGACCACCCGGTCGGCGTCGGTCAGCGCCGACGGCGCGAGTCCGTAGCCGACCAGCACCGCCACCGAACCCGGTGCCAGATCCCCGGATTCGAGGGCGACCTTGGTGCCGGGACCGGCCGTCGCGAGCACGACATCGGCCTCGCGCGCGGCCGCGTAGGGATCCGACACGGTCTCCAGTTCGGCGTGCGGGTGATGGGCGGCCAACTGCTCGTGCACCGCCTTCAGCCCGTCCGGATGCGTGCCGTACAGCATCAGGTGATTCAGCTGCGGGTTCGCGGCGAGCAGGTGCGGCAGCGCGTTCCGGCCCTGCGTGCCGGTGCCGATCAGCAGCACGCTGCGCGCATCGGAGCGGATGGTCTCGCGGACCAGCAGCGCCGACACCGCCGGGGTGCGCAGCGCGCCGACCCGGGCGCAGTCCATCATCGCGATCGGCATGCCGGTGGCGTCGTCGTACAGCGTGATCGTGGTGTAGTAGCGCTTGGTGCTGCGGTCGTGGCTGGGATCGAATTTGTAGGACGTCTTCATCGCCACCACCCGGCGCCGGCCGTCGCGGCCGAGCATGGCGTAGGCGACCGACCAGCCGTCGGGATGGGCGACGCTGAGCTTGCGCGGATTGTCCGAATCTCCCGACGCCAGTGCGATATACGCCTCCTCGACGGCGCGCACCACGTCCACCGGGGTGATCGGGACGTCGGCGAGGTCGCTGCGGCTGAGTACCCGCAGCGGGATGCGCCGGGTGGTCACTGGCTTCCTCGGTTCATCGGTCTGGAACCTCCTGTGTCGCAGTATCTTTCGAGTCGAAGGGGGTGACCGTGCGCTGGCCGTAACCACTTTCGGCGGCCTCGGCCGCGGGCCTGCGGCGCGGCAGGCGGATGTTGACCCGTTTGAGCCAGCGGTCCGTCCCGTCGTAGCGCGGTGTGAACGGCACCCGTCCGTGTACTACCACGTCGTTGTCCACCAGTAACAGATCACCCGGCGCGAGGACGGCCGTGCGGCATACCCGCTCCAGCTCGGCCCCGAGATGGGCGTAGGCGCTGCGGAATTCGGCGTCGGCGTCGTCGAGCGGGGTGTAGGCCGGGTCGTAACGCAGCGTCGGGCGGCCGTCGTGGTCACCGACGGTCGGCAGCGGCGTCGCCGGGTACCGGTGAAAATCGGTGCCGTAGGAGACATCCGGCAGGATCGGAAGCGTCGGCTCGCTCAGCCGCCGCCTTTGCCGCTCGTCCAGGCGCACCTGCCGCACCGACGACACCGTGGTGCCGACGCGGTCCGGGTTGCGCAGGCAGCCGAGCATGAGCAGGTGGGCGCGGCGGGGGTGGAAGGCGTCCTCGGTGTGCGGGGTGAGCAGCGTGGTGCTGGAGGCGCCGGACTGCTCGTGCTCGTGCCCGGGAGAAGGGACGATGTTGTTCACCATCCGGCCGTTCTGCTGGCCCGCCCACCCGAACGGCGCACCGGCGGCGCGGGCCAGCAGGAGCATCGTGATGTCCCATTGGAACGAGGCGTGGCGATGGGCCGGATCGCCGCTCCACGCGGCGGCCTGCCGCCAGTCGCGCGGGGTGGGGCCCAATTCTTCGTCGCTCAGCGGTAACCGGCTCACGATCGCGGCGCCGGCCGCGGACACGGGCGGTCGCAGCACGGTGCGCACGGCCTCGGGTAAACGTGCGGCATGCGTGTCGATCAAGTCGATCAGCGCCGGATCGGTGAGAGTGGCGGCGCGCGCGGCGGAACCCGGCATGCTCTCGATTGTGACCGCGATGTCGCGGGCCGTGTCGCGAACGGCCTGTGCGGCCGCGGCGGGCAGCGCGCGTCGTTCGATCTCGTCCGATTCGGTGGGGTGGTGCGTCATACGTTCGCAGAGAACGTTTTCCACCAGGAATTCCCTTCTTCGCAACGGTGGTGAAGCAGGTGGTGAAGACTCGGTCTGCGAAATTAGTCTCTCCCGAGAGCTTAAGCAAGGCTTACCTAAAGTGTGTCGCGGGAAAGGTGAACGGAGAGCGCGGAGATCAGCTAGCAGGGTAACCATGCAGCTAATCGGTCCGACGCGCCGGTGTCCGAGGGCGACGTGGACGTCCGGATGCCCTGTATCGCAGAATCATAAGGTTAGCCTTGGCTGGCATAGCTGACTCGGATGAGGGACGAGGCACCTGCGATGACGACCATGACCAGACGACGGTTGCTCGGCGCCGGATTCGGAGTGGGTGCCGCACTGGCACTGGGCGCCTGCGGGCGCGCCTCCGGCGACACCGGCACCCTACGTGTCGGCGCACTGGGCAAAGCCTCAGCGCTGCAACAGGATCCGCACGCGAACCTGAGCAATGAGAGCGACTTCCTGATCGCGTCGCTGATCTACGAGCCGCTCACGGTGCCCGGCGTCGACCCGACCGTGCAGCCGCGCCTGGCCGCCGCCTGGTCCGCGGATGCCGCGCAGCGGCGCTGGGTGTTCACTCTCGCCGAGGGCGCGACCTTCCACGACGGCAGTCCGGTCACCGCCGAGGATGTGGTGTGGTCGCTGCGTCGCCTGCGTGAGGTAGGCGGCGAGTCGAAGATGCCGGTGGCGCGGCCCGACGACATCGCCGCCGACGGGCCGGGCCGCGTGGTGGTGACGGCGGCGGCGCCGAACACTCAGATTCCGGTGCTGGTGCGGCTGATGACGTTCACGGTCAAGCAGGGGACGACGGACTTCTCGAATGCCGTGGGGAGCGGGCCTTTTCGGCTCGAGTCCTATCGGCAGGGCAACGCCCGGCTGGTGCGCAACGACTCCTGGCACGGGCCGCGGCCGCGGCTGGAGGCCATCGAGGTCACCATGTTCGACAACGTGGACGCGCTGTCGAACGCGGTGGTCGGCGGGCAGGTCGACCTGGCGTCCAACGTTGGCGCGATCGCCGGGCGCACCGCCGCCGGGCGCGGTGACCTGCAAGTTGTCCGGCGGCCCAACGACACCGCGGTCGCTATCGCCATGCGCACCGCCGACGGACCCTTCGCCGACCCGCGGGTGCGCACCGCGCTGCGGTTGGCCGCGGACCGCGATGCGCTGGTGGCGCAGGCCTTTTCGGGGTACGGCAGCGTCGCCAACGACGTCCTCGGCACCGGGGATCCGGAGTACGCCAAGGATATTCCGCAGCGTCGCCGCGACCCGGACCGGGCGCGGGCGCTGCTGGCGGAGGCGCGTTTCGGTACCGGCGCGACCTACCAGCTGGTCACCAAGGAGGAGGCGCCCGGCGAGGTGGAGTCGGCGCGGGTATTCGCCACCCAGCTGCGCGATATCGGCGTGAATGTCGAAGTGGTAGTGCAGGACTCGGGCACCTTCTACGACCGCACCTGGTTGCACGCGCCGCTGTACACGGTCAACTGGGGCACCAACGACTCGGTGCTGTTCTACGCCGCCAAGCTGCTGTCCTCGGGCAGCAATCGCAACGAAACCGCCTTCGCCGACAACGAATTCGACGCCGCTACCGCCGCGGCGCTGGGTGCCGCCGATCCGGCCGCGTATGCCAGGGCGTGCCGGGCGGTGCAGCAGATCGAGCACGATCGGGGCGGATACCTGGTGTGGGGCATGGCCGACGGCATCGATATCGCGTCGAGCCGGGTGCGCGACCTGCCGACGCTGGGCGGGTTCGGGCGCGTGCAGCTGGAACGGGTATGGCTCACGTGAGTGTGGTCGCCGAACCGGCGGTGCTCGGCGTCACGGACCGTGGGCGCGGCGGTGTCGCGGTCGCGGTGGCCGGGTTCGTGCTGCGCCGGGTCGGGCTGTTGCTGGTGTTGTTGACGCTGGTGTTCTGCGCGGTCTCGGTGTTGCCCGGCGACGCCGCCCGCGCGGCGCTGGATCGCGGGGCGAGCCCGGAGACGGTCGCCGCCAAGCGGCACGAACTCGGGCTGGACCGGCCGCTGCCGCAACGATTCTGGTCGTGGCTGAGCGGGTTGGTCACGGGTGACTTCGGCGCCACGGCGCACGGTCGGCCGATCGCCGATCTGCTCGCCGCGTCCGCGCCGCAGACGCTGCTGCTGGGCGGAATCGCCTTCGCGGTCACCGTCTTCGCGTCGATGTCGTGCGGAATGTGGTGGGCGACAAAGCCGGACGGGTGGGCCGCGCGGATACTGCAACCGGCGACCGCGATGGTGGTCGCGCTGCCGGAGTTCGTGGTCGCCGCCGGACTGATCGCGGTCTTCTCGTTCGCGGCCGGTTGGCTGCCCGCCGTGACCGTCGCCGGTCGCTCCGGATTCCCCGCGAGCGCCGACATGCTGGTGCTCCCCGCCCTGGCCCTGGCACTGCCACAGACCGGCTGGAACACCCGGGTGGTCCGCGGCGCACTCGCCGACGCCGCCCGCGCGCCACACGTGGAACACGCGGAGCTGGAAGGCCTTTCGCCGACCCGCCTGATGACCCGACACATCTTCCCGGTAGCACTACCCGCCATCGCGGCCTCCTACGCCACGACGGTGGGCATGCTGCTCGGCGGCGCTTTGGTCGTCGAGAGCCTCTTCAACTACCCAGGCCTCGGAGCCCTCCTCGCCGGCTCCGTCGCCGACCGCGACACCGGCCTGGCCGCCGCCACCGCCGCAGCAGCAGGCGTAATCATCATGTGCGTCCTACTGACAGCAGACGGCCTGCGCGCCTGGGCAATGCGAGGTCGGCGATGAACCCGGTTCCGGCCACCTCGAGCCCAGCACTACCGCGGCCGTGGCGCGAGGGCACAGCCGTTGGCAGAGGCGTCGCCTCGAGCGAAGGCGATGGCGTAGTGGCGGGCGGAGCGTCACCGCGATCGTGCCGCGAGGAAGTCGTGGCTTTTGGCGGTGGCGTTGCGTCGAGTGTGGGCGATGGGGTTGTGGTGGGTGGATTGTCACTGCGGTCGCGTTGCGAGGAAGTCGGGGCCGTTGACGGTGGTGGGGTGGTGGCGTGTGGGGTTTCGGTGCGGGGGGGGGGAGTAGCACTGGGGGGCAGTGGGGTAGGGGGGGGGTTGGTGCGTTGGCGTGCGAGGGGGGGGTGGGGGTCGGTGTATCAGTGCGGTCGTGTCGTTATGCGCGGCTGTTGTTGGAGGTGTCGCGGTGGGTGTGGGCGGTGGGGTTGTGGTG
>NZ_JARWOP010000005.1 GCF_029868745.1 Nocardia wallacei | reverse complement strand
CACCTTTTTGGGCGGGGCCCCTTTGTTTTCGGGTGGGCTCATTTTTTGGGTATATTTGGTGTCCGCGCGGGGGGGGGCCCTGGCCCCCGGGGGGCCGGGGGGCGCCCGGGGCCGCCACGCCACGCTCCGCGCGGCGCTCGGCGCAGACGGTCAGCAATACCGACCGCTGCAGGAACGCGGCGGCCGCGGCCATTCCGCCGCGAGCCTGGGCTCGATCGGCGGACCGCTCGAGTTCCGCCGCGACGGCCTCGTCCGGTTCGGCGGCCGCCGCGGCCAGATGCCACGCCCGGCGATCCGGATCGACTCCGGGGTCGGTGACCTCCGCCAGGGCCAGATGCACCGCACGGCGTTCCGCGTCCTCGGCGGCCCGATAGACGGCGGACCGCACCAGCGGGTGCCGGAACGTCACCCGGATGTCGAACGACACCAGCCGCTCGGTGTCCTCGTCGAGCGCCGTCGCCGGTGCGATGCCGAGCCGGTCGGCGGCGCCCCACACGAGCGCGGGATCCCCGACCGGTTCGGCGGCGGCGATCAGCAGGAGCAGTCGGCTCTGTTCCGGCAGCGCCGCGATCCGGTGCAGGAAGCTCTGCTCGATGCGGGTGGGCAGCGTCTCGGAGTGCAGCAGACCGTATCCGCCCGCCAGCTGCGTGACGGTGCGTTCACGCGGCAACTCCAGCAGAGCGAGCGGATTGCCGGCGGCCTCGGCGACGACGCGGTCACGGATGTGGGAATCCAGCCGGACATGAGTCGCCGACTCGAGCAGGGCGAGGGCGTCGGCCCTGGTCAGCCCGGAGACCTCGAGTTCGGGCAGGCCCAGCAGCTGGTGGGCGCGGTGACGGGTGGCGAAGACCAGCGCCACCGATTCGGCCAGCAGCCGCCGGGCCACGAAGCCGAGGACCTGCGCCGAAGCCTGGTCCATCCACTGCGCGTCATCGATCACACACACCACCGGGCCGCTCTCCGAGGCGTCCGAGAACAGACTCAGCACGGCCAGCCCGACCAGGAAGGGTTGCGGCGCGGTGCCTGTACGCATTCCGAACACCGTCTCGAGGGCGTCGCGCTGTGGCGCGGGCAGTGCGATCATCCGGTCCAGCAGCGGTACACACAGCTGGTGGAGCGTGGCGAACGGCAGCTCCATCTCGGCCTCGACGCCGACCGCGCGCAGCGCACGCAGTCCGGTCGCGAGGTCCTCGAGGTATTCGAGCAGCGCGGACTTGCCGACTCCGGGTGCGCCGTGGACCACGAGCACCCGGCTCTCGCCCGTGCGCACGGCGGCGATCAGCTGGTCGAGCGCGGCGCACTCCGATCGCCGGCCCACCAGTCCCACATTTCGCCGCAATCCCACCGCCGCCTGCTTTCTCACCTCGGTCGATCCGCACTGGAGACGCCAGCGATCACCCAGGCATCATCCTGGCCGGAAATATCCGGATACGAAAGGGCGCCGGACAGTGTCCGGCGACACCCCGTCACAATTCGCCGGGCCGTCTTGTCCTTGCTGCCGACAGACTCCGCCGACTTCGCCGAGACGAGGTTCACGCATGGACACCGGCATCCCTGCCATCGATTCGCTGGACGATCTACGCCGCCATCTGCAATGGGCGATCGAGCTCGAGCACGCGACCATCCCGCCCTACCTGTGCGCGCTGTACTCGCTGGAGCCGGGTCGCAATCCCGAAGCGGCACAGGCGATCAGCAGCGTGTTCGTCGAGGAGATGCTGCACCTGGCACTGGCGGCGAACCTGCTCAACGCCGTCGGTGGTGAGCCGAAGCTGGACGCGCCCCAACTGCTGCCGCCGTACCCGCATCCACTACCGCACGGGGATCCGTCCGTGCACCTCGACCTGGTGCCGTTCGGACCCGAAGCGCTGGAACTGTTCCTGAACGTCGAGCGGCCCGCAGCGGCCGACGCACCACCGGAATCGCAGGACTACCACACCATCGGGCAGTTCTACGCCGCCCTCGAGTCCGGATTGCGCACCTTGACCGACGCCCTCGGCGAGGACGCGGTCTTCTGCGGCGACCCGCACCGGCAACTGCAGGAGATGCACTTCAGCAGCGGTGGAGGCCAAGTCGTCGCAGTGCACGATCTGAAGTCGGCGCTGGCCGCGCTGGCGGAGATCATCGAGCAGGGCGAGGGCGCGGCCCGGACCGCGGTGTGGGACGGCGACAAGGACGTCTTCCACCCCGAACGCGATCAGGTGGCCCACTACTACCGCTTCGTCGAGCTGAAGGAGGGACGCCGGTTCCGGCTCGGTGACACACCGCAATCCGGCCCCACCGGAGAACCGATCGCGGTGGATCCCGATGGCGTGCTGCCGATGCGCCCCAACCCGCGCACCAGCGATTATCCCGAAGGCAGCCCGGTGCGGCTGGCGCAGGAGAAGTTCAACAACACCTACTGTCTGCTGCTGTATCTGCTGGAGGACACGTTCAACGGCAACCCCGCGCAGATGCGGGAAGCGGTCGGGGCGATGTATGCCCTGAAATCCCAAGCCCAGGCGCTGATGAAGATGCCGAGCGGCGACGGCCGCACCACCGCGGGCCCAACCTTCGAATACGTGCCGGTCGACCAGCGGGCGTGAGCGAAGTCGGCGGGTGACGGGACGAACGCGTGCCCGTCACGAATGCGCCGCCTCTCCTGTCCTCGATACAGAGGCATTTTCCACCGACTCCGAACACCACTGCAACGGAAGGAAAGACCATGAAGATCGTCGTCATCGGCGGCACCGGGCTCATCGGCTCGAAGGTCGTCACTCGTCTGGGTGAGCACGGCCACCAGGCGGTTGCGGCCTCGCCCAATACGGGCGTCAACACGATCACCGGCGAAGGCGTGAAGGAGGTGCTGCAGGGGGCGGACGTGCTCGTCGACGTCTCCAACTCGCCGTCGTTCGCCTACGACGACGTCATGACCTTCTTCCGCACGGCGACCACCAACCTGCTCGAGGCCGCGGGCGGCGCCGGCGTCGGCCACTACGTCGCCTTGTCGGTGGTCGGCGCCGACCGCTTGCCCGAGTCCGGGTACCTGCGGGCGAAGGTGGCGCAGGAGCGACTCATCAAGGAATCGGGTCTGCGCTACTCGCTGGTGCACGCGACCCAGTTCTTCGAATTCGCCGGAGGGATAGCCGATTCCGCCACCACCGGCGGCGCGGTGCGGCTGCCGGACGGAGGTGTGCAGCCGGTGGCCGCCGAGGAGGTGGCGGGCGCGGGGGGGCGGGCCGCGGCCGGGGGCCCCCAAGGCGGCCTCGGGGTGATATCCCGGGCCGAGGGGTTTGGGCGCGGCGAGTGGGTGGGCACCCTGGTGGACGCC
>NZ_JARWOP010000004.1 GCF_029868745.1 Nocardia wallacei | reverse complement strand
CCCGCGGGCGGCCTGGACCACGATCTCGCCTTGATCGGGCCGCCCCCGCCCGGCTAACAGGCGCTGCTGGGGCGTCTTGCCGGACCGGTTCTCTCCGACTATGCCCGGGCGCTCCCCCGCGGCGAGCGAACACGTCACCTCATCGAGGACGCATCGGCCGTCGAAGGACTTGCTGACCGCGAGCGCGGTGATCTGGGTAGGCATGCACACACTCCGAAGCATTCGAGGACTTCGCGGCCACGGGGGACCGCAGGGCCGGGTGAACACTCCGGAAGAACATCGGCAAACCTCACTAGTGCGACAACTGTTGCATTAAGATAGCGCTACAGTCCTGCCCCGTCAAGCAAACGGATCCTGCCGATGAATTCCGCCCCGCCCGCCGACAGTTCCCGACCCCCCGACAGCCCCGGACCGTCGGCCCGTGCCCGCCCTGGTGGCCGGACCGCCCGCATCCGCGCCCAGGTGCTCGACGCGGTCCAGGCGGAGCTGGCCGAGCACGGCTACGACGCGCTGACCGTCGACGCGGTGGCCGCCCGCGCCGGTGTCCACCGCGCGACGGTGTACCGCCGCTGGCACGATGTCGGCGGCCTGATCGCCGACATCTTCACCGCCGCAGGCGATCTCGACTGGGAGCCGCCCGACACCGGCTCACTGTGCGGCGACCTGGCGGCGCTCAATACGGAGATTCAGGACTCGCTGCTCGAGCAGCCGTCGATCGCGGCCGCCCTCATCGCGGTGTCGTTCCGGTCCGAGGAGGCCGCCCGTGCGCTGCGACGGCTATGGGAGGACCGGTACGCGCAGTGCGAGATCGTCGTGGAGCGGGCGATCCGGCGTCAAGAACTTTCGCCCGGCGTCGACGCGCGTGCGCTGCTGGTCGCCTCGACCGCGCCGCTCTATCACCACTTGGTCCTGCTGCGTACGCCGCCCGATCCGGACCTTCCCGACCGTGCGGCGAACGGCGCCGCACTCGCCGCCTCCGCGGGCGCCTTCTCCGCGGCACGCTGAGTGACCGTAAAAAGCGATGGGCACCCGCTCCAATAGTGGAGCGGGTGCCCATCGAGTATGTGTTCGCGAACCCTCAGCGTTCGGCGGCCGAGCCCGCGAACAGCGGGGAATCGGTCCGGGCGGTGCTCGGCGCGAACGGCAGGCGGACGATCATTCCGTCCAGGCGAGCTTCGGCGTGCGGCCGGGTGTCGGGCCGCGGCGCAGGGACGGCGGCACGCCGGTCGGCGTCGGAGGCGTTGAGCGCCCTGGCCGAATGCGTGCTCTCGGGCGTCGGGGTCGGCTGTGCCGGGGCGTCCGGACCGGGATCGGCGGGCAGGCCGGTCGCGGCCTGGCCGTTGCCGCGGATCGGCATGATGGAGGTCAGCACGATCAGGACGCAGCCGAGCGCGGTGATGCCGCCGAGCATGGCCGCCGCGCCCAGGCTGACACTGGCGACCTCACGAATATTCGAGGTGCCGTTGCCCGACAGCAGATCCCGCAGCCCGCCGGTGCCGGAAGTCTCGACGAGGGTCTTGAACGCCTGGCTCTTGCCGTTGAGGTACAGCAGCGTGCAGAACACCGAAAGAGCCTGTCCCGCACTGGATCCCAGCACGAGCAGGGCCAGCGAGGGGCTACCGTCGCGCAGGTACATGCCCACCGCGAAGATCGTCGTGATCGCCGCGGCGGCGGTGAGAATGCCCCAGCCGCCGCTGATGTGCGCCGGGTACGCGCCCTCGCCCCAGGTGTCGGCGGTGTTCGCGTCGGTGGTGCCCTGCGTCCGGCCGAAGGCGTCGGCCAGGATCCGGCCGTTCGGGCCCTGGGCGGTCAGCCAGGGCTGGAAGAGCAGGACGGTGGTGGCGAGGCTCAGCGCTGCCGCACATAGAAAACCCCAGTACACACGTAGATCGCGACTCGTCATCGCGACATCGCGTGCCTGCCGCCCGATTTCGGGTCGACGAAGCTGAACTTCATTGCTGCGCGGGGTGTTTGGCTGAACCATTCTTCTGAGCCTGAGGCTTTCTTTATATCGTTGAACCGGTGAGGTGAACGGGGATCGCCCATTTTCTCCGGTCGAATATTTAGTTTGAATCGGCGACGGGCTGCTTCGACCATCGAAATTACCGTAGAACCGTGTACTTACGAGGTCAACCGCAACAACGGTACCACTCGGAGAGCTGGGTCACATCGAAGTTTGCGAAATGTCTGCGACTCAGAATTTGGGACAAGTCGTTGGACGGTGTCCGAATCACCGTCTTCCGTGGGGGTTTGCCCTCGGGGTGCCGAGGAGCCGGCGCGGGTACGACGGCGAACCACGAGCATGCCTCTCGGTCTGGTCCTGTGACACGACTAACATGCCTGGTCTGAGACCTGGATCACGCCTGTTCCGGGCGGTGGCACGGGTTGTGCTGGCCAGGCTGCCGATGCTTCGGCCCGACTCGTGGGATCGAGGCCGTACCGCGTGTTTCCGGCAAGTTACTGATAGCGAGTGGCGGTGGCCGCCGCCCGGTGTCCCCGCTGCGTCACCGGCTCTTGTCGGACATTGCGAATGGCAATTATTTTCACCGGCCCGTTCGATCTATTCCGATAACGGGCCGCGGCGGCATGTTTCTGTTCGGTAGTGATTCCGCCGAGCGTTTCCCGGCGCCGCTCCGCCGGCTTTGTCCCGGGGAAATGATCATGATTGCGGTGGCGAGAACCGCCCGAATGCGAGAGACTGTTCGCGGCTCGGCGCAACTATCCATTGTTGCCAATGATGGGAAGACGTCGTTGTTGTGAGTCGCGGCGCTGCGGTGGCATCGTCGTCGTGGTGTGAGACCTCTTGTGGGACAGGAGGGAAGGAGAGCGGTGGGTGCGGATACCGGCCGGTCCAACCGGCCCGCGGATACCGGGCCCGGACCGGCGCAACTGCCGGGGTTCGGCCCGCCCCTGGGACCTCCCGACTGGCTGATGCAAGACATTCCGTCGCAGCAGCCGGAGCTGACCTGGCAGCCCGGTGACGCACCGGCGAGCCCACCGGCCGCGGCGGCGCCGCAGATCCCGACACCCGAGTGGGCGCTCGATCCCGATGTCGTACAGCGCACGCTGGCCCCGCCCGCCCGCAAATCCCGCCGGGTGCCGGGTCGGCTCCGGGTCGTGGTCGCTGTCGCGCTGGTGGCTTGCGGCGTCGCCGTGGGCGCGATCGTGGGGGGGGGGGGGGGGGGGCCGCCGGGGGGGGGCGGGGGGGCCGGGGGGGGGGCGGGGGCCCCCCGCCCCGGCGGGGGGGGGGGGGGGGGGGGGGGGCGGGGGCGCAGGGGCCGCCCCCCCCCCCCCCCCCCCCGCC
>NZ_JARWOP010000003.1 GCF_029868745.1 Nocardia wallacei | reverse complement strand
TGAGGTTCACCCCGAATGGTGGACAGGGGGCTTGCAGATTCAGGCGGCAGTGGTTCGAAGTGAACGCTCGTAGTCGTCGGGGCTTTGGTTCCCGATCGCGGAGTGCCGCCGGATAGTGTTGTAGTAGTTCATCCACTTGTCAACCGAGACAACGAGTTCGGCCTTCGTCGCGTAGGTGTGCCGGTAGTAGTGCTCGTGTTTGAAACTTGACCACAGCGATTCTGAAGGGCTGTTGTCCCAGCAGATTCCGGTCGCTCCCATCGACCGGAGCAACCCGTGGCGCCAGCAGGCTCGCGCGGTCGAATGCGCGGTGAACTCCCCACCGCGATCCGAATGCAGGATCGTGCCCTGGACCCGGCCTCCGCGTATCTCGACCGCGGCATCGATCGCTGTGGTGACCATGCCGGCGCCGATATGATCGGCCAGACTGTAGCCGAGCACTTTGCGGGTGTGGCCGTCGCGGATCGCGCAGAGGAACAGATCCCCCTGACCACAGGTCAGGTAGGTGATATCGGTCGTCCAGACGGCGTCGGGACGACCCTGATCGAAGCGGCGGGCCACCAGATCCGGAGGGACGCGGCCGCCGGATCGGTCACGGTGGTGCGCACTTTGAACGTTCGAGGACTGATCCCCTCGAGCCCGGCCTGCGCCATGATCTTGGCGACGGTCTTGGCGCAGACCCGCTCGCCCCGATCGCGTAACTCACCGGTGATCCGCGGTGATCCGTATGTGCCGTGCGATTCGCGATGAACCGCGGCGATCTTCGTCTCCAGATCCGCCCGCCGCTGCTGCCGGTCGGTGAGAACCGTTGCCGCCCTGCGATTCACATACGCGTAATAGCCCGAGGTTGATACCCGCAACAGTCGCGCCATGCGGCGAACCGAAAACCGGTGCCCTGCAGCCAGATCGGCACCAGCAACGCCGGTCGCAGTGTCGGGGCCGGCGTACTCGGCCATCAGATCGAACCGGGCCGGTTCGTCTGCATCGCGGCACAGTACGCCGACGCTTTTTTCAGGAACGCAATGTCTTTGTCCTGTTCAGCGACCTGCCTCCGCAGCCGCTGCAACTCGGCCCGCTCCGCAGCATCCAAGGGCTTTTCCCCGTGGATCTCGGCCGCGGCGATCCTGCGCCGCTCATCTTTGACCCACGTCCCCAGCAGACTCTCGTGAATACCCAGCTCCCGGGCAACTTCAGCGACCGTGCGACCCGAA
>NZ_JARWOP010000002.1 GCF_029868745.1 Nocardia wallacei | reverse complement strand
CGAATCATAATAATATCGATCGCGAAAATACCGTGACGTCGAGAATAAGGAATCTCCATGGTGAGCGCGTACGTAGGCCCGGGGAACGATGCGGATGACGACTTGGCATCCGAACTCCCATCACTGCCAGCACCTTTGAAGGCGGGCGACCGTGCTGTCATCTACCTACGTGTCTCATCGCCGGGGCAGTTCAAGACAGACTACGACCCGGAAGGCATATCGATTCCCGCTCAACGTGTCGCCTGCCAGAACAAGGCAAATCAACTCGGCCTGACCATCGTCGACGAATACATCGAGCCTGGCCGGAGTGCGACCGAAATGTCGAAACGAGTCGAGTTCCAAAAACTGCTCGCTCGAATTCGAAACCATCAAGACGTCGACTACGTCATCGTCTACAAACTGTCTCGTATGGCCCGAAACCGGTTCGACGACGCCATCGTCATGGCCGACCTCCGCAAGCGAAACGTCACCCTGGTCTCCGCCACTGAATCCATCGACGACTCGCCGGTCGGCCAGCTCATGCACGGCATCCTCGCCACCTTCAACGAGTACCAGTCCCGCGAGTCCGGCGCCGACATCTCCTACAAGATGGGCCAGAAAGCCCGCAACGGCGGCACACTCGGCCGCGCCCGGCTCGGGTACCTCAACATCTTCGACCGATTCGACGGCCGCGAGATCCGCACCATCGGCGTCGACCCCGAACGCGCACCGCTCGTCCAGCTCGCGTTCCAGCTGTACGCCACCGGCGACTACACCCTCGACGAACTATCCGAGGAACTCTACGACCGCGGACTGCGCACCCGACCGACCCACCGCCACCCCGCCCAACGAGTATCCAAAAACAAGCTCTCGACGATGCTGCGCGACCGCTACTACCTCGGCTACGTCATCTACAAGGGCGAGGAGATGCAGGGCCGACACGAGCCGCTGATCGACGAGAACCTCTTCGACAACGTCCAAGAGATCCTCGAATCCCGGACCAACGCCCACGAACGCCGACGCGTCCACCACCACTACCTCAAAGGGTCACTGTTCTGCGGACGCTGCCAGCGGACCGGGACCGTCGGGCGGATGATCATCCAGCGAACAACCAACCGACACGGCAACGAATACCTCTACTTCTTCTGCCGCAACAAACAGAAGGGCACCTGCAACGCGCCACACATCAACGTCGCCCTTGTCGAAGACGCCGTCGAGGCGCACTACGCGACGATCCGATTCCGCAGCGACTTCATCACCAGCATCCGCAACCAGATCGCCGAAGCCATCAACGCTCAAGAGACCGCCGACCGACTCCTCCAGAAACAACTGACCACCGAACTGCAGGCACTCGACGCCCAGGAAGAGAACCTCATCGACCTGGCAGCCGACGCCACCCTTCCGCAGCCCAAGATCAAAGCCAAACTCCGCGACATCGCCCACCAACGGCGACGACTGACCGAACGCCTGGCAACAACGACCGAAGACCTGTCATCCAGCGCCCGACTCATCGACGCCGCGCTCACACTGCTGGAGAACCCCCAAGAACTGTATCGCCGCTGCAACGAACACCAGCGCCGCCTGTTCAATCAGGCAATCTTCCAACAGCTCTACATCGACGACGAGCAGATCAACGGCCACCGCCTGCACGAACCCTTCGGACAGCTACACGC
>NZ_JARWOP010000001.1 GCF_029868745.1 Nocardia wallacei | reverse complement strand
GTCCGTGCCCGACGCCGGGCAGCATTCGGATGTGCCCCTCACGGGCGTGCTCCCGCACGAGCATCGCGTCGGTGTCGGCGGTCAGGGCGAACACCGCCGGATCGGCGCGCAGGAGCAAGACGGGGCCGCGCACTAACATCGCGGTGCGTTTTGCCGGGTGGGGGGCGGGGGTGGGGCGGCGCGGGTGGGGGGGGGCCCCCGCCCCGGATTGTCAGACCGTGACCGGCGCGGTGGGCTGATCCACGATCTCGCTGATGCCCTCCGCGGTGACCTCCAAGACGTTGGCCGAGGAGATGTCGAAGAACAACCCCGACACCGTGAGACCGCGCTCGGTGACCGCCCGGCGGATCACCGGGTGGGCGTGCAGGGTCTCCAGCTGCACGGCGACGTTCACCATGCTCAGCTGGGCGGCCTCGTCGTAACCGGCCGCCGCCGCGGCGGCCCGCACCGGATGCCCGGCCCGGTAGGTCTCCAGGCTGGGCCGGCCGTGGGCCAGCCAGTTGTCCAGCCCCGGTCCGGCCGAGGCGCCGGACAGCAGCGCCTTCATGGCGCCGCACGACGAGTGACCACACACGACCACATTGCGCACCTGCAGGTTGTCCACCGCGAACGCGATGGCCGCCTCCAGCGAGGTGTCCGAGCTGTCGGCGGGGATGAGGTTGCCGACGTTGCGGACGGTGAACAGGTCGCCCGGACCGCTGTTGGTGATCACATTGGGCACGATCCGGGAATCGGCGCAGGTCAGGAACAGCGAGTGCGGGTCCTGCCGGTCGCGCAGTTCATCCAGGTGCGGCCGCACCACGTGGGCGTGGCTGCGGTGGTAGGCGGCCACACCGGTCGCCACCGGATTGTCGGACCGCTCCTGCCACGGGCCCAGTACCTCGTCGAGCAGGCCGCGGGCCTGGCCGCGCTTGGGCGGACCGGCCGTGGCGTGTGCCATCCGCGCCGTGCCGATTTCCACGAATTCGACGTTGCCGCCGGTGTTTTCGTGTTGGCGGGCCCAGTCGTGGATGGCTTCGTAGGAGGCGTGGTCGAGGAAGTCGACGGTGAGTTCGACCAGCACGTCGGTGCCGGTGGGGACCTTGGCGAGTTCCTTGGTCAGTTTCGGCAGCG